>DASRJR010000469.1:0-6743 GCA_035649395.1 Vicinamibacterales bacterium
TCCGGCCGGAATGCGGTCGGACGCCGGATACGTTACCGAGTGAAAGATTCGCAAGCCATCAAGGGGCCGGCACCGTGGTTCGAAATCATCGGCGTGGTGCGCGATCTGGTGCCAGACCCCGAGGCTCCCATGAGCTTTGACAATCCTGCCAAGCCGCTCGTGTACCACACCCTGGGTTCCAACCGGACGCAGAGCTATCCGCTGTATCTCGCCACACACGTGAAGAGCGGTGATCCCACTTCGGTCTTGCCGTCGCTGCGCCGGATGGCTGCTGAGATCAGCCCAGGGCTTCGGCTCAGCGACATCCAGAGGCTGGACCAGGGGACCAGCAGCGATGCGCGCGCCTGGAACGGCTTTGCCAACTTCATCCTGCTGGTGAGTGCCATCGCGCTCGTGCTTTCGCTGGCAGGCATCTATGCCATCACGTCCTTCACAGTCTCGCGACGCACGCGCGAGATCGCCGTTCGAGTGGCGCTGGGGGCTCAGATCGCAAACGTCGTCGCCAACGTTTTCCGCGGCCCCTTCTTTCAGGTCGGGGTGGGCGTGGCCGTGGGCTGCCTCATGATGGGTGCCCTGGTCGCGCGGTTCGACACCGTGTCGAGACATGCCGCGCTGCTGCTCATGTACGGAGCGACCATGATGGGGGTGTGTGCCCTCGCTTGTATCGGGCCGCTTCTGCTGGTCTTCCGAGTGGAGCCGACCGAGGTACTGAGGGACGATGGATAGCGGCGAGCCATCGTTGCTCGCGCCGCGAGTACGTTCGACGGTCCCACCCCTCTGATCGGGTTGGCGCCGTCTGACGTGCTGCTGAAAAATCCTATTCCGTGCGCAGTGCGGCGAGTGGGTCGCGCTTCGTCACCCGGCGTGTTGGTACGTAACAGGCGGTCAGCGTCACGAACATCAGGAGCAGCGACACCGCGACGTATGTGACGGCGTCAGTCGGCGTCACTTCGAACAGCACGGCGCTGATCAGGCGGGCGAGGAACACCGCGCCGAAGATGCCACCCGCGATTCCGATCGCGGCCAGGACAAGGCCGGGGCGCACCATCAATCGCTCGATGTCGCGGCGCTGCGCCCCGAGCGCCATGCGAATGCCAATCTCGCGCACCCTCTCGTTCGCGGCGACGCTCATCACGCCGTACGTGCCGATCGCCGCCAACAGCAAAGCGACGGCTGCGAACGTGGACATCAGCGCCAGCACCACTTTGCGGCGCACCATCGAGTCCGCGAGCAGGTCCTGCATCGTGCTCTGGCCGAATACCGGCAACGTCGGATCGACCGCGTGGATCGCGCGTTCGATTGCTGGGCCGAGCGACGCGGGCTCCGTCGATGAGCGATAGAAAACCGTCAGCGCGTTGCTCGAGCGTTGGAACAGCGGGAAGTAGATTCTCGACGAGACGGGCACATCGAGCCCATCGTCGTGAATATCAGCGACGACGCCGATGATCCGTGCGGACTGGGGCCCGAGGGAAATGCTGCGCCCGACTGGATCCGTGCCGCGAGAATGCGTCCTGGCTAGCGTGTCGTTGACGATCACCACCGGCTCGGTTCCGATCGTGTCGCCGGCCGTGAACGCGCGGCCACGAAGGATCGGGGATTTCAAGGCTGCGAAATACTCCGGGCTTGCGACCTGGAACTGCGCGCGGCGGACGTCGGCCGGGGCCGTCGATTCGCCGACGAACGTAAAGCGTTGTGTGACGCCCGATCCGCTGAACGGTGTCCGGTTGCTGGCGCTCATACCGACAGACTCGACGCCGGGCAGAACGCCGACGCGTCTGAGCACCTCGTTGATGTACGCGTTGCGTTGGGCAGGCGTGCCATAGGGGTTCTTCGCCTGATCGTTCGGGACGGGAATCCAGATCTGGGCGAAACCGAGGCGAGTCGGATCGAGCCCGGGCGTGACCTGCAGCATGCTCCAGAAGCTGCGCACGAGCAGGCCTGCGCCGACCAGAAGCACGAGCGAGATCGCGATTTCGGCGGCGACGAGCGCGCCGCGGAAGCGGCGCTCGCGACGCCCGGCGCCAACACGGCCGGCGTCCTTCAGCGTGTCGGCGGGATTGGCGGCCGATGCCTGCAGCGCCGGCACCACGCCGAACACGACGCCAGCCACGATCGATACGGCCAGGCCGATGGCGACCATTCCGCTGTCGAATCGCACTTCGGTAAGTCGCGGCAGGTCAGTTGGCATCATGGCGACAATCCAGTCCCTCGACCACGCCAACATCACCAGCGCAGTGGCCCCACCGGCGACCGCGACGACGAGACTCTCGATGAGCAACTGTCGAATGAGCTGACCGCGCGTCGCGCCGAGCGCACGCCGCACGGCGATCTCGCGCACGCGTCTCGACGCGCGCGCCAGCGTGAGGTTCGCGATGTTGACACAGGCGATCATGAGCAGCAGTCCGACCGCGCCCATCAGTACGGCGAGCATCGGGCGGACGCGATTCGTCAGCTCGTTCTGGACTCCCTCGAGCCGGAGCGTCCACCGCACGTTGGCGGGATAGTTGGTCGGATACGTCGATCCCAAGTCGGCGGCGAGCGCCGCGAGCCGATCCTGCGCCTGCGGCAGTGAGATGCCGGGCTTGAGACGCGCCATCACGCCGGGAATGAAGTTCTGCTGACGCTGCGGCGGGTCGGCGAAGGGCGACGCGGCGAAACCGGACGCGCTCCACATGTCGACCTCGCCGCGAACCGTCTCGCCGGGATGATGGAAGGCCCCCGGCATGACGCCGACGATCGTGTAGGTGTCGGTGTCCATCACGACTTTGTGTCCGATGACGTCGCGCGACGCGCCGAATGAACGACGCCAGAGACCGTCACTGATCACCACGGCATCGGAGAATCCTGGAACGGCGTCTGCGGATCCGTAGACGCGACCGAGTTGAGGCGAGGCGTCGAGCAGCTGAAAGTAGGTCGGGCTCGTGACCAGCACTTCGATCCGCTCGGGGCGATCGCCGCCAACGAACGACGCGCTGACTGGCCACAGCGCGGTGACGCTGTCGAAGATGCCAGCGCGATCGCGCAGGTCGAGGAGCTCGGGCTGCGAGATGCCGATGTTGCGGCCGTTGGTTGCGCGCGCATCCGCGGCGATGCGCACGAGACGATCGGATTGGCGGAAGGGAAGCGGCCGAAGCAGGACCGCGTTGACGACCGTGAAGATCGCGAGGTTGGCGCCGATGCCGAGCGCGAGCGTCACGATCGCGATCGCGGTGAAGCCGGGGGCGGCGACGAGGCGTCGCAGCGCGTAGCGGAGATCGCGCAGCAGGGAGTCCATCGAGTCATGCTACGCCAAGTTCGTGAGGCTTGCGAGTTGCGCCGGAGTGAGTGCTGCCTCGAGTGCGTCGAGCGGATTGTTCGGTGGGCGGGCGCCGTTCTCACGTCCGAGTGTCCGCCTGACGTGAGTAGGCGGCGCCGCGGTCCTTCACGAGTCGCGTGTGGTCACTTCGCCACGAGGTACGTGTCATACCGAGGGCTTCGAAGAATCTCGTTTTCTTAAACGCATCGAATTAATCAAGGGCACCGTATCGATTACGTTGTCGTAGACTCGATTGGCTACGCGTGCGGTGGAGGCGTCGAGTCATCCGACGTGGCGACCTCCTACGCTAACTGTGTAAGGTCGCTCGGCGTCGGGAGTTTGCATCTCGCGCACATGACAAAGGGTGGTGATGCGGCGAAGATGAAACCGTTCGGGTCGGTGTTCTGGCATAGCTCGGCGCGGTCATCGTGGTATTTCGAAGCAGAGCGCAGCAAGTCGGGACTCGACTTCGATACCACAGACCTTACCCTTTTCCACCGCAAGACCAACTTCGGCCCGCTAGAGCGAGAGCCAAGCTGACTCCTGCTTGTCATCGGTAAGGACCGGGGGGCGGTTCAGTTGAAGACTCGGTTGCCTACCACGCAGTCGGGGGAGACGTCAGTTGCGACCCGTATCCGCGAACTATTGAAGGCGGGACCAGCAACCCGGGCGGAGGTCCGCCGACAGCTTGGGCCGACTGTCGATAGCGACACGTTCCGCAAGACCGTTAGCCGCTTGCGCAAGGCGGAACAGGCGTGGCTCGTCGATGTCGACGGGCAGCTGTCGATCAGGCAGTAGCCAGGACACACGCGAGACACCAAACCACTCACATAGACAGGCGTTTTTGGGCGATGTCTCGGGGTGTGCGGGGCCAGCCCAGCACTGGCTCAGCGCCTAGACGTTGGCCGACGCCAGCGCGCACCAGCGAGAATCCAAATCCCCAGGAACGCGAGGCCGAGGATCGCGAGGTTCCCCATGGCCGCTCTATCGGTCGATTACCCCAGGTCTCCAGTCAGCCGTTCACAGGCTTCAAGGGGCAACGCACCCCGAGACAGTCCCATCGGCTAATCCATCCTCGGAGCAGCGCACCACGGGTTACTTGCAGTAGTTCGCGTCGGTGCTCCAGCACGTCCACGCCGGGCTGCTTGGCACTGGTGCTGGCCGCACTGGTGTGCGAGCCGAAAACTTCCCGATCAGCGCGGCGCTAATTGTGAGGGTCACGACGATCACCAAGAACACGATTGCCCCGCGAGGCATGGGCGCTAAATCACGAACCCGGTCGTCTTCCGGCGCTTTGTCCAGAACGATGAAAGCCGGCGGGGTGAGGCGAACCATTTGGGCACCCTATCGGCCGGAAGCCGTCCCGCGTGTAGGGACCCTAATCAAAGAGTTTTCGTTACCGGCCGCAACGTCATCGCGGCCAATCAGCAGCAAACCAATCAGGGCCGGTGAGGGTGTCTCGACGCCCAAACCAGTCCCACACCAATACGAACGGGGGCAACGATCGCAACGATGCTCCGGTCAATCGGCAATCAGGAGATTGACGTAGATGAACGACAACGATTACGACACCAACAACCCCGTCGACGGTCTGTCGGACGCAGGAACCGCTACGCGGTCGTGTCGGCGATCGATCGCCATTGGGCGCAGCGGGCGCGCGAACGGGAGCGGCAGTCATCGTGACGCCAACTCCTGCCTTCACCACAGGCATTAGTGACGACGAACGCCAGCGGCGGATCGATGCAGCGATTACCGCTGCCCAGCAAAGCGGCTCATATACTCGCGCGGCCAAGCTGCTGGGTGTCAGCCAGTCCACAATCACACGGTGGATGCAGAGGGCTGCCGAGACGGTTAAGACCGGGACGGCAATGCGATGATCTTCGCTGGCGTGTATCTGTCGATCAGCCCAAGAAGGGGTGTCGCAACCACGGCGCTACCTTCCGCCGCCACCCCCTCAACGCTAGCGAGGTTAATGTTTCGGTGCGCCGGGTTCGTCAGCGGATCAGCGGTGCTGACAGGCAGGGCATTCTGGCGTTCGCAGAACGCATTTTGCCGCGGGCTTCAGACCTGTGGGTGCAGGCTTCGCTCGACTACAGGCAACGGCTGCAGGCGCTGTTCTTCCCGGAAGGAATCGCGTACGACCGAAATCGATTCAATCGAACTGCGATAACGGCACCACTTTTCAACTGCTTGGTGTGGGAACGGAGTGCGAAGAAGGGTGAGGTCCGCCTTCGCTCGCTGCGCGAGCTACGGCGCGACAGACTCCGCGTGTCAGCGTGCTCGCCTGCCTGGACGAAGCTCGCCCGAAGGGCGAGCGAAGTCTGGTGAGCCGGGGGGGAATCGAACCCCCAACCCGCAGATTAAGAGTCTGCTGCTCTGCCAATTGAGCTACCGGCCCAGGAACTTCTGATTGTAGTGCATCGCCGCACTCACACACCAGTGCTCGACGCGCTCGGCTGCTGGCCGGCGAGCAGCGACTGAAGCATCCGCGCGTCGACCGGCTTCACGAGGTGATGATCGAATCCCGCCTCGCTCGATCGACGACGATCGATGTCCTGGCCCCAGCCGGTGACGGCGATCAGCAGCATCTGCCGGCCCCAGCGCTGCTCGCGAATGCGGCGGCATGCATCGAGGCCGTCGATGTACGGCAGGCCGAGATCCAGCATCACGACATCTGGCTGCAGGCGCTCGGCGGCCTGCAGCCCGGTGATGCCGTTGTGCTCGACGAAGATTTCATGGCCCTCGGTGGAGAGCAGCGTCGCCAGCGACTCGGCGTGATCGACGTTGTCGTCGACGATGAGAATGCGGCGCGTGGCGGATATGGTGTCGGCCGTCGCGTGCACCGTGAGGTCAGGTGGTGTCGGTGGAGGCAGCTGCGACATCACCGGTAGACGAACAGTGAACCGGCTGCCGAGCCCGGGCCCCTCGCTCTGCACGTCCACGCGGCCGCCGTGCATCTCGACGAGACGTTTCACGAGATGCAGACCGATTCCGAGCCCGCCATGTGGCCGGTTCGCCGCGCGATCGACCTGCGAGAACATCTCGAAGATGCTCGACTGCTGGTCCTGGGGAAGGCCGATGCCGTTGTCGGTGACGGTGACCATGACGTCACCCGCGAGGCGTTCGGCCGTGATCGAGATGTGGCCCCCCCGCTCGGTGTACTTGCACGCGTTGTTCAGCAGGTTGCCGAACACCTGACCGAGACGGGCCGGGTCGGCGTCGAGATAGATCGGGTCGGGCGGCGTGACGACGGTGACGTCGTGATCGTGCTGCTGAATCAACGGCCGGCACATCTCGACGGCATCACGGATGACCGTGGCGAGGTCGACCCGCTCGCGCCGCAGCTCCAGCTTGTCGCTGGTGATCCGGCCGACGTCGAGCAGATCGTCGAGCAGACGCGCCATCAGCACGACCTGCCGTTCGATCACATCCGAGGCTTTCGCGAGCG
>DASRJR010000470.1:0-5521 GCA_035649395.1 Vicinamibacterales bacterium
GGGACCTCGAGATCCGGCAGATTGCCGTCCCGGTCTTCAGGATCCCGCTCCCCTGTGCGTTCCTCGACGATGATCTCGATCGCCGCGCGGCGTTGATCGGTCAGGAGGTCGTCGATCGCACCGGCCGCCCCCGGTCCAATGGTCACGCGCTTGCGTCGCAATCGCCACGCGCCGATGACCAGCCAGAGGATCAGCAGCCAGATGATCCCGATGACGACTGTTCCGGGGTCTATCACGTCTTCTCCTCGTCTGCGCTTGACGTTGGGCCGCCTGAAGGCAGCCCATACAGGGTCCGGCTCAAGCCGGACACTATATGCTCGAGCCGGACACTACATGGCGTCCTCGAAGAGCCGCGCGAGGTCATCGGGGTTGATCGGTCGCGGCGAGAGCTTCGTCAATCGTTCCTGGGCGAGCGTCCCCTCCACCAACGCAGGGATATCGGACGATGAGTAGCCGAGCGCGCGCAGACCGATCGGTGCGTCGAGCTGTTCCATGAACCACGTGATGCGATCGGCGAGGATGCGACCGGCATCGGCCGCGGACTCCTTGGCGGGGGCTGAAGCCCCCGCGCTACGGATGTCTGCACCGAGCGCTTCGGCGGCGACGAGATGACGCTCTGGATTCGCTGATGCCGTGAATCGAAATACCGCGGGGGCGTTGACAATCACCGAGAAGCCATGCGGCACCAGCGGGTGATCGGCCGGATACCCTGGCGGGCAGTAGCGCTTCACGCCGCCGGCAACGGGGTACGCCATCGCGTGCGGCAGATGGACGCCCGCGCTCCCGAATCCGATCCCGGCGAACGATGCGGCGAGCAACATCTGACTGCGCGCGTCCGCATCCGATGGATCGCGCACGAGGCGAATCAGATAGGCCGCCACCATCCGGAGTGCCTGGAGCGACCAGACGTCGCTGACCGGGTTCGACCCCTGATAGCTCGGACGAGCCGACGGACGCGCGGGTCGCGGCCGCTCGGTGAACGGCAGCGCGGTGAACGACTCGACGGCATGACACAGCACGTCGAGACCCGCCGACGCGGCGACGGTAGGTGGCAGCGTCTGGATGTGGTCGGGGTCGAGGTAGCCGAGCGTCGGCTTGAGCCAGCGGCTGGAGATGCCGGTCTTCACCTTTCGGCTCGCGAGATCGAAGATGGCCACGCCCGTGGTCTCGCTGCCGGTCCCGGCGGTGGTCGGGATCGCGAAGAGCGGTTTGAGCGGACCGGGCACCGGCACACCCAAGCCGATGGGGGCATTGACGTAGTCGAGGAAGTCTCGAGGTGGATGCGTGGTGTAGAGGTTTGCCGCCTTGGCTGTATCGATGACCGAGCCACCGCCCACGGCGATGAATCCGTCACACGACTCCCGGCGCGCGGTGTCAATCGCATCGGCAAACGACGCGTCGCTCGGCTCGATCCGAACGCGGTCGTAGACGACGGCCTCGATCCCGTTGATCTCGAGCGACTCGAGCACGGTCTGCGCTGGGGGCAGACGGCTGATCACCGGATCGGTCACGACCATCACGCGACGCAGGCCTCGATCGGCGCAGTCCACGCCAACCTCGCGCGTCACACCAGCGCCGAATCGCACTGCCGACGCGGCCATCTCGAATGCGTTGTCGTGATCGTCGCGCATCGATGGTTCTGACCCTGCCAGGCACGTGCGAGGCGGCCGTTCAGGAGCGGCTGAGGCCCGTCCGATAGCGGGACTTCGCGGATCTGCGCCTGAGATCTGCCCGCAAGTTATTGATATTGCTGATTTTATAGGTCGATACACGCGACCCGGAGTGCGATATGCTGATTAGCGGGGACTCACGACGCGTCGCCTTCTCCTGCGACAACCTCATACCACGTCGTAAGTCCCCGCAGGCCAGAGCCGGCGGATTCGCCCCCGCCGGCTGTTGGCCATTTTTTTTGCCCGCGAACGAATCAGGTCCGGCTAAAGCCGGACCCACGTTCGCGCTCAGTGAACCGTCGTCGGCCCGCCTGATACGGCCGGCACTTTCGCGCGTTCGGCGGCGAGCACGTTCTGAATCATCGTGTTCAGCTCGCGCTCGGGAATGTCGAACGGCCCGGCGACGATGGCACCCAGCGTCATCTCGATCGCGATCACCACCCCACCGGACTCGAACGGGTTGACGATCCAGCTGAAGCCACGCAGCGCCACCGGTCGATCGTCGGGAGCGTCCGGATGTTTCGCGCGATCGAGCATCCTCAACATTGCCACGAGCAGCGACGTGACGTCCGTGTCGGTCCACTCGCGCGGCTCGCGGTGCACCGGGCAAATCACGTGGGTCGTCGCGTGATTCTCGCCCCGGAGCCAGACGTCAACGGTGATATCCATCCCCTTACACTGTAATGCAGAATGCTGAATTCAGAATGCAGACAATGTCATCGGTCCTCGTGAGTCCAGGTTCTGCATCCTGCATTCTGAATTCTGAATTACAGCTCGTCCAGTTGCCGGCCCAGTTCCTCGGCCGAATGCGTCGGAGCCTGACACGCAAAGCCGCGGCACAGATACGCCGTCGCACGCCCATCGCGCTCGTGCAGGGCAGCGACCCAGGGGAGTCGTCGTGCAAGCTCGTTGCGGTCGGACGAGCTGACCGGCAGCGTCAGCAGCGTCGGCCGATAATGCGTCCTCACCGCCTCCGCAAGCGCCGCCGTCTCGCCGCGGCCATCAGCGGCAACGAGCACGACCTGCGCGATACCAGCATGATATGCCGAGAGCGCGGCCAGCATCATCGGGACCGTGCGGCCGGCGAGCGCCGCGCGCTGCGCGAAGCTTCCGAAGGTCAACTCGATCTTCGATGCGAAGTCCGTCGCCGCATCGGCGACGCCCAGATGCGCGAGGACGAGCAGATTCAGTGCCCCCACCGAGCTCGCCGCCGGCTCGGCGCCGTCGTAGTCCTCTTTCAACCGCAGCAACACCGAGTCGTCCTGGCCGGTCGTGCTGAACCAGCCGCCCTCGATCGGATCCCAGAACAACTCGTCCTGCCGCGTCTGAAGAGCGACCGCCCAATCGAGCCACCGCGCATCGCCATCCGCTTGGAAGAGTTCGAGTAGACCGAAGATCAGGTAGGCGTAGTCCTCGGCGTAGGCCTCAACGCCGGCATCGTCGTTGCGATATCGACGGAGAAGGGTGCGCGTCGACGGATCCCATAAACGTGTCCTGATGAAGGTCGCGGCTCGATGCGCGTCGGCCAGATAAGTGCGAGGGTCGTCGAGCACGCGCGCGGCTCTGCCGAACGCCGCAATCATCAGCCCGTTCCAGGCCGTGAGGACTTTGTCGTCCAGGTGCGGCCGCGGACGCTGCGACCGCAGCGCCATCAGCGCGGCTCGCGACCGGCGCAGCGACGCCTCGATGTCATCGACCGTCGAGCCCGTGGACGAGGCGATGTCATCCAGCGACTGCGCGGTGTACAGCAGGTTCTTCCCGATGAACTCCCCCTGCGGGTCGGCCGGTGCGTTCCCGCCAGGGCGAATCCCATATCGCATCCGGAACACGTCGGCATCCTGGCCCAGCACCTCGCCGATCTCCTCGTCGGACCAGATGTAGAACGCCCCCTCCATCTTGTGCGGGTGTGGCTCTCTCGCCCGTTCGGGCGGCACACTGTCGGCGTCCTCGGCCGAATAGAACGCGCCGCCCGGATCGGTCAGATCGCGGCGGACGCATTCGAGGGTGTCGATGGCGACTTCGGCGAAGAACCGATCGCCAGTCAGCTGGGCCGCCTCGAGATAGGCCAGCACCAGCTGCGCCTGGTCGTAGAGCATCTTCTCGAAGTGCGGCACGCGCCAGTCGGCATCAACCGAGTAGCGGTGGAACCCTCCGCCCACGTGATCGCGCATGCCGCCAAGCGCCATCGCCCGGAGCGTCACGAGCACCATGTCCCTCGGCCCGGCCCTCCCCGTCCGCGCATGTTCACGCAGCAGGAACAGCAGCTCGCTCGGGCGGGGGAACTTCGGCGCGGTCCCGAAACCGCCGCGGCGTGGATCGAACGCGCCGGCAAACTCCTCAACCGCGCGCTCCAGGATGGCTGGAGCGGGCACACTGCGCCCCCCGCTCGTCGACCGGATCGACTGCAGCCGCTCGACGATCGTCGCCGCCGACTGCTGCACTTTCTGGCGCTCGTCGCGCCAGACGCGCGCAATCTCCTCGAGGATTTCCGCAAACCCGGGGCGGCCCCAGCGCGCGGACGGCGGGAAATACGTGCCGCCGTAAAACGGCTGCAGCGACGGCGTCAGCCAGACGCTCATCGGCCATCCGCCGGATCCCGTGGTCGCCTGCACGAACGTCATGTAGACGCGATCGACATCCGGCCGCTCCTCGCGATCCACCTTGATCGACACGAAGTGGCGGTTCAGGATGGCGGCGATCTCCTCGCTCTCGAAGCTCTCGTGCTCCATCACGTGGCACCAGTGACATGTCGAATAGCCGACGGAGAGGAAGATCGGCTTCGCCTCGTCGCGGGCGCGCGCGAACGCTTCCTCGCTCCACGGATACCAGTCGACCGGGTTGTCCTTGTGCTGAAGCAGGTACGGGCTCTGTTGAGTCGCGAGTCGATTCACTACCCGTGATTATGGCTTGCGGCGCGTCGACGTGGGCGCCGTCGTCGCCAACAGCCGGGCCTTGGTCGCGCGGAACGCCGCCGTGTCGCGGCGTCCGCCGTGATGCCGCCTCACCGCGGCCTCCAGGTCAGCCATGCGCTCCTTCGGCGACGGATGGGTCGAGATGAACGATTCGACGCGGCTGGCATCGCGTCCCTGCTCGCGCCGCAGGATCTCGAACAGCTCGGTCATGCCGCGCGCATCCCATCCAGCGCGAGTGAGCAGTACGAGCCCGGCTCGATCGGCATCACGCTCATCGTCGCGGCTGAACTGGCGAAACGACTCGCTGGCGAGAAACCCGCCGGCCACCTGCGCGGTGCCGGCGCCGCCCGTGTTGCCCAGCATCGCCCCGAGCAGACCGAGACCCCAGTTGGCGATGGCCATCTTGGTGAGCTGCGCGGCCGCGTGGCGCTGGGCGATGTGGGCGATCTCGTGCGCCAGCACGCTCGCGACCTGCGACTCGTTGGTCGCCACCTGCAGCACGCCGCGATTCACCCAGACGGGTCCTCCTGGCAGGGCGAACGCGTTCACGTCGCTGGCGTTTGCCACCGTGAACGAGTACGGATACTTCGGGCCGGGCGCCACCCGCACGAGTCGCCGCGCTACCGCGTTGACGTAGTCGATGACCGCCCGGTCGCGCAGCATCGGTGTTTCGCGGCGCATCTGGGCGTGCGCCTCCCGGCCGATCTGAATCTCCTGCTCCACCGAGATGAGTTCGAGCGATCTGGTTCCAGCCTGGAGGCCGAAGAGAGCCGCTGCAATCAACAGGGTTGTTCGAAACAGTTCGCCCGGGTGTCTCGACACTCAGACCCTCGGAGACTGGGCGGCAGGCACGTCGTCGGGGCGACGACGTCTGAGCCGCGCGTAGGACGCCGTGAACTCGACGCCGTACATCAGGATGATCGACGAGACGTAGATCCA
>DASRJR010000471.1:0-6191 GCA_035649395.1 Vicinamibacterales bacterium
ACGCCGCGGCAGGGGATGACGAGGCGGTCTTCATGAGCAAACGCCTCGTGTGAGCACGGATCAGGCCCGTCAGTTGGTCTTGCCGCGGCGGTCGATGATGCCTTTCAGGAGGGGAATGCTGTCAGTCGACGGCGCCGCGACCGGAATCGAGCGGATGTAGGCGTAGACGTCCACGAGATCCTTCTCGGGCGGATCGACGAACTTCGGCATGCCTGCCGTCGCGGGTTTCCGCACGTACGCGATGAACGCCTCCTGCGTGCGGCTCATCGGCACGAGCCGTGGATTCCCGGTCTGACCGTCGTAGCCGTGGCACGCGTAGCACTTGTAGGTCTTGTCGAACAACTCCTGCCCGCGCTTCGCGTCTCCGGTTGGAGGCGGCGGCACCTGCGTCTGTGCGTGCGGCACCGCACCGCCGAACATGACAGCTACGACGAGGACCGAGATGGTGAGTCTGCTCATTGCGATCGGCTCATCTTGGTCCGGCAAAAGCCGGACACTACGGTTATCTCGGCTGCGCGACGACGTCGATGAGCGCCGGCTCTCCGGCGCGGACCTTCGCGAGTGCGCGTTGGTACGCCGCAGCCAGGTCCCTCGGGTTGTCGATCGGCCCCTCGCTGTACATTCCGTAGGCCTTTGCCATCTGCGAGTAGTTGATCGCCGGCTCGTTCAGCATGCTGCCGATATGAGCGTTCGCCATGCCGCGGCCGCGGCTGCCGCACATGCGTTGAACGATCATCACCTCGGCGTGGTACGCGCGATTGTTGTGCACCACGAGCAGCAGCGGAATCTTGTGGTGGACAGCCGTCCACAGCACACCGGGCTGGAAGTTCAGATCGCCGTCCCCGACGATGCCGATCGAGAGACGGCCCTGGCGCTTGTGGGCAAGCGCGGCGCCGACGGATCCCGGCGTGTCGTAGCCGATGCCGAAGCCGCCGTTGTCGCCGTTATAGCGATAGTGCTTGTCGAAGTTCATCAACCGGCGCTGCCAGTCGCCGGTGAACTGGTGTCCCGAGACGATCGCCCAGTCGTCGTTCTTCACCTGCTCGCCCAGCTCGGCGATCATCCGCGGGATGCTGATCGGCGAGTTGCCCCAGCCGAACGACGCGTTCTCGACGTAGCGCTTGTGCGCGTCCTTGTGCGCCGCTGCGATCTTCGTGCCGCGATCGGCCAGCGCGCGCTTGCGGTCGTCGGTCAGCAGCTTCTTCACCTCTTCGATCAGCGAGGGCAGCGTCGCTTCCGCATCGCCTGCGATCGCCAGGTCGACGTCCGCATAGCGTCCGTAGTCGTGAATGTTGCTGTGCTGGAACAGATGTTCCGCTGAAATGCTGATCGTCTTCCGGCCATTCGTGCGCGCCGTCCGCGCCAGCGCCGACATGTCGCTCATCTCGAGCCCGAGCGTCACGTCCGCGCGATAGCCCGTGCCGCCATTGCCCCAGAGCGGGTGCCAGGAGGGAAAGTCCTGCCACGAACCGTACGTGCCGACGTCGACCGGCGCCTGCAGCGTTTGGGCGAGCTCAATCATCAGGTCCCAGCCTCGCGGCGTGCGGGCGAGCTTGCGTGGGAGCAGCAGCGGCGATTCGGCGGCGACGAGCAGCCGCGCGGCTTCACGCACGGCGTTCGAGTCGCCCTGCGGTGGCGACGTGCGCACGAGCTCCGGAATGCGCGGCCGTTCCTTGGCGTCGATGATCTCTTCCTGCAGGTCGGCATCGACGGATAACAACACGGGACCCATCGGCGGTGTAGTCGCGATCTGATACGCGCGCAACGTCGATTCGGCGAACCGTTCGAGATTCGTCGCCTCGTCGTCGAACTTCACGAAATCCCGGACGATCGACCCCATGTCCTGGGCGCTGTGCGGCAGGTTCACGATGCCGGTCGGATTGCGATGCAGGCCGACGATGAGAAAGACCGGTACACGATCGGCCCACGCCTGAAACAGCGCCATCGATCCGTGGAGCATTCCGACGGTGCCGTGCACGCAGACGAGCATCGGCTTGCCGGCGGCTTTGGCGTAGCCATGCGCCATGGCGATCGCCGCTTCTTCGTGAAGCGCGGTCAGGATTTCGGGGGCACGGTTGCCCGAGTAGTTGATCAGCGATTCGTGCAGACCGGCGAACGCCGAGCCTGGATTGATGGCGACGTAGTCGAAGTCGAGTTTCTTCAGGACGTCGACCATGAAGTCCGACGCCGGCTGCCGGCCGTTCGGTACGGCGCCGGCCACCGGCGGAGTGGCGCCCGACTGCGCCAGCGCGTATGCCTGATCCTGCGCCACGGTGGGGACGACGACCGCTGGAGCGGGCGGGTCCACTGCGCTCGCTGGCGCGGCATCGGCCTCACGGCCGGTGACGATCATGCCGGCGGCACCGGCCGCGGCACCTTTGAAAAAGTCTCGACGACCGACCGCTCCGTTCGGGCGCTCGTTGGAATCAGCCACGGATCCCCTCCTCGCCGCTACATCATACGGCTCGGCAGCAGGAATCAGGAATCGGGAATCGGGAATCAGGAATCAGCGCCCGCGGTGGAGTCGGGATCGCCGAGGCGTGAGAAAGACTCGGCGATTCCCGCTCCCCCGGCTGCGGTCAGTTGCGGAATCGGAGTGTCACGGCTCCTCGACGCAGCAGCAAATGCGACTCGCTGATCGAGATCGTGCTGTCGCCTTCGAGGGCTGCCGCGTAGTTGCCATCGAGCGATGCCAGGGTGCAGAAGTTCGTGGTGCAGTCGAGGTGCCCGATTTTGACCGTGTCGCCACTGAGCGTGTAAGTGGTCGTGCATCGATTGCAGTCGGCACGGACAGTAATGCCGCCGTTGTTGCCCAGGATCAACGTATACACCTCGGGATCGGGCACCTGGATGGTCGGGCTCCCGGCACGCTCGATCGCCTCGAGCTTCCACGTCACTTCCTTGATGTCGCTGGGGTTGAGCATGTTGTCGTCGCAGCCGGCGACGACGAGCGCCACGAGGAACGAGAGATAGAGCAGTTGTCTACGCATCCGTCACCTCACCTCAGGTCATGTGGACCCCGCCTGGAGCGCTACCGTAGCAAGCGCTGCGCCAGCCGAGGTCACCCCACGTCAAACACGCTCAGCCGTGCTACCATCCAGCCACTTCTTGAGGTGTTTATGAGCCGCTTTACATCGCCACGGATGCTGCTCGTTCTGGGTTTGCTCGTCGCCCTGTGCGGCGCGGCGATCGCACAACAGCGGTCCGCTCCATCGATGGCCACTGCAGCCACGAACTTCCTCGCGTCGCTGACGCCGGAGCAACGGCAGCGAGCGACGTTCGCCTTCGATTCCGGTGAACGGATGCGATGGCATTTCGTGCCGCAGTTCGAGCGCAACGGACTGCAGATTCGAGAGATGACCGAGCCGCAGCGGAAGCTCGCGCACGAACTGCTCAAGACCGGTTTGAGCGCGCGCGGCTACACCACATACACGCAGATCATGCAGCTCGAAAACATCCTGAAGGCAGTCGAGAAGGGTAGCGGTCCGACCAGGGATCCCGAGGGCTACCGGTTCTCCGTGTTCGGCACGCCAGCGGCCAAGGGAACGTGGGGCTGGCGCGTCGAGTTCCATCACGTGTCGCTGCACTTCGACGTCGTGAATGGGACAGCGATCTCGAGCACGCCATCGTTTGCCGGGGCCAACCCCGCCGAAGTCAAAGACGGCCCGCAAAAGGGTCAACGGACGCTCGGAACGCTCGAGGACACGGCGCGTGCACTCGTCACGGCGCTCGACGAGTCTCAGCGCAAGACCGCCATCTTCACGAACGTCGCCTTGAACGACATCGTCACCGGCAACGATCTCGACATCAAACCGCTGTCGCCCGATGGCATCAAGGGGTCGGCGATGACCGCCGCGCAGCGCGATCTGCTGATGAAGATCCTCGATGCCTACGCCGGATTGATGGCGCCCGACATCGCCGCCGATCGAATGGCCAAGGTCAAGAAGGCAGGCATCGAGAATATCGGCTTCGCGTGGGCCGGATCGATCGAGCGCGGTCAGAAGCATTACTACCGCATGCAAGGGCCGACGTTCCTGATCGAGTTCGACAACACGCAGAACGATGGCAATCACGTGCACTCGGTCTGGCGTGACTTCAACGGCGATTTCGGCCGAGATTTGCTGCGCGAGCACCTCAAATCGTCGACGCATTAGAGCGCGGCGGGTCTGAAGACCCGCCCTCTACAACGCCACAAAGCGAACGTCGTAGAGGCGGGTCTTTCAGACCCGCCGAGCGCCATCCTATGAAACGACTCGCCGCTATCTTCCTCGTCTCGTTGTTCGCGGCGCCGCTCGCGGCCGACGACAGCGCGCGGCTGCTGACGATCGATCACTTCGTGCGCACGAAGTCGACCGCGCCGTCGATGGCAGGACAACCCTCGCAGCTCTATGTCCGCGAGCGCGTGATGGCGGGCATCGTCGCCCGAGGTACGGTCGTGCCCGATCGCGTCGTGGTGTTCGTGCACGGGGCCGGCACGCCTGCCGAGGTCGCGTTCGACGTCGAGCGCGACGACTACAGCTGGATGGCGTTCCTTGCGCGCGCCGGGTTCGACGTGTTCTCGGTCGACATGACCGGGTACGGCCGTTCGACGCGTCCCCCGGCGATGAGCGACCCGTGCAATCTCGCCCGCGATCGCCAGGCCGGGTTCACGCCGGCACCGTGCGTGCCGTCGTTTCCGTATGCGGCCACGACGATCGGATCGGACTGGAACGACGTCGGCGCCGCGGTCGATTACGTCCGCGCGCTTCGTCGTGTCGAGCGCGTGAGTCTGGTGGCGTGGTCGCTCGGCGGCCCGCGCGCGGGCGGCTATGCGGCGCAGAATCCGCAGAAAGTGAATCGCCTGGTGCTGCTCGCGCCCGGCTATGCCCGGGACCGCGCGTCGGATCCGCCGAAGGCGCAGGCCGAGGGCGCCAGCTTCAACACCCAGTCGCGCGCCGAGTTCGACGCGAATTGGGATCGTCAGGTCGGGTGTCAGGGGCAGTACGAGCCTGCGGTCTCCGACTCGGTCTGGTCGTCGATGCTCGAATCCGATCCCGTCGGCGCCACCTGGGGACCTGGAGTGCGGCGCGCGCCTCAGACGACAACGTGGGGATGGAACGCGCCGATGGTCGCCAGAACGATGACGCCCACGCTGATGGTGGCGGGCGTGCACGACAAGCAGGTGTCGCCGGATCGCGTTCGCGAGCTCTATGCGGACCTGGGCGCCAAGCAGAAGGTGTTCGTCGACCTCGGGTGCTCGTCGCACAACGCGATGTGGGAGCGCAATCACCTGCTACTGTTCCGCGCGTCGCTCGAGTGGCTCGAGAAAGGGACCGTCAACGGCGCGCAGGACGGCATGATTCGTCTCGGTTACTGATGTTTCGCAAGGGAAGTACGGCTCGAACATCCGACTATCCCATCGATTCGCTGTTCGTCGACCGATGGTCGCCGCGCGCCATGACGGGCGAACCGATATCCGACGCGGAACTGTTCACGCTGTTCGAGGCCGCCCGCTGGGCGCCATCGGCCGGGAACACACATCCATGGCGCATCCTCTACGCGCACCGCGACACACCACAGTGGCCGACATTCTTCGGCCTGCTCGTCGAACGCAATCAGATCTGGTGCCGCCGTGCGGCCGCGCTGCTGGTCTTCATCTCTCGCACGACCAACGAGCAGACCGGCAAGCCGCTGCGCACGCACACCTACGACACCGGCGCGGCCTGGGAGAACCTGGCGCTGCAGGGCACGCTCCGTGGCCTGGTCGTCCACGGGATGGCCGGTTTCGACTACGCGAGGGCGAAGACCGAGCTTGGCGTTCCGGACGATTTCACCGTGGAAGCGATGGCGGCCGTCGGCAAGCCCGGCCGGGTAGAGGATCTGCCGGAGGATTTTCAGGCCCGCGAATCGCCGAGCGCCCGTCGTCCGATCCGTGAGTTGGTGTTCGAGGGGAAATACATCCCGTAATGCAAAATGCAAAATTCCAAATGCAAACAAGATCTCGTTGCCTCTCGCATCCCTTTTTGCATTTTGCATTTTGAATTTTGAATTTACGACGAAGGAGGTCCTATGCGGGGCGTGTCGATGGCCAACCGCCGTTAGCGCCTTCATTCTCGGGACCGCGCTCAGCCACCGTTCAGCCGCGTGCCGTCGTATCACGTGCTCAGCGCCGCGTTCGACGCCACACATCGCTGGTTGGCGGAGGGCGTGCC
>DASRJR010000472.1:0-2713 GCA_035649395.1 Vicinamibacterales bacterium
TTTCGGCCCGCTTCCGGCCGAACGGGCGCTGCATCTCCTCACGCAGGTCTGCCACTCGATTGCCGAAGCACACGCCTGTGGCGTCCTGCATCGCGACCTCAAGCCGGCCAACCTCTTCGTGTGTCGGGTTGGTCTCGACTACGACGCCGCGAAAGTCCTCGACTTCGGGCTCGCGAGCCGCGAGCGCGAACGCGTCGGCGGCGCTTCTCCGGGGTTGTCAGCATTCACGCTCGGCACACCGTCGTATATGGCACCGGAGGTGATCGCTGGCGATCCTGTGGACGAGCGGGCGGACGTCTACTCGCTCGGCTGCGTGGCGTACTTCCTGTTGACCGGATCGCTCGTCTTCGAATCCGACAGCCTCTCGCACGCACTCGCCCAGCATCTCCGGGCGCAACCGCACGCCCCGTCAGTCAAGGCCGAATGTGCGATCCCGCTTGCGCTGGACGAACTCGTGCTCGATTGCCTGCAGAAGGACCCGAGCCGGCGCCCACGAAACGCCAGCGCCCTGCGCGACCGTCTCGTCGGGATCGATCACGGCCGCTGGAGCCAACGCAAGGCCATGACCTGGTGGCAGATGCATCTGCCGGAATACACGCTACCAGTCACGTCGGTGGGCGAGCGCGCGCAGCCAGCGTCAGGCGCGTGGACGGCATCCATCGAAAGTCATGGATCGCCGCTCTGCCCTTCGCTCGATGCGCTCGCGCAGAGCCGCTTCTAGGATGGGCTCACGAGCACTCACGCTCGCATCGAAAAGGAGACGCCACCATGAAACCGATGATCATCCTCGCCCTGACGATCGCTTGTGCGCTGCCGACACCAGCCGCCGCGGAATCCTCTTCCTGTGGAATGGCCGTCCTGCAGGACGTGGACGTGTCGACGACGCTCGTTCCCCAAGCCAGCATCACAACGGCGCGCAATCGGCGTGCGAAGCCGGGCGCCGTGCAGGACTGGTGGGCATACAGCACACCAGGGGCCAGACTGAGCAAGCGTTATCTCGTCACGGTGCGATTGAACGATATGGTCTACACGGCCGAGGCCTCTGGCGACGGCTTCTGGACGTACGACCCGTCGACGCTCGTCATCAACGACGCCATCCACGCGTGCGTCGTCAAGAATCGGCTGCGACTGACCAGGCCCGATGGCAAGGATTACAGCATCAAGATCGTGCGCGCCGTTCGCGACCAGGTCGAGCTCGTCGAAACGGCGAGCCGATGACGCGGTCGTCGGTCGGGGGCAACGGCAATCACATCAGAACAGCCATTTGCCCCCGGCAATTCCTCCTGCGACCGCGCCGATCGGTGCGCCAATCAGAAAGCCTTTGAATCCTGGATCGTCGCACCCGCCGCAGTCGCCGTCGATCGCGGCGCCGATGTAGCCGCCAGCGAAGAACCCTCCGGCGGCGCCCGCCGCTGCGCCGAGAATCACGCGCTTTACTGACCGACGATCGTTCTGGCGGCGCTGTGACTGTGCCGGCGCGGCTCGTTCCAGCTTCACTCGTGAGCCGACCACGATTCGCGCTGCAGATTCAAGCAGCCCCACCTGGCCACTCTCGCGGGCGGTACTCGGCGTGTTGATCTCGCCGTGACACGGCACCGCGATACCCAGCATCACCACCAACACGCCAGCGCCACGAACTCGGCCGATCGACATTAAACCCTCGTTCAGGATACGCGGGCTACGGTCCAGTCGTTGTCACAGTCGTCCCGAGCGCGGGTCAAAGGGAACGGGATTTGAAGTCCAGGACCAAGGAGGACGCACGTGACCAACGCCGATCTCATCAAGTACGTCTATGAGAAATTCACGCAGGGCGATGCGCAAAGCCTTCTCGCCGTGTTCGATGACGACATGGAGTTCCGCCTGAGCGAAAACCATCCTTACCAGCCGTCAGGTCGGCCGTGGGTCGGCAAGGATGCGATCATGCGCAACTTTTTCATGCGCGCCGGTGCCGAATGGAACAACTGGCGGATCGACGTTCGCGACATCGTCGAGACACCCGACACGGTCGTGGTGGAAGGACGATACCTCGGCACGTACAAGCCGACCGGCAAGCGAATGGACACTCAGGTGTGCCATGTCTGGAAGGTCAAGGACGGCACGGTGAAGAGCTTCCACCAGTACGTCGACACCGCCGCGCTACACGAAGTGATGGACGCCGTTGGCGTTGGCCGCAACGGATGAATCGGAATGGTCCTCAGTACTGGGTTCTTCGTTCTTGGTCCGTCCCTGGTCCTTAGGTCCGTCCTTGGTCCATGGTCCATCGTCCGACGGGACCAGGGACTCAGGACTACGGACGGACGAGGGACCGAGCACGGACCCAGAACCAAGAACCAAGGACCAAGGACCAGTCATGCGCGCCGTGCGCGCAGAATCCTGTACTCCCACGCGCCCGACCGCATCTGCTCGTAGACCATCGAGCCTGGCACCGCGAGGAAGTTGTCGATCATCGGGCTGCCGCCGCCAAACGCCTGCGCCCGCGTCGCCGCAACCTCGTCGCACGACGCGAGCACATTCGGTGTGATGTGGCGATCGTCGAGGATGGTCAGCCCGAGCGGCGGCAGGAGAGCACGGACCTCCATCCATCGCTGCACGGGCAGCAAATCGGTGTAGAGGAACACGCCGCCGCTCTTCAGCACCCGCGCGACTTCCACGTAGAACGTTCGCAGGTTCGGGTACGTGTGCGACGACTCGACGTTCGTCACCGCATCGAACG
>DASRJR010000473.1:0-6277 GCA_035649395.1 Vicinamibacterales bacterium
TCCCCGACGACACCCGCGTCTACTTCCGCGACGTCTACGACCACATCGTCCGGCTCAACGAAACGATCGACGCCCAGCGCGAGCTCTTGACCACCGCGCTCGAGGCACATCTCTCGCTGATGTCGCACGCGCAGAACGAGCACATGAAGCGGATCACGGCGTGGGCGGCGATGATTGCGGTGCCGACGATGATCGCCGGGATCTACGGCATGAACTTCCGCAACATGCCGGAGCTGGCATGGACCTACGGGTACCACATCTCGATCGTGACGATGATCGGTGCGTGTATCGCGCTCTACGTCGGCTTCAAGAGATCAGGGTGGCTCTAGTCAACCATCGACAAGATTAGAGAAAGAACTCTCCCACCGGCACCGTCAATCCTGGCAGGACGTGCGACTCGACCGGGGCCCGACCGGCGAAGATTCGCCGCCGGTCGACGCCTGACTCGAAATTAAGGATTTCGACCGCGCATTCGACCGGGTCGACCAGCCAGGATTCGCGGACGCCGTATTCACGGTACCACTCGAGTTTGACCGTGCGGTCATGGAGCGCCGTTCCCAATGACAGCACCTCGATCGCCAGGTCGGGAGCGCCGTGGACCCGCTCGCGAACGATCGCGAGGCGCTCGGTCGAGATGAAGACGACATCCGGCTGCACGACGAGGGCGCGCTCCGCATCGAGGATCACGTCGAGCGGCGACACGCATATTCGCCCCAGTTGCTCGCCGCGCACGTACGTGTCGAGCAGCGTGACCAGTCGTGTCACGACCGATTGGTGGCCCCAGCGTGGCGCCGGAGGTTCGCGCACGACGCCGAATACGAGTTCCATTCGCCGGTGCGTCTCGGGGTATTGAAAGTACTTCTCGACGCTCAGGCGCTTCTCCATCTCCACGGTCCACTTTGCGCACGATGACGTGACGGACCCTGAACAGATCAGGTCCTTCGACGACGATGGCATCGTCACGTCGAAAACACAAGCGTCACGCGAGATCAGGTTTTCGCGCCAGGAGGCGTGGACGGAGCGTCCACCACAGACGGAATCCGAGGAGCAACGCGACGGCGACCGCCCACCGTCGTGGCAGCGTGATATCGGCCTTGACCAGCCACCAGAAGTGCACGACGCCGCAGATCGCCGCGACGTACACCAGCCTGTGCAGCGATTGCCATTTCCGTCCGAGCTTGCGGAGCGAAAAGCGATTCGAGGTGATCGCCAGGACGAAGAGGATCAGGAACCCCGCCATGCCGACGGTGATGAAGGGCCGCTTGACCACGTCCTCGATCATGAAACCGACGTCGAAGAAGTGGACGAAGACGACCCACGTCGACAGGTGCAGCGAGACGTAAAAGAACGCGAACAGCCCCAGCATGCGGCGGAACTTGATCGCCTGGTTCCAGCCGGTCAGGCGGCGCAGCGGCGTGACGCAGAGCGTGATCGTGACGAAGGCGATCGTCCAGGTCCCGGTCTGATCAGTGATGTAGTCACCGGGGTTCGCGGTGAGGGCGTTGAAGTCGCCGGCGTAGAGGTACCGGTAGAACCTATAGGCGAGCGCCGCGGCGGGGATGCACGCCGCGGCGAACACCAGGATCTTGGCGACGGTCAGGGGCTTCAATAATTCTTGCGCAGATCCATGCCGGCGTAGAGGCTCTGCACCTGATCGGCGTAGCCGTTGAACATCTCCGTGCGCCGGTTGGCGACGAAGCTCGGCAGGCGCCGTTCCCGCGACTGGGTCCACCGAGGGTGATCGACCATCGGATTCACGTTCGCGTAGAAGCCGTACTCGTTCCTGGCCATCTTCTGCCACGTGTTCAGCGGCTGCTTGTCCACGAACCGGATCCGGGCCAGCGACTTGGCCCCTTTGAAGCCGTACTTCCATGGCACCACCAGACGAATCGGCGCACCGTTCTGCGCCGGCAAGACCTCGCCGTAGACCCCGACCGCGAGGAGCGTCAGCGGATGCTTCGCTTCATCCAACCGCAGGCCTTCGATATACGGCCACTCGAGCAGATCGGTGCGCTGCATCGGGAACCTCCCGGTGTCGTGCAGCGTGGTGAACTCGACGAATTGCGCCTGGCCCGTCGGCTCAACACGCTTGATCACGTCGGCCATCGGAATGCCGACCCAGGGAATCACGAACGACCACGCCTCGACACAGCGTAAGCGGTAGACACGCTCCTCGAGCGCAAACGGTTTGATGAACTCATCGATGTCGTAATCACCGGGCTTGGACACGAGCCCGTCGATCTTGATCTTCCACGGCCGGGGCTTGAAGTTCTTGGAGTTGTTCTTCGGACCGTCGCCGGCTCCGGGCGCGAACTCGTAGAAATTGTTGTAGCTCGTGACGTGCTCGTACGCGCTCGGAGCTTCGGTCGTGCTCAGCGGACTCTTCTTCACATTCGGCAGCTTGGCGAGACCGCCTTGTGCGGCCACTTTGTCTGCGAACGTACCCATGCCAGCTGCCACCAGGGCCGCGGCCGACGCCTGGATGAACTCCCGGCGTCGCAAGTACACGCTTTTTGGAGTGATCTCGGACGAACGGACGTCGGGCGCCTGTTTGATCAGCATAGGTCGATTATAGGCCGCTTCGCGGTACGGAGGGTTAAGCCGGACGGTTCGGCCAACGCTGACTTGGATGCCACTGAGGTAACGGAGGTTACGGACCGTTTCACCCGTGTTCACCGCACGGTTTTCCAATCACCGGCTTGCGCCAGCGCGTAGGCGAAGCACCGCTCCGCCCGCTGCTCGGCCTCGCGCTGGGCGGCCGCGGAGACCGCCATGTGGAGCTCCGCATCGCTCGGGCACTCCACCGGCCTCGACGGTATGGCCGGCGGCGTCGGGCGCGCGAAGTAGCGCGCCGCGCCGACCCGCGTCCACGCCGGGCGGTCTGCCAGCGTCGACGACACCAGCAATTCGGCCATCGCCGTCCGCACCGTGGCTTCGAGACCGTCCCGCTGGGCCAGCAGCGCCGCCGGGGCCAGATCCACCGTCGTGCCGCCGACGGCGTGACTGATCCACCACGGTCGTCCGGTCTCGTAGCGGAAGCTGTCGATCGAGTCGTGCAACTCGATCGTGACGGGCAGGACCGTTGTGCCGAGCGTGCGCGAGAGCGACGCGTGCGCGCGGCCGGCGATCTGTTCGAGCTCGGCGACTTGAGCGGCACTGCCCTGCCGGACGTGCACCACGATCGTGTGCGATCGCCCCGAGGGCTCACGCACAGGCTCGGCGCGAACAGTAGGCACACGACTCACGATCTTGCCGTCGAGCGTCGCGACCACGAGCTCCGGGTAGTACTGAGCGAGGATCGCATCGACCGATTCGCCACGTCTGGCGCGGCGGCCCGCACCGATGACGCACATGCCGACGCCGTGGCCATACCCGACGCCGCTGAAGCGGGCGATGTCTCCGTGCCGCGTCATCGAGAACGCCGTGCTGCGCAGCTGCCTCGCGCCGATGGCTTTGCGGAACGGATCGCCAGCGATCCCGTCGGGTCGCAGTCCTGAGAGGCGAAGGCGCGCCACGCGGCCGGACGAGGTGCGGCCGTCGATGCTGATCTCCTCGAGGCGGGCGCCTCCGAAGCCGACCTGCGCCAGCGCCTGACGAATCTCCTCGAGCGTCAGATCGAGCGTCCAGGGCACATCGTCCTGATGCACGTCGTCGGGAACGGATTGCAGATAGAAGAACTGATTGGCCCCCGGCCACACATCGGCGGCGCGTTCCGAACGGCCGCCGCACGACGCCGAGTAGAAGATCTCGACGGGCTTGCCGTTCAACGTCAGCACACGGCCGGCGGTCGCGAGCGCCGCTCGACGTGAGCTGTCGTTGGCTGGTCGGAAGACCTGACAGTGCGTGCTGTCGCACAGGTCGAAGCCCTCGCGACGGTGCCGGCCAGCGTTCACCACCGCGTATGTCCGGATCGCGACCGCGAGTGCCTGCTGCGCCGCGTCGGCGGCGCCGGGCTCACCCTCGCCCGCGAGCACGCGTGCGACATACAGTTCGAGCGGCATCGTGGTGACGCCGCCAGTGGCGAGCGTGCCGATGGCGAGCGTGCGGCCGGCGCTGACGCGTTCGAGCTCGGAGTCGGTGGCATCGACTTGAGCGCGCGTGCCTCGACCGAGCAGGGCCGTCGCCGCGAGCGCGCCCACCAACGCCAGCTTCGTCCACGCGGCGGGAGCGTCGCGGCGCGAGCGCCGGATGGCGGTGAGCGAACGGCGAATGGCGAATCGACTCAACGTCACAGCTTCCGCGTGCAGCCGGGGCGGCAGTTGCATTGAATCACCTGCTCGCCGTCGGTGTGGTAGTCGTAGGTCAGTTCTTCGCCGGCCTCGATGTTCCGCCCGGCGCGGATCCAGATGTCGTGGCCGATGATCTGGCTGTAGCAATTCGGCCGACAGGCATGGTTGATGAATCGCGCGATGTTGCCGCCGATGTCAGCGTCGCGCACCCAGCGGCGGTTCACCGTGAAGCACCAGATCTCGCCGCGCTTCAAGTACCGCGTTTCGCGCTTCAAGCTCTCCTTGTGGGTAATCAGCTGCCCGTCGTACGTGACGATGCGCTTGTTCTTATTGATTGGCTCGAGGGCGAACACACCCCATCCGTGAACCGACGATCGTCGCCGCATGATGTGTGGCAGCTGCACGTGATTGTTCATGCACAAGAAGGATAACGCGCGACTCGTGGTTTTGTGTCACGCCACACGACGGATCGCACGCATAATGGTGCGATGAGCGCGCACACCGTAGTAGGCGCTCGTGAGCTGGTCCAGGCATGGGGCCGGATCCTCACGGGCTATCGTCCCAACCTGTCGATCGAGATCACGAAGGAATGTCCACTGCGCTGCCCCGGCTGCTACGCCTATGGTGACGATCACCTCGGCGGCGCCACCACATTGCGCGGTCTCGCCGACTTCAAGGGCGACGAGCTGGTGTCGCGCTTTCTCGCGCTGATCGAACGCGAGAAGCCGGTGCACGTGTCGATCGTCGGCGGCGAGCCGCTGGTGCGCTATCGCGAGTTGAACGCGATCCTGCCGGCGTTGGCGGCCCGTGGCATTCACACCCAGATCGTCACCAGCGCGGTGCGGCCGATTCCGATCGAGTGGCTGCGGATCGGACGGCTGCAGATCGTCGTGTCGATCGATGGTCTGGCGCCCGAGCACGACGAGCGCCGCAAACCCGCGACCTACGAGCGCATCCTCAAGCATATTGAAGGACACCAGATCACCGTTCACTGCACAGTGACGCGTCAGCAGGTGCGCCGATCGGGCTATCTCGAAGAGTTCCTGGCGTTCTGGCAGGCGAACGTGCACACGCGGTTGATCTGGATCAGCATGTACACACCGCAGATCGGCGAGCTCTCAGCCGAACGGCTCACCACGACCGATCGCGCCGTGGTACTCGACGAGATCCGCAGGCTGCGCCCGCGCTATTCCAAGCTCCAGGCTCCCGAGTCGATGCTCCAGGCCTATGCGACGCCGCCGGCGTCGCCGTCCGATTGCGTGTTCGCGCAGTCGACCGAATGTGTCTCGTCGGATCTCGAGCGGCGGATCACGCCCTGCCAGTTTGGCGGCCGGCCCGACTGCATGAATTGTGGGTGCGCCGCGTCGGCCGGTCTCGAAGCTGTCGCCCGGCACCGGGTCGCCTCTGTGCCCCTCGGAAAAATCTTCTATGCATCGCTCGCGATCGGCCGCGGCGTTGCCCGCATGAGACGCACGACGGCGTCGCGTCCTGATCCGATCCCATCCACCTCTGCCTAAGCAAAGCCACGCCGGATGCCGCGGCGTTTTTAACTCGACTACATTGCAGGTCGGTAAGAACTACCACAACAACAGGCTGTCGTGTGGCATTTCCACGCGTGTTCGCATGGCATGTGACTTGAAGCTCAATCGTTGACCTCGTCCGCGGCGGTGCCGACGAGCTGGGAGGTGAGCGCGATGCGTAAGCTGATTCTCTCGGTGGTCGTGCCATCGGTGATCGTCGCGTTCGGTGTGTGCGCGTCAGCGCAGACCCGAACCAGCACCGCCGGCCAACCCGCCAGCACCGCCGGCCAACCCACCGCGGCTACAGTCCCGCCGCAGCCTCGCGTCAATCCAACGGCCGAAGTGATGGCGGCGTTCCGCAAACGGGTTGACGAGTACTTGAAGCTACGAAACGAGATCACGAAGAAGATCCCCGAGGTCAAGGAAACGGGCGACCCGAACAAGATCAGCGCCCGCGAGAAGGCGCTCGGACAGGCGATTGCTGCCGCACGCGCGTCGGCAAAGCCTGGCGACGTCTTCGGGCGCGAC
>DASRJR010000474.1:0-5450 GCA_035649395.1 Vicinamibacterales bacterium
GTCGCAGCAAACGGTCCCGTGTCTGGCCTCGGTCCTTATCTCGTCGGCAGTCTGGTCTGGGGCATCGGTCTGTCGCTCGGCGGCACGACGGGCTATGCGATCAACCCGGCGCGCGACCTCGGTCCCCGCATCGCGCACGCGATACTGCCGATTCCCGGGAAGCGTGACTCCGACTGGGGATATGCGCCGATTCCCGTGATCGGTCCGCTCGTCGGCGCGGTTCTCGCTGGTCTGTTCGTGCGGCTGCTGTGATCAGATAACGGAGGTTGCGGAGGTACCGGATTCACACAGAGAAACGGGGAAACGGAGAACGAACGGAGTGCGCCACGTCGACACCCACAGACACAAGCCACATTAGTACAGGCTTGTGACTGTGGGCGTCGGCGTGGCGATCTCCATCCGATCTCCGTTGCTCCGTTACTCCGTGTTACCCGTTTCCTCCGTACCCTCCGTTACCTCCCGACCGCCGCGCGGATCCGCGCCAGATGGTGATAGCTGTGTCGCACGGCGTGGTCTTCCAGCATGAACTGGCAGGTGATCGGAGCGTCGGCGTAGAGCGATGCCGGGGCGGCGCTGTCCAGTTGTGCGTCGCTGAGTGCGCGAATCGCGGCCGCGGCCGCGGCGCTATTGCGGCGGAGTAGCTCGACCGCCGCTTCCTTCGTCACCGCATCGTGCTCGCGGGCATGATTGGCGTTCATCTCGTGAATGCCGTCCATCGTCACGCCGACGATGGCCTGACCCGCGCCCAGCTGCTGCGCGAGCTGGATCTCGATGGGATAGACGCTCGCGACGTGATGGACGACGACGCCGATCTTGCGGCCGTCCCTGGGTAGAGGCGTCTGCCATTTTCGTTCGGTGAGCGACTCGGCCAGGGTCGCGAGCGCGCGTGCCCCGTCTTCGAGGCGTTCGGCAAGAGCGTGAGCACGTGTCATGGCGCCAGTCTCCGGGAAGGTTGCGACCGAGGATAATACCGCCTCGGGGAAGGAGCTTCGATGGGCATGACTCGGGTCGGCATGGTGTGGACACTCGCCGCGCTCGCGGCGCTGCACGCGTGGGGAGCCGGAGCGCAAACGGCACGGCCGATTCCGCGTCCGCCAGCTCAAGAACCGGGGGCGCCACCCGCGGGGACGGCTGCGCCCGACGGCTACGCGCCGATCCCCGAGTGGCTCGGCCAGACGCGCGCGCCCCGCGTGGCGTCGAGCGTGCTCTACGAAGTCGAGACCGTCGCCACCGGAATCGTGGGCGGGTATTCGATCGATTTCTTACCTGATGGCCGCATGCTGCTGGCGGAGCGTCCTGGCCGCCTGCGCATCATCGATAAGGGTCACGTCTCTCCGCCGTTGGGTGGTCTGCCTGCGATTTACGCCGGTGGTCCGCAAGGGCTGTGCGGGGCGATTGCCGATCACGCGTTCGCGACCAATCGCACGATCTATCTCGCCTACACCGCGACCGACCCCTCGATGCCGTCGCCGCCGCCGCGGCTCGCCGGCGTGCTCACGGTCGCGCGTGCACGACTGTCGACCGACAGCTCAAAGGTCGAAGACGTCCGCGTCCTGCTCAAGGCGGAGGGCATCGGCGGGCGAATGATTCAGGCGCCCGATGGTACTCTGCTCGTCACGTCGTCCATTCCCGCAGGCATTGGGATCAATTCGGAAGACTGGCCGCAGCCGCAGCAGCTCGACAGCCTGATGGGAAAAGTGCTTCGCATCAACACCGATGGATCGATTCCGCGCGACAACCCGTTCGTCGGACGGGCCGGCGCACGCGGCGAGATCTTCGCGCTGGGCATTCGCGACGATCAGGGGCTGGCGATTCATCCGCGCACCGGACGACTGTGGGCGAGCGAACACGGGCCGCGCGGCGGCGACGAGATCAACGTCGTCCAGAGCGGGCGGAATTACGGGTTCCCGGTGATCGGATACGGCCGCGACTACAACGGCAAGCCGATCAACGCCGACCGCACGTCGCAGCCGGGCATGGAGCAGCCGGCATATTTCTGGACGCCGGACATTGCTCCGGCCGGGATCGCGTTCTACAACGGCAAGCTGTTCCAGGCGTGGCAGGGCAACTTGTTCGTCGCGGCGCTGGCGGGGAAGCACCTTGTCCGGCTCGTGCTTCAGGGCGATCGCATCGTCGGCGAAGAGCGGCTGCTCACCGAGCTCGACACGAGAATCCGCGACGTGCGCGAAGGACTCGACGGCGCCCTTTATGTACTCACCGATCGCGATGGCGGAAAGGTGCTCCGGTTGCTGCCCGGGAAAGGATCGAGGTCAAAATGAGAAGCCTTGTCGTTGCGTCGGCTCTGTTCGTGCTGGTCCTGGCGCGTCCACAGGCGCAAGCGGCTCGCACCGTGCAGGACGGCGTGTTCACCAACGCGCAGGCAGAACGCGGGCAGGCCATTTACGCCAAGCGATGTGCATCGTGTCACGGCGATACGCTGAACGGAGGCGTGGCGCCGCCGCTGATGGGTGATGCGTTCACGAGCAACTGGCGCAGCGAGCCGCTGTCCGTGCTCGTCAGCAAGATCCAGCACACGATGCCGGCGGACGCGCCAGGCGAGTTGACGGCGGAGCAGACGGTCGATGTCGTCTCGCACATGTTGAAGGCTGGTGGCTTCCCGGCGGGCACGACCGCGTTGGCTTCGTCCGAAGAGACGTTAACCAAGATCACATGGCCGCCGCGGCCTGCCGGTGCTGCCGCGGCATCGCAGATGCGGACGTACCCACCGCTGGGGAACATGGCGCAGTTGATGCGCGGCATCTTCTTTCCGAACTCGAATCTGATCTTCACGGTGCAGACGCGCGATCCTGGAGCACCGGCGCCGCCGCCTCCACCCGCATCGGCGGGCACTCAGTCGGCCGGCTTTTCATTTGTCGATTGGGGCGTCGGCATCTATCCGGGCTGGCAGCTCGTCGACAACGCCGCCGTGGCACTCGCGGATGCGGCCCCGCTGATGCTCACGCCGGGCATCCGCTGTGAGAACGGACGGCTCGCGCCGGTGACCGATCCCGATTGGATCAAGTTCACCGAACAGATGATTGCGGTCGCGCGCAAGACGTATCGCGCGTCGCAGTCGCGGAGCCAGGAGGCGGTGTCAGAAGCGACCGGCGATCTCTCCGACGCGTGCGCAGCGTGCCATCAGGCCTATCGCGACGTCCGCGGCCGCGGTCGCGGCGGCGACCCGACCGATCCCACGATTAGAGCCGCACGCTGCATGTCCCGCACGAAGTAGGGGCCGACTTGTGGGGGCCGCCTTCAGGCGGCCCTGATCGGTCCTTGGTCCTTGGTGCTTGGTTCTCGGTCCGCCCTGGGTCCCTGGTCCGTCCTACGTCCTAGGTGCTTGGTCCGCTTGCTAGCGGAGTGCAGCTGATTCGCGGCAACGAAGTGGACCAAGGACCAAGGACGGACCCAGGACCAGGGACGGACGAAGAACCAAGTACCAAGGCCCAAGGACTAATCGGCGCAGCCGTCTACCGCATCAACGCGAGAATCAACGCGACGGCGGCCAGCATGAACGCGACGACGCTGATGGCGGCGATAGCGGGCAACGCATACGCCGGCAGGCGGCCGTAGCCGGCCTGCGTAACCGCTTCTTCGATTGCGGCAGTCGGTGATGGCACATCGAGCAGCGACTGCCGCATCACTTTCTTGGCCGCGATGACGTCGCGCATCGCCTCCTCGAAGTGGTGCTGGTGTATCGCCTTCAAGGAGTCGGATCCCGGTTCCGCTGCCGCGGCCATGGCGGCCTTCAACACCGCGTTGCGAATATCGCCGCCGCTCACCGCGAACTCCTCCGCGAGCGCGGCGAAGTTCACGTCGCTCGCGAGCGGTGTCATCGTCGGGTGCAGCTGGACCCGCCAGATCTGCTCGCGCTCGCCCGCGCCTGGCATCTCGAACAGGATGTGCGTGCGGATACGCCGCTCGAACGCCGGATCGAAGTTGGCGGCGAGGTTGGTGGCGAAGATCACCACGCCGGTGTAGCGCTCGAGCTCCTGCAGCAGCACGTTCGTCGCGGCGTTGGCTTCGCGGATGAGACTGTGATCGAGTGCGGTTGAGCGCCGCGACGCGATGGCATCGGCTTCGTCGAACAGTAGGACGGCGTTCTCCTTGCGTGCGAGTCGAAACACCGAAGCGATGTTCTTTGCCGTTTCGCCCATCCACATCGATTCCACTTCGGCGTAACGCACCAGGAGCAACCGCTTGCCGAGCGCATGAGCGATCGCTTCGGCGCAAATGGTCTTGCCCGTCCCTGGCGGCCCCGCGAAATTGAACGCGAGCGCGAGCCCGCCGGGATGCCGTTGGCGCAGCCCCCATCGGTTGAAGATGAGGTCGTGCCGCGTCACCTGCGTGAGCGCGTGATCGAGCGCGCGTCGCGTTGCCGGCGGCAGAATGACATCTTCGAAGGTCCGCTGTGGGACCACCGCCTCGACGATGCGGCGCGAGTCGCCGAGTCCGGAGAGTACGCGCAGCAGAGGATTCGACATCGGATCAGCCTACCAAGCTTGCATGCCCGGTGCCGCGATGCGATCTGTACGCCGGCTCATCGGTTTCCCCCCGGCGCCGATACGGCACGTCAGCCTCCACGTTCGGCGGCCGTTTTGCACCGCGTCACCGGCATGACAAGCCGAACTCTGCTCTGCATCATCGTCGTGGCCGCCGCATCCATGTCGGCGTTTGCCGCGGCACAGGACGCCAGGGCGCCTCAATGTCGGGCTGCGGGGCCTGTCGTCCAGCTGCCAGAACTGCCGGAGGCAAGCGGTATTGCCGCGAGTCGCCGCACACCAGGCCGCTTCTGGGCGCACAACGACTCCGGTCAGCCTGCGCTGATTGCCCTGGATGAGCGCGGGGCCGTCACTGGTCGGGTTCTGCTGAGCGGCATCACGCTCGAAGACTGGGAAGCCACGGCGGTCGGCCCCTGTCCGAGTGGCTCGTGCGTGTACGTCGCCGACATCGGTGACAACAGCGGCAAGCGCAGAAACATCACGGTCTATCGCATTCCCGAACCCGAGGGGACGAGCGATCGCGCTGCGCCGGCCGAGGCGTTTCACGCGACGTATCCCGACGGCGCTCACGATGCCGAGGCGCTGCTCGTCACGGCCAAGGGCGATCTCTTTGTCGTCACGAAAGGCGTCGGGGGACCAGTCAGCGTCTATCAGTTTCCTCGTGGCATGCGCCCCGGTGCGACCGTCGCGCTCACTCGGGTCGGCCACCCGCGCGACGAGGGCAGCCGGCAGAGTGATGAGGGGAAGGACGACGACAAGAAGGACGACAGAGCCAACGTGACCGATGGTGCCGTGTCGCCTGACGGTCAGCGAATCGTGCTGCGGACCAACGACTCGCTGTACTTCTACCCGGCGTCGGAGGTGACATCGGGCACGTGGCGCAACGTGACGCGCGTCGATCTGAAGAACTTGCGCGAGCCGCAAGGTGAAGGCGTCACGTTTGCCGAC
>DASRJR010000475.1:0-3771 GCA_035649395.1 Vicinamibacterales bacterium
TCCTCGGGCCCTCCTGACGCCTGCTCGATGCCGTCGCCCGTTCCGATGTCGTGCAAGAGCAAATCCGAGAAGAGCGCGACCGGCCGCCGGTTGAAGAGCGGATTCGAGCTCGGTCCCGTGGTCAGGGTGGGGGTGTGGCAGGCGGCACAGCCGACCGCGGCAAACACCTGCTCGCCGGTCCTCGCGGCCTCGTCGATAGGCCCGCGCCCGACCGGTGCGAGGAAGCGCATGAAGCTCGCGAAATTGTCGATGCCGCGTCGCCCGGTGAGCGGATCGCGTATGTCCTCGGGCTCCGGGAGACGATCGCAGAGCCGCATGCGCTCCTTTGAGATGCCGTAGGCGGATTCTTCACGAAACAGGTCGTTGGTGATGCCCATCTCGTTGCGATACGCGTCGGCGCTGAAGGCGAGCAGCGTCGCGTGCTGTGCCTTCCACCCGAAGCGCCCCACGCGCCGCTCGCCGGTCGCCCGATCGACGACGATCGCCGCGCGGCCGCTGACGCCGTCGCGATTCCGATCGACCGGGTCTTCGAGCGCGAGCAGCGTTTCATCGGGAATCGCTTCGACGAGGCCTGCCCCGAACACCGGGATTGGGACGCGCCTCGCGATGATCGTGGCTTCGGCCGGAATCACCGGCTGACAGGCGTGGCTGGGCAGCGAGAAGAGATGAAAGAGCGACTCTCCACCTTCGTCGAGGGGGATGAACTCGCCGCGAGGCCCGCGGCGACCGGCGCGGATCTCCGAGATCGCGCTGCCGCCACCAACGGCGGGCACGCTGTGGCAGACGGCGCAGCTCGTCCCGTTGAACGCCGGGCCGAGCCCTTCGTCGGCGGCTTCGACCTCGAGGAAGTCATCGAGCCCGAGCCGGAACTCCTCGAACTCGATCGGCGTGATTCCCGGGAGCGCGTCTCCCGGCACAGGTACGTGCGCCTGACCAACCACGAGCACGCTCGTGAGCAGGAGCCCCGCTGCGCCAGCCAGCCACGGAACCCACCGCAACGACGATCCTCGAATCTTCACATCTCACTCCGCGATGATGACGCCACGCATGAATTCATGCCCCGCGCCGCACAGTTGCGAGCACTCGAACGTATAACGGCCAGGCTGCGGCTCGAACGTGACCGTGGCGACGCCGCGGCCGCGCTTCGGCAATTCCACGTTGACGTCGGTCCCGATGATTCGAAATCCGTGCGCGGTGTCGTCGCTGCGCAGACGAATCTCGAGCCGCGTGCCCGCCTTCACCCGAATCTCCGATGGCGTGAACGTGAATCGCTCTGCCGCGATCTCCACGACCTTCGTCTCTTGCGCCGCGTTTTTCGCCGGAACCAACGAGGCGATCGCGAAGCTCAACGCCAAGGCGATCACATGACCGATCATCTCGCTACCATCTCGCGCCATCAGAACCACCATCCCAGACCGACGTTGAACGAGTTGGGCGCGTTGACCAGCGTGCTGGCGCTTCTCACGATCGTGTAGTCCACCTTGACGGCGACGTCGGGGTCGGGCCAGTAATTGGCGCCGACGACCCAGGCGTCGCGGTTGAACCGCGCCAACGGCACGAACCCCGCCGGCATGCGCGCCTGTGTGTCGAAGCTCTCGTAGCGCGTGAACGCACCGACTTCGCCGAACGATGGCTTCGACAGGACGCGATGGCTCCCCTCGAGCATGTATCCGCGGATCTCACGGGCGATGTTCGGGCTGATCCCGACGGTGAGGCCCAGGGCATCGTTCAACTGTGCGGCGTTGCCGATCCAGACTTGCGCGAACTGGCCGCGAAACTCGAAGCCGCGGCGCGCGAAACGTACGTCAGTTTCCGCGATCGACACCGGCACATCGAACTGCGGCCTGAATTGAAACCCTGATTCCCCGGACCATCCGCCGACGCCAACGGTCAGCCCGCGGTAGCCGACGTACTCGAGGCGACCGGTTACGGCGGCGCGGCCGACGTTCGATTCCGCCCCCTTCTGACGGCCCTCGCGAATGCCTTCGTCAGCGCTGAATTCAGCGGCATCGAGCGGCGCGACGACGTATGCGCGATAGCGCCAGCCTCGGCCGACTTCGCCGTGCACGCCTGCGCCGACCTCGAACCACGTCGACGGAATGACGACGGTGTCGATGAACGGGCGTTCGACGCCGTAGTAGACCGGCGGCTCATGGCGTTCGTTGATGATGCCGAGCGGCATCAGCATCATCCCGGCGCGGACGTTGAAGCCGCGCGTCAGCAGGAAGTCGACGTAGGCCTGCTCGAGCTCCAGCTCTCCCTTTTCTTCCAGCCCTTCGACGACCGCGTGTTCGAGCTCGAGCTCGCCGACGAATCGAATGCGATCGGAAAAGCTGTGCGCGAACAGCAGGACGAAGCGATGAAAGTCGAGGGAGCCATCGGCGTGCTCCGGCTTGTTGTAATGGAAGTCCATATAGCCGGATACGTTGGTGCGAGGGGACGGCCGTGCGCCGCTGGTCTGCGCGAGCGCCGGACTCGCGAGCAGCACGAGCAGTACCAGCTGCGCCACGTGCACCAGCAGCTTCGACGCGGCGCGAGTGCCGATCGTGATGCGTTGATCGTTGCGTCCGCGCACGCGCACGCTGTCGGCGGCGGCGTCGCGCGCTTCGACTTCGATCGCCTCGCCGGGTTTCAGGTTGTGCTGCTCGATGAAGCGCAGGAAGTCGCGATCCTGATCCATCACGCGTGTCACGGTGACCACGCGATCGAGGGGGCAGGTCAGGAGCGTTTGCGAGTCTTGTGGCTTGACCAGCCCTTCGGCATTGGGAATCGGATCGCCGTGTGGATCCGTTTCAGGACGGCCGAGCATCTCGTCGATGCGATCGATCAGCCGGTCCGAGACGGCGTGTTCGAGCTGTTCGGCCTCGTCGTGAACTTCGTCCCAGGCGTAGCCCATCACCCGGACGAGGAACAGCTCGATGAGGCGATGCCGGCGGAGCACGAGCGCGGCGAGCTTCTGCCCGGCCGCCGTCAGCGCCACACCGGCGTATGGCTCGTATTCGACGAGGCCCGATTCGGCGAGCGTCTTGACCATCGTCGTGGCCGTTCCCGGCGCGACGCCGACGGCAGACGCGAGCTGACCCATCGGCAGAAGGCGTTCGCCCGGGCCGAGCCTGGCGGCTCCGGCATAGATCGCCTTCAGATAGTTTTCGACGGTGCTTGAGGGGAGCATGCGGCTGCGGAATCTTTGAATTTGTAAGACGGAATTAATTTCGTGTTACACTCTACAATATTATTTTGATAACTCAAAATCACCTCTGATCCAATGAGTTCGGAACCAGAAGTCGAGTCGTCGGCGATTCCGGAGCGGGGATGGCGCAGCGAGCCCAACGCGCCGAGCCTGCGTGAAGTGCACGGCTCGATTGCCGTCCCGGAAAATGCCGGTTTCTGGCGAAAGCTGTTTGCGTTTGCCGGTCCGGGTTACCTGGTCGCCGTCGGCTACATGGACCCGGGCAACTGGGCCACCGACCTCGCGGGTGGCGCGCGTTACGGCTACACGCTGCTGAGCGTGATTCTGATTTCGAACCTGATGGCCATCCTGCTGCAGGCGTTGGCGGTCAGGCTCGGCATCGCCGGTGGACGAGACCTCGCGCAAGCGTGTCGCGACAGCTACTCCAAGCCGACGACCATCGTGCTGTGGATTCTGTGCGAGATCGCGATCGCCGCCTGCGACCTTGCCGAGGTCATCGGCGCGGCGATCGCGCTCAATCTCTTGTTCGGTCTGCCGCTGATCTGGGGCGTCACGCTCACCGCACTCGACGTCCTCATCGT
>DASRJR010000476.1:0-9169 GCA_035649395.1 Vicinamibacterales bacterium
GGTCACGAGGTCGACAAGCGCACCGACATCTGGGCGTTCGGCTGCGTCCTCTTCGAGGCGTTGGCTGGTGTGCCCGCGTTCGGCGCCGCCACGGTCTCCGACACCATCGTCAACGTGCTGGAGCGTGAGCCGAATTGGCGCTCGCTCCCGCCAGGTATGCCCCGGTCTGTCCGCCGTCTCCTGGGGCGATGCCTTCAGAAGGACGCGCAGCGGCGTCTGCGTGATATCGGCGATGCGCTCGCCGATCTGACGGGCGACGACGACGAGACGTCCGAACGGGCGATGCGCGTTCGTCCGGTCGAGTTCCGCCGGCTCACTGATCGAGCTGGAATGAATGAGTGGCCTGCGATCTCACCGGACGGCAAGATGGTGGCGTACGTGGCCCTCACGAACGGCCGACGTCAGATCTGGGTTCAGCTCTTGAGCGGCGGGGCGCCGCTGCAAATTACGCGCGAGAGTTCTGACCATTCACAACCGCGATGGGCACCGGACTCGAGCACGCTCGTCTACTACACCTCGTCCGAGACACCGGGAGAGGAAGGGACGCTCTGGGAGATCTCCGCGCTCGGCGGCATTCCGCGCCCCATCGTCAGCTCACTGGGCGGAGGCGAGATCAGCCACGAGGGCCGCCGCATCGCACTGGTGAAGGCACACCAGGGCCGCGTCATGGTCGTGACCGTCTCCCGCGATGGCTCCGACCTGCGCGCGGTGGCGCCGACACCCCATGCGTTCATCTGGCGTTCCCCGCGCTGGTCGTTCGACGACGCGTGGCTGGCGTTTCACGGCCGTGGATCGACGGTGTGGGACGAGCGTGTGTTCCTTGCCCCCGCGCACGGCGGACCGTCCCGTGTCATCGCTCGAGCCGCCTACATGCGAGGCGTCGCGTGGATGCCCGATGGCGGCCTCGTCTACAGTTCATCGGCCGGAAGCACCTTGCCGTATCCGCCTGCGTTCAATCTTCGTCGCGTTGATGGAGACGGATCGAACGATGTCCAGATAACGTTTGGCGATCTGTCGTTCGTCGAGCCCGACATTCACGCGGCGGGTCGGCTGGTCGCCTGTAGGATCCGGAGCGAATCGGATATCTGGAAGTACGGTGTGGATGGAACGCCTGCCGAGAACGTGCGCGACGCGGTACGCGTGACGCGGCAGACCGGCCATGTACAAGTCCCGTCGCTCAGCCCCGACGGTTCGCAACTGGTGTATCTCTCCGACAACGGTGGCCACGCCAATCTGTGGGTGGCGCGCTCGGATGGGACCAATGCTCACCAGATCACGTTCGAACGCGATCCAGCCGTCGTGGTCGGACTGCCGAAGTGGTCTCCCGCCGGCAACCAGATCGCTTACGTCGTCAAAGGAGAGCTCGCGCAGTTGTGGCTCGTCCGTCCAGATGGCCGTGGTGCGAGGATGCTGGTCGATCAAGCCGTTTCCCCGGCCTGGTCTCCTGACGGACGCTGGCTGTATTACAACCCTGATGTGGCGGCGGAAAGCTATTGCATCGAGAAAGTTCCCGTCGACGGCGGCCCGGCGGTCGTCGTCAGAGACGATCAGAATTCACACGCGCCGACGGTTGGTCGTCAGGCTGTGTACTTTGCTGCCGGAGTCACGTTGCGCCTCGGGAGCTGGGACTGGGAGATCCGGCGCGCGTCTCCTGAGAACGGGCCGTCGACGCTGCTGGGGCGCGTGGCCGGAGGCCGCTGTCTGGTGTCGCCCCTCTATATCCATTTCGCGTTGTCGCCTGATGAACGTGCGCTCGCGATGGGGCTGGCCGACGGCGTGACAACGAACATCTGGACGCTCGGCACGTTCGATGGGGCGTGGCGCCAGATCACCGACTTCGGCGATGAGCCCACAATCATCGCGCGGCAGGTCGCATGGTCGCCCGACAGCCGCCACCTGTACGCCGCGGTCTCGAAGAACGGCGGCGATGTGGTGATGCTCGACGGCCTGGTCTGAGCGCGAGGGCCGCCTAAAGGCGGCCCCCACGTACTTAAAGGCGGCCCCCGCGTGCCTAAAGGCGGTCCCTACCGAGCGCTCGATATTCGAGCAGCAGCGCCGTCCGCCATCGCACGATCATCCCGAACGCCAGCACGAAGAACAGACCCGCGGTCTGCTGCACCGAGATGATCGCGCTCACATACTCACGCAACCCCAGGCGAACCGCCGCCAGGCCAAGCAGCACGACGATGAACCACTTCGGCCGACGCATCATGACGCGGTCGCCGTCACGCGTGAGCTGCGGGGAGGACACCAGTGGATAGGCGAAGACCGCCGCGCCGAGCACGAACGCGCCGACTCCCCACGTCCACGGGATGCGGAACGCCGGCACGACGAACATCGAAAAGCCGGTGCTCATCCCCAGAGGCGGGATCACCAGGCTCTTGATCGACACCGCCCGGCGCGATTCGTGAATCCGCCACGCGAGTACAGCCAGCGCGCCGAGGACGGCCGCGCCCATCGATGAAATCGGAAGCTCAGACACGACAGAACGGGTGTAAGGTGTCTCCGATTGTAAGGGCGTACAGAGGCGAGCGGAGGTTTCCCTCCCCACAGCTCGTCAGCAGCGTTCGCTTTGGCGGCCGGGCGGCGTTACGAAAGATAGGGGGGAGTTTTTCCGTGCTCGTCATCGAACATCTGGTGCCGGCCGGCGCAATTCTCGAGCCTCATGGGGAGCTTACGGCCGAAACGGAGGCCGAGCTGCGCGAAGTCGTGCGACGCCAGTTCAATGCAGGCCGTGTCAACCTCGTCATCGACCTCGCTCACGTGCCGCACATCGACAGTTGCGGGCTCGGTCGAATCGTGCAGGTCTATGTCTCCGCGCACCGGCAGGGCGGGGGGGTGAAGCTGATCAACGTCGGCGGCAAAGTGCGACACCTGCTGCAGGTCACGCGGCTGTTGTCGGTGCTCGAAATCAGTCAGCCGAACGAGCACCCGATAAACGTGTAGCCGGCCGCCCCGTCTACGCGCGGTAGGTATCCGGGCGCCAGGCCTTCACGGCCTTTTTGATCGCTTCCGGTTCCATGTTGTCCTCAGCCGCCCGCTTGGCCAGCGCAACGAACTCGGCATCCGACGCGAAGCGGAGGCCGACGATCTGCCTCACCGTCAGCCGCCTGTCCAGCAGTGCCCCGGTGAGCACGTAATGTCGGAGTTGCTCTTCGGCTCGAATCGCGCGGTCCTGTGCCTTGAGCGCGAAGACGCGTGAGTAGACGTAGACGAAGAACACCGCCACCGTCAGGGCGAGAATCAACGAGGCGCTGTATGGCGACGCGCCACTGCCGATCGTTCTCCACAGGTTGACAGCGGATCCGATGAGGATCGCGACGAGCAAGAAGAACGTCACTACGTGATACATCGGCACCAGTTGGCGATGTGTGGCGTAAGTCTGTTCGGCCATGCGAAACACTCCCGCGAGGCGGTCAGTCGAAATCTCCTCGACCGCTCAGTATAAGATGACCGCTTCAGCGAGGAGAGACGACATCGTGTCGATGGAACTGGGACTCAAAGGGCGCACGGCAGTCATCACCGGTGGCAGCAAGGGGATCGGGCGTGCCATTGCACGCGGGCTCGCCTCCGAAGGCGTGAACCTGGTGCTGGTCGCGCGAGGCAAAGAGCAGCTCGATCAGACCGCGGCGCAGATCCGCCAGAAGACCGGCGTCAACGTGCTTGCCGTGAGCGCCGACATCACGAAGACCGACGAGGTCAACGCGAGCGCCGCAGCAGCGAAAGAGACCTTTGGCGCAGTCCATATCGTCGTGAACAATGCCGGATCGCCGATGCGCCGGATGGATCGGCAAATCCTCTGGCCGGACGACGATTGGATCGGCGATCTTGACAACAAGCTGCTGGGCGCGCTGCGCGTGACGCGCGCGTTTCTGCCGCTGATTCCTTCCGATGGAACGGGACGCATCATCAACATCAGCGGGACGGCATCGACCATCGTGTGGGCGCCGGCGCTGACGCACGGTCTCAACAACGCCGCGATGAACCAGGCAACGGGATATCTCGCTCAGGATCTGGCCAGTCAGCAGATCACGGTGAACACGGTCGTCCCGGGCCTGGTCGGCACCGAAGGTCGTGAGGTCTGGGCCGAGAACATGGCGAAACAGCAAAACACGACCAAAGAGGAGTTCGTCGCGGGCTTCTGCAAGCGCATGGGGATCCTGGCCGGGCGTTGGGCGACGATGGAGGAAGTGGCCGACACGGTGGTGTTCGTCGCCTCCGATCGGGCGAGATACTTCAACGGCGCGAAGATCGTTCTCGACGGCGGGCTGAACGTGAACGTCCGACCCGCATAGCCTGAAATCCGGGGGTGTTGAGTTTTGAGTTTTCATGACGGATTTGGTCGTAGCGCTAACGATCTTGTAAGCGGATAGGCCCCCCGCGGCTCCACCGCGGGGCGAATTCGTGCGCGGAATTTGCCCGAATTGCTTGTCTGTCCGCGGTTTCGCCCTGACCCCCCATCCCACCCCCGCTTCGGCACAGACATGGCACGGTTTCCGCCGTTAGGCCTCCAGCTATGGATCCCGCAGTTGCACGTACATCGGCACCGCCACCGATCACATTCGAAGACGGCTTCGGGCAACGCCGCATTGCTGTCAGTGTGGCCAATGAACCGCTCGAGGTGCTCGCGTTCCGCGACGATCTGACATCCGTCTGGTCGTTCGAGTTCGCGCTTCGCGATAGGGTCAATCGCCTCGCCAGCTTCCAGTCGGAGCACTACGCACGGGTGCGCGCCGTGGAGCGGCTGGGCAAAGGCGGCGCCACACTCGCGCTGCTCTCGGATCACGTTCCAGGCACGCGGCTCGCCGAGATCCTCTCGCATGCCGAGACGAAGCTGATTCCGATCGAGACCAACATCGCACTTGGTCTCATTCGCCAGTTGGTCAGCGCCGTTGCCCTGCTGCACAAGAAAGCGCCCGAGTTGTGCCACGGCGCGATTGCGCCCGAGCGCGTCATCATCACGCCGACCGGACGACTGGTGCTGGCCGAATACGTGCTCGGGTCGGCGATCGAGCAGCTGCACTACCCCCACGAGCAGTACTGGAAAGAGCTGCGTGTCGCGATGCCGAAGAACGGTACCGGACCGCAGTTCGACCGCCGTACCGACATCGCGCAGGTGGGTGCGGTAGCGCTCGCGCTCCTCGTCGGCCGTCCGATCGCCCTCGATGAATACCCGTCGCGCATTGGAGAAATGACGAACGGCACGTGGGCGCTGTCGGCCAATGGCGCGATGGAGCCACTGCCGCCGCCGCTGCGCGAGTGGCTGTCGCGCGCGATGCAACTCGATCCGCGCAACCCGTTCCCGTCCGCGCTCGAGGCGTGGGCGGAGCTCGATCGCGTGCTGCATTACAGTGATCCACTCGCCGAGGTGGCCGCGCTCGAGACGTTCCTGCGGCGCTATCACTCGTTGGTTGGCACCGAGCCGGTCAAGTCGCCCGTGGCAACGCCCGCTGCGTCCGTGGCCCCGCGTCCGACGCCGGTCGCGCGCCCCGCGCCGATTGTCGCCCCCGCATCGCCCGTGCCCGAGTCGCCAGTTGCGCCGCCGCCTCGTCCCGTGACGGCGGCCGCGCCGACGCCTCCGGCGGTCGACGTCCCGTCGCCAAGTCCACGGCCGTTACCCACGTTCAGACCTGAACCCCCTCAGGCATCGGTCACTCCAGCACCAGAGCCGGAAGACCCGGAGGAGGAGGAGCAGGCATTCCTGGAGACCCCGTCAGAGGAGGCCAAGAGCGTCATGAAGAAGGGCACTGCGATACCACGCAGTCGGTTGATTGCGGCGGCGGTCCTGCTCATCGCGCTGACCTCCGGCGGCACGCTCGCGGCCCGGAAGTTTCTGATGCCCACCGATTCGTCCGTCGAAATGGGGACGCTGTCGGTGCAGACGAACCCGGCGGGGGCCTCGGTGGTCATCGACGGCAAACAGCGCGGAGCGACGCCCTTGAGTCTGGCGCTCGCACCGGGCCGTCACGTGCTCGAACTGGTGACCGAGGGTGATGTGCGCTCGATCCCGGTCACGATTACTCCGGGCGGACAGGTTTCGCAGTTCATCGAGTTCCCACATACGCCGTCGGCGTTGGGCGAGCTTCAGGTTCGCACCGAGCCGGCGGGGGCGCAGGTATCGGTCGATGGTCGTCCGCTCGGCAAGAGCCCGCTGACGGCCGAAGGGCTCACGCCGGGTCAGCACACGGTGGTGCTGTCGAACGACCTCGGTGAGGTCACGCAGCGCGTCAACATCGAAGCAGGAACGACTCAGTCATTGGTCGTTCCGATGGCGGCGACGCCGCGCGGCGCGCCGGTCTCGGGGTGGATTGCCGTGAACGCGCCCATTGAGGTGCAGCTCTACGAGAACCAGCGGCTGCTTGGCAGCAGCGAGACGGATCGCATCATGGTTCCGGTCGGCCGGCACGATCTGGAGATCGTGAACCAGTCGCTTGGTTATCGCGCCACACGCGTCATCAACGTGAATCCTGGCCAGGTGGCAAACGTCAAGCTCGATATGCCGAAGGCCCCGGTCGCGCTCAACGCGCTGCCATGGGCCGAGGCCTGGGTCGATGGCGAGCGAATCGGCGAGACGCCGATCGGCAATGTCTCGCTGACCATCGGTCCACATGAAGTCGTGTTCCGTCATCCGGAGCTCGGGGAGCGCCGCGTCGTGACGACCGTGACACTCTCGACCCCCGCGAAGGTCACCGTCGACTTGAGGAAGAAGTAGTCGCCATGCGGATGCACGTCACCATCGGTGTCCTCGCACTGTCGGCGCTCGTTCTACTGGCGCCGCGTGCACACGCGCAGGACTCGCTCGAGGCCGCCCGGCAGCTCTATGCGTCGGCCGAGTACGACAGCGCACTGACGATGCTGAACGGACTGATGGTCAGCACGACGACGCGAGAGGATCGCCGGACGATTGCGCTCTATCGAACGCTCTGTCTGCTGGCGACGAATCGACGCGCCGAGGCCGACCGGGCCATCGAGGCGTTGGTCACGCAAGATCCGTTGTTCCGTCCCTCGGCCGACGACATTCCCCCGCGGATGCGGACGGCGATTGCCGAGACACGGAAGCGCATGCTGCCGGGCATCCTTCATCAGAAGTACGCCGAATCGAAAGCGGCGTATGACCGGAGTGACTTCCCGGTGGCGTCGGTGGGTTTCAAGGAGATCCTCGACGGTCTCGCCGATCCGGACATCGCCGCAGCGGCCGCGCAGTCGCCGCTTGCCGATCTGAAGACGCTGGCGAGCGGGTTCTACGAGCTCACGATGAAAGCGATGGCACCACCGCCGGCGCCGCCAGCGCCGCGTGTGGCCGAACTGCCACCGGTGCCTGCGCCGATCGTGCCCCGGGCACCGCGTATCTACACCGTCGATGATCGCAATGTCGTGCCGCCGATCGTCGTGAGGCAACAGATTCCACCGTTTCCTGGCAGGGTGACTGTGGCCAAACTCGCCGTCCTGGAAGTGCTGATCGACATTACGGGTGGTGTGGAGTCGGCGACGATGCGCGTGTCAGTGAGTCCGCAGTACGACCGGATGGTCACCCTGGCTACGCGCTCGTGGCAGTATCAGCCGGCGACCGTAGACGGTACTCCGGTGAAATTCTTGAAGCGCATTCAGGTGTCGCTGGTGCCGACGCCGTAGAGGCGTGTCTCGAATTGTGATTGCGCTTACAGGATTGTGCGCGCCGATCAGGGAATCCCCTTAGAACTTCACAGAACGTCCCCCATCAACACATAAACACAGCGGGACGCCATCTTGCACAGGAGCCGGTAGGGACTCGCGACCTCCTCCACGCGCTCCCTCAGCAGACAGTTATGAACGCAAGAATCCTTGGCTACACCCGAAGTGTGTCTGTTGTCGCACTCAGCTTTTTTGCGACATCCGCGGCCTACGCCGACTCTTTGAACCTGGCGTGGGACCCGGGGACCGACGTGTCGGGATATACCATCTACGCTGGGATCACCTCCGGAACCTACTCGCAACGGTTCGACGTCGGCAACGCGACGGCGTTTACCTATCCGGGGGCGACCGCCGGTCAACGCTACTGCTTCGCGGTCTCCGCGTACAACGGCATGGGCGAAGGGCCGAAGTCGGCCGAGGTCTGCGGCTACAGCAACCGCTACCCGACGCTGACGAACCCGGGTAATCAGTCGTCGACGCAGGGGCAGTCGAAGTCACTGCAGCTGAATGGCAGCGACCCAGATGGCCAGTCGGTCAGCTACAACGCCACCGGGCTTCCACCGGGATTCTCGTTGATGTCCAGTACCGGGTTCATCTCCGGGTCGGGAACGACCGCTGGCACGTTCAATGTGATCGCCCTGGTCTCGGACGGCGTGTTGAGTCAAACCCAGTCGTTTACGTGGACAGTCATTGCGGCTGCACCGACCCCCGACACGACCTTGCCGACGGTGACCATCACGGGTCCGTCATCGTCATCTGCCTTCTCGACGTCCTCGAACACCATTCCGTTGTCGGGCACGGCAGTGGACAACGTCGGCGTCCAGCAAGTGTCGTGGGTGAACGATCGTGGCGGCAGCGGCACGGCCGCGGGCACGACGTCGTGGAACGCCGGAAACATCACCTTGGTTGGCGGTACCAACAACATCACGGTGACCGCTCGCGATGCCGCCGGCAACGTCGGCACGGACCTGCTGACTGTGACCTATACGGTTTCGGTCCCGCCGCCCCCGCCGCCTCCGGGACCGTCGGTTGTGCTGTCGGCGTCGATGTCGCGGCAGAACAGGAAGGCGAACGTCAACCTCACATGGACGTCAGCACCATGGACGAGCGTGATGATCTACCGAAACGGCGCCCGTATCACGAGGCCGACGACTGCGAACGATGGGGCATACATGGACCAACTGCGGTCGCCGGGGACGTATGAGTACAAGGCTTGCCAGCCGGATACCACGGTGTGCTCGAACGCGGTGACGGTGTACTACTGAACGGCGGGTCTGAAGACCCGCCTCTACCGACCCTTCGGCCACCGCGCCCCCGCGCGGTGGCAGAACCATTGCTCCTGACGGCATAATCGAACCGATCTGTTCCAGACGGGTGACACACCCGACGCTCGGAACGGCGATCCTCAGGAGGACCCATGCGAGGCCACGGGGCGTTGTTTGCGTCCATGCTCGCCCTGCTCGCTGCCACCACGTCTGATGCAGCAGCGGAGGGTGGG
>DASRJR010000477.1:0-6988 GCA_035649395.1 Vicinamibacterales bacterium
ACCCTTCATCGGCGTGTTTCCGCGTCCCGGCCTCGCGAGCGACGACGTGCACAGCGCGATTCAAGCAATCGATCCCAAGACCGGTTTGAAGAAGTGGACCTATCGACTCGCCGCACCGATGACGGAGGCCGGCGTGCTGACGACCGCGTCGGACGTGCTGTTCAGCGGGGGCCGTGACGGTGCGTTCTTCGCGCTCGACGCGCGCACGGGCAAGCTGCTGTGGGAGACGCATCTTGGGCCGTCTGTCGCGGCGAGCCCGATCACCTACGCGGTGAACGGCAAGCAGTACGTCAGCGTCGTCGCCGGAAGCTCGATGTTCACCTTCGGGCTCCGCGAGCCCCTCACAGCGAAATAGCGTCGAGGGCCACAGCACGGGAAGTTGCGGCGGTGAAAGACTGAGTCAATCCGCGCCGTATCCGATCGAGAGCGGCGCCGGCGGTCACGAGCCGGCGTCGCGTTGTCGCGGAGCGGGCGCCATCGCCGCTGCTGAGATTGCCTGCGCACCTCCGTTCCCGTAGCAGGCCAGGCACCGCGGGCTGCACACGTCTTCGCACACACAGGTATGTCCACGGAGGGTGTCATGGTCCGTTGGTGTGTCGCGATCGGTCTCTGGTGCGTGGCGGTCTCGCCCGCGCTCGCCTCGTCTCCTTCCCAATCACTGGCTGGCCACTGGGCTTCGGCTCCCAACGAAACCCCGCTATCGAGCGGGTTCGATGAGTCGGTCTGGGGGCCGGACTCGAAGTCGGTCCGCACCGTCGATCTGCAGATCGACGCGACCGGTCGTGGCGCCCTGAAAGTCACGACGCGTGTCGTCGATCGCCGTGGCCACACCGTCAAAGCGTCTACCTCCATCGAAGAAGCGAAGATCGTCGTTGGCGAGTCGCACAACACGATCGCTACCCGTGTCGAGCACGATGTCACCGTCGAGAGCGCCGTTCGCACGTATCCCGACGATCCAACGTACAAGTGGGACCTCGACTGTTTGAAAGTGGAGCTCGTCACCTTCACCGATGGCGACGGCAACACGTTGGAAGTGCGGTTCGACACGCCGGAAGGGCGTGGGTCGTTCTGGGAGACGCTTCGCCGCTCCGTGCGAGCGACCAGGGCGAAGCAGAAGACGTTGTGAGTCGTTCCCTATATTGCACAAATTTGTTGCGGCTGAGTTTGACGAAAGCCTGTCGGTGCATTTAAGTAGCTCCACCAAACACGAGCACCGTCTTGCGTGAGCTCTGAACCCAGTCCCTTCATGCACGCCCTGGATCTCGACAGCACGATGAGCCGACAGTCGTGCGACTGGCTCGCCGAAGTTGCGCTTCGACTCAACGTCGTCGTCGAAGTCGTCGACGGGCAGCGCGCTGTCGTGTGTCCCGTGGGTCGGACGCTCGATGCGGCGACTCTCCGCCGCACCATTACCGGCGAGGATGCGTCGCTGCTCGATGCGATCGCCGACGCTGCCCATTCGAAGACGCCCGTGCCGGTGGCCATCGAAGGTCTGCAGGCGCTCTGTTTCGGGTTGGCCCCCGGAGGGACGCTGCTGGTGGCGCGCCGGCTGGCCGTCAACGAGCAGCCCGACGATTGCCGGCAGGATCTCGAGTCGATCGGCGCCTGGCTCACCGGAGCGCTCGAAGCCAGCCTCGGCCAGCCGAACGCGGTCGGCGTCGAGCCGTACCGGATCGTCTCCTTCCGCCGCATCCTGCACGAGGCCACAGCTCGCGGCTCGCTTCGCCGGGTCGTTGGCGCATTCGTCGAGGCGCTCAGCGTCTGGGACGACGTTCGGGTCAGCGGCTACGTCGCGGGGGCGGCCGGTGGCTTCTTTCAGTACGTCTCGACGATGGCCGCGCACCCGTCGTCGACGCCCGAGCACCTGGAGGAAGGCGACCTGCCATCGATCGGACGCATGGTCCGATTGACGCGGGCGGAAGCCGATCGACTCGGCCTGGCCGCGGACCCTGGCGACACGCTGATTCTCCGGCTGCTGATCGGGACGGAGAGCGAGTGGGTGCTCGTCTTCGCGGGAATGATCGACGACCGGGTCGAGGTGCGCCTGCGCGTCTACTCCGACATGCTGCGTGAATCGCTCAACGACGTGTTGAGTGCCACCACCACTCGGGTGGTCGCAGAAGTGGCGCGTCGTCCGACGACGCCGGCCGAGCCGATCGACACGGCCGTGCGACAAGCGCTCGACCAGCTGACGCGCACGATTGGTGCGCGGCAGGCGGCGTTGATCCTGGCGACGCCCGCGGGGCGCCAGACCCTGGCCATCGGGAGCGCCGAGCTCGTGTCGACGGCCGATCAGGCACGTGCCAATCGGCTCGTCGCGCGATCGTCCGACGCCGGCGGTGTCATCACGGTCGTGGTCGAGCGCGATCAGGCTCCATTCGCCGTGTTCGAGCGCGAGATTATTCAGGCGGCCGTCGCGGCGATCCACCCGTGGGTGCAGGCCGCGGGCGCGAGGGGCAACGACACCGAGCGCCGACAGAGCTTTCGTCCGATCGACCTGATGTTCGATCAGCTCGCGACCGAGGCGGTCGCATCGGGGCAGCAGGCCTCCGTGATCGTCATGTCGATCGATGTCGGCCTGCATCGGCCCGGCCTGCTGCCGATGTGGGTCGGCCGCATTCGCGGACAACTTCGTGGGGGCGATCGCGCCGGCATCCTCAGCGATCGCGAGATTGCCGTCCTGCTGTGTGGCGCCTCAGCCGATCAGGCGGCCGTCGTCTCGTCGCGGTTGAAGCGCATGCTCGAATCCGACGACGGCTTGCGCGCCGCGGTGCACACCACGATCGGCGTGACGACGCGCGTGCCCGATCTCCCCTTCGAAGGATCGCTCGTCGACGCGGCGCGCGCGTCGGCAGCGGGCCCGCGCTGAAGCTCATCTGCAGCAGATTTTTTGCAATTTCGACGACCGACGTCTTCACCTCATGCGTCGGTTCGTGCACAATGGGTCCGTTCTCAACGCACAACCGCAACCAGCAATTGAGACTTCGGCACCGGCCCTCGTGATGCTGATGCAATGAACACGGTTCCCGACCGGCTCACCGATCCAACCGTACAGGCAGCCGACAGCGGCAAGCGCCTGACCACGTGGTACGCGCAGGGGCACTCGGATGGTCTCGGCGATCGGCTGCTGATGTTCGACAACACCAGCGCGCCGTCGTGGGAGATCCTTCGCTTCAAAACATCACTCGCCCGCGATCCGAGATTCGACACCGCACTTCGCCAGCGTGTCGAGCGATTGAGCACGTTTCAACATCCGGCGTTTCCCGTCGTCCGGCCGATCACCGAGCTGGGACACGAAGACGGCCTGGCGGTCGTGTCGACCTATGCGAGCGGCGTGTCGATCTCGGAGGGACTCAAGAAACCAAGAAGCACCTCGTTTGCCGTGCGTCTGCTTCGCCAGGTCGTCCCCGCGATCGCGGCGCTCCAGCAGCATGCGCCCGGCGTGGCGCACGGCGCGCTCACGGTCGATCGGCTGATTCTCACCGCCGAAGGGCGGCTGATGATTCGGGAGCACATGCTCGCGTCAGCGATCGAAAGTCTGCAGCCGACACGCGCGCGGCTCTGGGCCGACTTCGGTCTCCTGGCGCCGCCCTCGTCGTCTGATATCGCTGCCATCGACGAACGGTGCGACGTCGTGCAAGTGGCGCTGGTCGTGTTGTCGCTGATGGCGGGACGGCGGATCGGGCCGGACGAGTACCCGGATAAAACGCGCGATCTCCTCGAAGAGATCGCAGGCCGGGTGTTGTGGCAGGAGCCGGAGTTGTTCGCGTCCTTGCGGCACTGGCTCGAACGAGCGCTACAGATCGACATTCAGCCGTTTCGCTCCGCGAGCGACGCCAACGCGGCATTGGGACAGCTGCAAGATCAGCCCGTGCGCACCGACGAGTCCGGAATGCTTCAACTGACGCCGAAGCGCGCGTCCGGACACGAACGTCCGATGCCGCTGCCGGGCGCGCCGTCGGCCGCCCTGAGCGCAGCGCGCGACACGCGGCCCGATCCCGCGACAACCCTACCGCTCTCGCGCTGGCGCGAGCTGCCGGTGATCGCGTGGGCGGCGGTTGCCGTCGGCGTGCTCGCCATCGGCGAGGCGGTGTTCATTGGACGTTTGCTCTACCCGGCGAGTGCGGAAGCCGATACGAGCTCACCGGCGACCGTGACGCAGCAGACGAACCGCACCGCGCCGGTCCAACCGAATCAGAATCCGCTCACCGATCAGCCGCGACTCTCTCCCGTGCCTGCGCCAGTGACGACGCCGGCCCCGACCGCACTGCCGGTCTCGCTGCCAACGCTCGCCGTCGCGAATGACAGGGTGCCGTCAGTCGAGACCCAGGCCGCATCAGCCAGGAACGGCGGCTTCCGCGTGTCTGCCCCGATCGAGCTGCACGTGCTGGATGGCGAACGGCTTCTGGGTTCGAGCACGGACGGACCGATCATCGCTCCGGCAGGGCGGCATGAGTTCGAGTTCGTGAACAGCGTGATCGGCTATCGAGTTCGTCAGGTCGTCACCGTCAGACCAGGCTCGGTCAGCACGGTCGCGGTGACAGTGCCCAACGGCACGTTGAACATCAATGCCATGCCGTGGGCAACGGTGTGGATCGACGGCACCTCGTACGGCGAGACGCCGCTTGGCAATCTCTCAGTCGTGCCGGGCCAGCATGAGATCGTCTTCCGACACCCGCAGCTCGGAGAGCGCCGCGAGATAACAGTCGTCCGAGCCGACACCACCACCAAAGTCGCTATCACGTTCAAGTGACCCGAGCGGAAGGCGGATCGCGTCTAGCCAGGGAAGCGCGCGAGCAATGTCCGTCCGGTTGGTGCGGGAGCTCCGCCGACCGGCTCGATCGTCACCGAGGCACCGATGACGGGCCCAGGGATTTTTGGCGGAGTGTCGACCGCGAGCGTCGCGCGGCCGGCCGAGTCAGGCCCGAACACGCCGACGCCGATCGGTTGCGCACTCGTCACCAGCCAGAGTTGATACGTGCTCTCGGGCGGCAACATCGGCAGCCGCGAGCCGCTGAGCACGAACCCGCGGGTGCGGCTCCACAACAATTGCGCGGATGAAGCGCCTTCTCCAACGCTGGTCAGGTTGAACCGGACGAGATCGGGCGCAGCAAGGACGTTGGCGACCGTTTCGGCGCGCTGCGCGGCCTGTCGCGCATCGGCAATCTGACGGTCCGCGCTCTGCCGCGCGGCAGCGACTTCCTGATTGGCCAGCTTCGTCGTCGCGGTGACTTGCCGTTCTGCGGACGCGACGCGCGCCGACGCGTTATCGAGCCGGGCCTCGATCGAACGCGCGACCAGAAACACCAGCAGCGCGAGAACGATTGCGCCGCTGATCCCCGCGACGTACTTCCAATGCGGTGACCGGAAGCGACCGTTGAGTATTCCGGACGCCTCAGTCGGCTCATCGGGCAACACGGGAAACACCCGCGCACGTTCGCCCCGTCGCTCCGTCGGAGCGATCGCAACGGCGGCTCCACCCGCGGCTCCGGCGCGGCGCAGTTCATCGTGCAGATGGACGACCCGCTCGAGCGGCCACGTGGCGGTGGGCCGTTGCGACGTGACTTGACTGGACCCGGCGCCGGCGCGGATTTCGGTGACGAGCGTCTGCAGCGTGCGCGAAAGTTCGGTCACCAGCGCGCTGACGTTGTTCTGCAGCTCGACGAGTCGTGCTTCAGCCTGGTCGAGCCCGCTCACCGACGTGTTTGCCGCCGCGCACAGCTCGCGCAGGCTTTCGGCCTGCGCCTGCAGCTGTTTCAGCGGCTCCTCGTGCATCCGCCGCAGCGCAATCGCTTCGCGATCGAGTGTTTCTTCGAGCGTGCGGATTCGTTGACTGACGTCGGGAGGCGCGGCCGTCGGCGATTGCTCGCGCGCTTGCCACTGGTGAAGCGCCAGGCTGAAACGATCCAACTGTGCCTCGAAGCGAGACAACCGTTGTTCAAGGCCCGGATCGTCGTACATCGAAGACCGTCCCGATGATACACAAAAATCGTCCGCGTGCACCGTGCGTGCACACAAAACGGACGATGGTTTTGCATCGAGCGGCCATCACTGCCTGACGAGCGAGCCGCGTTCTCGGTCACATGGTCGATTTTCGGTGTCGAACTGCCTACAGACCCGCATCGACAGAACCGTCAGGCCTGGCTCATTTTTCGGAACACACGCTGCGGCCCTCACACGCATTCCTGTCGAATGTCAGAGAGATACGCCCGGCATGTGCCTTGTTCCTACAGAAACATCTCACGCGAGAGCGCGATCGGTGTCTCGCGGTGTAGAGGAGATTGCCATGGTAACAAGGTGTGCGACGTTGCTCGGTCTTGCAGTGGCGCTGTGTGCGCCCGGATCCTCCCTCATCCACGCCCAGAGCACGCCGCCGATGACCCTCGCGTCATCCAGTTTCAGCGGGCAATTCGGATTCGACGAGGCCAACGACGTTGCCGTCGACGCCGCGGGCTACGTCTACGTGGCGGGTTGGACGGACGCCTCGGGGCCGTCAGGAGCCGATGGATGGGTCATCAAGCTGACACCAGACGCCTCGCAGATCGTCTACTCCGTCGCGTTCGTCGGCAGCGGTTTTGATATCGCCCATGCACTCGCCGTCGACGCGGCTGGCAACGTCTATGTCGTCGGAGAGACGACGTCGAGCGATTTCCCGACCGTGAATCCGTTCCAGGCGCAGCGAGACGGCGACTCCGACGCGTGGATCGCCAAGCTCAATTCGAGCGGTGCCGTCGTATATGCGTCGTACTACGGCGGGTCGTCGTTCGAGGGCGCGAGCGCCGTGGCGGTCGGTCCTGCCGGATCGGTCTACGTCGGTGGCACGACCGGTTCGGGGGATCTGCCGCGTGCGACCGGATTCCAGCAGGTGTTCGGGGGTGGGTTTGCCGACGGCTTCGTGCTGAAGATCGACGACGCGGGCAACCCGCTCTATGCCACCTATCTGGGCGGCAGCAACGACGACAGTCTGCATGCGCTCGCCGTCGACGCG
>DASRJR010000478.1:0-48360 GCA_035649395.1 Vicinamibacterales bacterium
TCCGGACGGAAGTTGAAATTCTTGCGGCGCGTTCCCTTGGACCCGATGACGCGCAAGGCGGAGTGGGGCAAGCGCTCCTATCAGGATCGTCCCGACACCTCCTCGTGGGGCGGGCAGAACGTGTTCGACGTGTACAGCATCAGCGAAGGCACGGGGCTCGACGGAAGAAAGTATCGGGACTGGTAATGAAGAGAGCATTTCGCGGCTTGACGGTCAGGGGAAGCGCAGGCTTCACGCTCATCGAGTTGATGACGGTGATTTCCATCATCATCGTGCTCGCGAGCATCGGCCTGGCGGTGTACGCCAACAGCGTACGAACGGCTCGCGATGCGGCGTTGAAGACTGACCTGACCGAGATGCGAAAGGCCATCGACGCCTACTACGCCGATAAGCAGAAATATCCTCCGGCGTTGGAAGACCTCGTCACCGAGAAATACTTGAGAAAGATCCCGGTGGATCCGATCACCAATGCTGCCGACTGGCAGACGACGATGTCTGATCGCGATCCGGCGAATCCGTCAGCAGAGCCTGGGATCCAGGACGTGAAGAGCAACGCGGGCGGGTCGTCGATCGACGGCACCCCCTATTCAGAACTGTAGCCATGATGTTCAGACGCACATCGTTCGCGGTGATTCTCGTCGCGGCGTTCTTGAGCACGACCTGCAACAGCACGCCGCTGACGGCGCCGACCAATTCCACGATCACCTTGACTGCAGGTACACGCGTGCTTCCGATTGGCGGCAGCACGCAGCTGACCGCAGAGGTGATCGAGCAAGCCGGCACGCCGGTGCAGAACGGAACCACCGTACGCTTCACGACCACGCTCGGACGCGTCGACCCTGCTGAGGCACAAACCCGAAACGGGGTTGCCACCGCGACCTTCTTTGCCGGGGACGATTCAGGAATTGCCGATGTGCGCGCCACGTCCGGCGCTGCCAACGCGGGGAGCACGACCACGCCGCCACCGAGCACCGGCGGGACTGGCACCACAACGACGACACCGAGCAGCGCGAACGTCGTGCAAATCTCCGTTGGCGCGGCCTCGATTGAGACCGTGACTGTGCGCGCCAATCCGGCCACCGTCTCCCAGAGCGGCGGTACGGTTCAAGTCGTGGCTACCGTCACGGGCACCAACGGGCGCTCGTTGCCGAATCTCGTGGTCAACTTCTCCGCGACACACGGCACGCTCAGCAGCGGGAGCGCAATCACCGATGCCGCTGGTGAAGCTCGAGTCTCGCTGACCACCAATGCCGACACCGAGATCTCCGCGACTGCCGGCACGAAGAAGTCGGAGACGCCGGCGAAAGTGACGGCGACGGCGCCGCCGTCCGTCACGTTGACGTGCGCGGTCGGCGCGACGAACAACTGCGCGTCGGTGTCTACGGGAGACACGGTCACCTTCACAGCCAGCCGTGCCTCGGCATCGAGCGTCATCTCTTCATCGACGCTGGATTTCGGCGACGGCCAGAGCGAGTCGCTCGGATCGTTGTCGAGCCCCGTGTCGATCGCGCATCGGTACAACCAGGCCGGCACTTACACAGCCCGCCTCACTGCCAGCGATATCAACGGCGAGACCACGACGACATCGTCGGTGATCACCGTCACCGACCTGGTCGCCACAATCTCGCTGAGCGTGACCAACACGGTCACCCGGACGGTACAGGCGACGGCGACCTTGAGCGCCACCGGTTCGACCATTTCTCGCTACGAATGGACGTTTGCTCCGGATGGAAATCCGGCGACGCTTACGACGACAACGAACTCGGCGACCAGCAGCTTTGCGTCGGCCGGCAACAAGACAGTGTCAGTGCGAGTGGTATTGACCGATGGCCGTTCAGCTCAAGCGAGCGGGCAGATTCAGGTACCGTAGCGAGCGCGGCTTCGCGATGGCCGCGCTCCTCGTGACGCTCAGCGTCATGACGATCATGATGAGCGTGGCGCTGCCGTACTATTCGACGCTAGCCAAGCGCCAGCGCGAGACCGAGCTGGTGTTTCGCGGCCAGCAGTACGCGCGCGCCGTGGCGTTATTCCAGCGCAAGTACGGCAACGCGCTGCCGCCTAACGTTGATGTGCTGATCGAGCAGAAGTTTTTGCGGAAGAAGTACAAGGATCCCATCACCGGTGACGACTTCCAGGTCGTGGGGCCGGGCAGTCCCGAGCTCGCGAACGCGCTGAACGCCGCTCCCGACGTGGGCCAACTGCAGGGCGGCCGTCAGGGTCAACCGCTGCAGGGCGGCCGTCAGGGTCAACAGCCGCAGGGTGGTCGCCAGGGCCAACAACCACAGGGGCGCGGCCTCGGAACCCAATCATCATTTGGCATGAACCAACAGTCTGCGTTCGGCACGCAGGCTGCGGCTCCAGGCACAGCGCCCGGTGGAGTGCTCGGTGTCGTCAGCAAGAGCGGCGACACGTCGCTTCGCCTCTACAACGGGCACAGCAAATACAACGAGTGGGTGTTCGTTGCGACGCAGATGAGCATCGCTGCAGGTCGTGGGGGCCGAGGCGGTGAAGCGGGCGGGCCCGGGGGCCGCGCGGGACGTGGCCAGAACCAGCCTCCGGACGGCCGCGGCGGACGCGGTCCATTCGAGCGTCCTCAAGGCGGATTCCCGGCGCCGCAGCAGCCGTTTGGTGGCAACCGCGGCGGCACGCCACCGACTCGATTCGGCGGTCCGCAGCCGTTCTGATCGATCGAACCCGGGACGTCTACGTCAGTTCTTCCATCACAGCATCGTGGAGGGCCGGCCTGACGCGTGCGATGGCCTCGTTGTCGGCATTCGGATGCACCCGGTTGGTCAGCAACACGACATAGACATCGCGCTCGGGATCGATCCAGAGCGTCGTCCCGGTGAAGCCTGTGTGGCCGAAGGCGCGCGGAGACATTCGCGCGCCGCACGATGAGGTCCGCAGCATCGTGTCCCATCCCAGCGCTCGTGAACTGCCGGGCACATCGAGCCGGCGCGAGATGAACGTCACGAGCCCGTCGCGCTGAAAGGCGCCGATGCGGTTGTCGAGAATCTGCATCAGGTGCCGTGCGAACTCGCCAACGGCGGCTGCCGTTCCGAACAGGCCCGCATGTGCCGCCACACCACCCAGCGCCCATGCGTTGTCGTCGTCGACTTCGCCGAGACGGCGTCCCCGCCACGCATCTTCGCGCGTCGGCGCCGTCCTGGCTTTCCATTGCGACGGCGGATCGAATTGGAGGTCCTGAATGTTCCCCATCTGCACGCGGAGCGCATCGAACTGTGCCGGAAGGGAAGCGAGGGCTTCGAGAATGAAGCCCAGGAGAATGAACCCGAGGTCGCTGTAGATCGATTGCGATCGCGGCGCGTACGTCAGCGGCATCGCGCAGATCGCGCGCTCGAATTCCGATCGACCGCGATGATCGCGAAAGAGTGGCTCATGCGCTGCCAGGCCGCTGCAGTGCGCGAGCAGATCGCGAATCGTCACCGACTCGCGGTCGGAGCCGCGCCACAACGCCAGATGATCGGCGACGCGGTCGTCGAGGCCGATCGCACCGCGCTCGACCTGACGAAGTGCGATCGACGCGGTCGACAGGACTTTGGTGAGCGAGGCGAGATCGAAGATGGTGTCGAGCGTAGTCGAAGGCGAGTCGACATCGAAGCTGATCGTGCCGAAGGCCTCAGACCAGAGGACTCGACTGGAACGGCCGACTTCGACGACCGCGGCCGGAAACGCCCGCTCTGCGACCGCGCGCTCGAGCACCTGGCGCGCGGCAGGAAACGCAGAGGCCATGCACGAGACTAGCGCGAACCGCCGATCCCAGAGGACTGAACAGCAGGCAACGCCGGAGCTTCGGGAAGCAAACCGTCGGGTGCGAGCAGGATCTGCGTGCCGGCTCCGTTCAGTCTGCCAATGCCGTCGATCAACCGTTCAGCGATCCAGGCGCGCCAATCCTGAAACTGTTCCTCACGTGCGGACGCATCGTCGACCGCGATGTTCGCCGTGACGGTCAGGCGTGGGTTGATCACTTTGATCGACGCACGCAATCGCGACAAAAGAGCCGTGAGACCTCCCTGACGAAACGCGTTCCACTCGTCGGGCAGCTCCGACGGATATCCGAACGGATCGATCGCTTCGATCTCGTCCACACGAGCACGTTCGGCGATCGTGAGGCGCGCTCGAGCAGCGGCGCGGAAGAGGTCGAGCGCGTGACGGCTGTAGTCGAAATCGTTGCCAGGGAATCGCACGGCGTCGAGATAGACGCCATCGACCGAATAGCGTTGCACCGTGGCGCCCACGGCCTTGACCACGTAGGACATCGCGTCGGGATCGAGCGGCGACAGATACAAGCCATCGACTCGCGGGCGGTTCGTCCGCGTCCATCGCGAGAGTTGTCCCAGGTACGCCGGACCACGTGGATCCATCGCCAACAGTTCCGGAGCCAGCGCGCGCGGCACCATCAACCACTCCGGATGCTGATACACGATGTGATTACTCGAGGCCGGGATCTCGTCGGCTGGCGACACGCGGTTGACGTCGATCCACGCGTGGACGCGCAATCCACGCTCGCGCGCGTCCTGGATGAACTCGCGGGCACCGTCGAAGCCGGGAAGCGGCTCGGCTACCGACAAAACGAGCGGAACGAACACCGCGTTGAAGGCGCCCGCTTGCACGGTGGTCAGCGCTCGTCGGATGGCGTCAGGTGATTCGAGTTGCGTGCGGGCCACCCAGTACCCGCGAATCGGGGCGTCGGCAGGCGCCTGGGCGGCGGTGTTCGCTGCACCGGCGAGCGCGAAGCCGATCAGGCCGATAAGAGCGACAGAGAGAACGCGAGCTGACCGCCAACGCGGTAGCACTCGAGAGACGCAGCGCGACATTAGGGAATAGCGGAATGTACCATACTTGAGCCGGCGCCATGCACGTTTTGGGGATCGATGCGGGTGGAACGAAGACTGTCTGTCAGCTGGCGGACCAGGACGGCACCGTCATCGCCGAGGCGAGAGGTGCCGGCGCGAATCTGAAGTCAGTCGGTCACTTCGGCGTTGAGCGAGTTTTTCGTGGTCTCGTGGATGACGTGCTGGCGCACCGAGACGTCCATCCCGATGCGATCTGCGTCGGCATCGCCGGCGCCGATCGCGAAGACGATGCCGATGTGGTGCGGGACATTACGCGCCGGCTGGGGCACGACGTGCCGACGGTCGTGGTCAACGACGCCTTGGTCGCGCTCGTCGCGGGCGTTGGCGAACTTGCCGCCGGTGTCGTGATCGTCGCCGGTACCGGCTCGATTGCGTACGGGAGAGATGGCGCCGGCCGAGCCGCCCGCGCCGGTGGATGGGGCTATCTTCTCGGAGACGAGGGTGGGGGATTCTGGATCGGACGGGCCGCGCTGTCGGCGGTGGTACGCCAGTTCGACCAGAGAGGGCCGTCAACGCTGCTCACCGATCTCGTGCTGGCGCAAATGGGATTGACCTCACCGTCTCAGGTGATCGAAGCCGTGTACGATCATGGGTTGCCGCGGCACGTCATCGCCGGAATTGCCGATGTCGTGCAGGAAGCCACCGCATCCGGCGATGCGGTCGCTGGTGAGATCCTTGCGCGCGCGTCAGGTGAGCTCGCCTCGGCCGCTGCCTCCGTCGTGACACGGCTCGGCATGCGCGGCGAAGTGTTTCAGACCGTGCTTGCCGGAGGCATCTTTCGAGGCATCCCGTCTTTGGCCGCCGACGTGGAGAGGCGGATGGCGGAGGTTGCGCCGCGCAGTATCGTTCGTCGACTCGAGATCGAACCTGCATACGGCGCGGTGACGCTCGCGTTGGCCGCCGCGCGCGGCAATGTGATGTTGCCCTCTTACCTCTAACCGCTGAACCCGATTGCATATCACGACCTTTGCCACGCGCGACGATGTCGCAGTCGCGGCCGCTCGAAGGGTCGCGGACGCACTCAGAGATCGTCCAAATCTGGTGTTAGGCCTTCCGGCAGGGCAGACGCCGGTCCCCGTCTATGCCGAGCTGCGTCGTCTCGCCAGCAGCGGGGCCGTCGACTTCGCCGCGGCGAGCTCGTTTGCCCTCGATGAGTTCGTTGGTCTCGAGCGGACCGATCCACGCAGCTTTGCGTACTTCATCCACGAGCACCTCATCGCCGGAACGAACTTCAATCCTCGACAGGTGCACTTCCTCGACGGCTCATCCGCTGACATCGACCAAGAGTGCGATCGGTATGAAGCGGCGATCGCGGCGGCAGGCGGGATCGATCTGCAAATCCTGGGACTCGGACGGAACGGACACATCGGCTTCAACGAACCCGCCGACGCGCTTCACGCACACACGCACCGTGTGGTGCTCCGTCAGGACACGCGGAGCGACAATGCCGGCCGGTTTGGCAGGAATGCCGACCATGTACCTCGAGAGGCGATCTCGATGGGCGTCGGCACCATCCTCCACGCTCGCGCGATTGTGGTCATTGCCACCGGAGAATCGAAGGCAGCGGCGGTGGAGCGGATGGTCCGGGGCCCAGTCACGACACAGTTACCCGCCTCGCTTCTTCAGTTGCACGCGAGCGTCGATGTGTACCTCGACCACGCCGCCGCTGCGCGTCTATGAACGCGCCTTAGGGTCCGAATCATCTTGTGCCGATGTTACCGCCGTGCCCTCCGCATGGCCTTGCAACAGACCGCGCAGCCGAGGCTCGATGTCCTCATTCAGGGCTTCGCGCATCGAGTCGTGCGCCTTGCGGAGACGCGCCATCGCTTTCGTTAGCGGCAGTCCGGTCTTCTGCATCACGATGGCGGCCTTGACGTTCCACTGCGCGCTCTTGAGCAGTTTGTCGGCTTCTTCGTAATCCAAGCCGGTCACGATGTTGACGATGCGACGGGCGCGGTCCTTGAGCTTCTCGGAGCCCGTCTGTACGTCAATCATCAGGTTGCCGTACGTCTTGCCGATGCGCACCATCGCACCGGTCGTCAGCATGTTCAGAATGAGCTTCGTGGCCGTGCCCGCCTTCAGTCGCGTCGAGCCGGCGATCACCTCAGCGCCGACGCCTGGGGCGATCGTGAGGTCAACGAAGGTCTGCAACTCCGTACCGGGATCGCACGTGACGAAGATGATTCGTGCGCCCGACTTGCGCGCACGCGTCAGCGCGCCGCGGACGAACTGCGTCATGCCGCTCGCGGACACGCCGATGACGACGTCCTTCTTGGTCGGGCGGAGACGGTTGATCGAGCGCGACCCTTCTTCGTAGTTGTCCTCGACGCCTTCCTTAGCCGCGAAGATCGCGTCACGCCCTCCGGCCATGACGGCGAGTACGTGCGACGGATCGGTGCTGAACGTGGGCGGCATCTCAGCCGACTCGAGGATGCCGAGACGGCCGCTCGTGCCGGCGCCGACGAAGATGATCCGACCGGCCTTTCGCAGAGCGGTTGCGATCATCTCCACGCCGACGGCAATGCGCTCGCGTTCGCGTCTCACGGCGTCGAGTACCTTGCGGTCCTCGTTGATCATGAGGTCGACGATGTCGTCGGCGGCGAGCTTGTCGATTCCTAGACTGACGGGATTGATGGCTTCGGTCGGAAGGGATTGCCACTTGGAACGCACGGCCATACGGCTACAATTTTAGTGGAATGTCCCTGCTCCCTTGAACACTGTGTCCGCGGTTGACGTTTACCTGACACACCTCACCGTCGAGCGGCGGCTGGCGGCCAATTCCATCGAGAGCTACGCGCGCGACCTGCAACTATTGGCCGAATACGCCGCTGGACGTCGCGTGGCGATCGATTCGCTCTCGCGCGACGATCTCGAGGCCTTCGTGCGCGATCTGATGGGCAGCGGCCGATCGCCGCGGTCGGTAGCGAGGGCGATTGCCTGCTACCGTGGGTTCTACCGCTTCCTGGTGATCGATGGACGACTCAACGCAAGCCCGGCGGACGACCTTCGTCCGCCGCGCGCGTGGAAAGTCCTGCCGCGATATCTCGCCGTCGAAGAGGTCGATCGGCTGATCGCGCAACCCGTGATCGACACACCACGTGGCCTGCGCGATCGTGCGCTCATCGAATTGCTCTATGCGACCGGGATGCGCGTGTCCGAGCTGATTTCACTGCGGCCATCCGACATCAACCTGGAAGCGTCGTACTTGACATGCACCGGTAAGGGCGACAAGCAACGCATCGTTCCCATTGGCGATGAAGCGGCTGACTGGGTGCGCGCGTACCTGAAACAGGCGCGACCGGTCCTGCTCGGCAAACGGAGCAGTCCGCGACTGTTCGTCAACGCGCGTGGGGGAGGGGCGGGCCTGACTCGCGTCGGCTTCTGGAAGATCCTCAAAGCGTACGCGCGTCAGGCGGGATTGAGCCGAACGATCAGCCCACATGTCTTGAGGCACTCGTTCGCCACGCACCTGCTCGAGCGCGGCGCCGACCTTCGCGCCATCCAGATGATGCTCGGCCACGCCGATCTCTCCACGACTCAGATTTACACACACGTCCTCGAGCAGCGCATGCGGACTGTCTACGATCGGTTCCACCCGCGCGCATGAAACGGCGTTGGCTCCTGCTGCTGATCGCTGGCGGCCTCGGCGCAACAGCATTCGTTTTGACGCCGTCACCACGGCGCGCGCTGTCTCCGGGCCTCGCCGCTCCTGTGCGCGGGGCGTTTCACGTGCACACGCGGCGCTCGGACGGGACCGGCACTGTCGATGAGGTCGCCGCTGCGGCGGCGCGTGCCGGCCTCGCCTTCGTCATCTTCACCGATCACGGCGATGGCAACCGCGGGCAGGAGCCGCCCTCGTATCGACAAAACGTTCTGTGCATCGATGCCGTCGAGATCAGCACGACCAAGGGGCATGTCGTCGCGCTCGGCATCGCACGATCTCCGTATCCACTCGGCGGAGAGCCGCGCGACGTCGTCGAGGACATCGGGCGGCTTGACGGGATGTCGATCGCCGCGCATCCGACGTCCTCGAAGCCGGCACTCCGCTGGACCGATTGGTCCGTACCCGTCGACGGTCTCGAATGGCTCAACGGCGACAGCGAATGGCGTGACGAGACGTGGCCGTCGCTGGGCGGGGCACTTTTGACCTATCCCTTCCGTCGCGCCGGCACGCTCGCCGCGTTGCTCGATCGTCCGAACGAGGCGCTACGCGAGTGGGACGCGCTCTCATCGACCCGTCCCGTGGTTGGGATCGCCGCCCACGACGCTCACGCGCGATTGGGCCTTCGCGATGAGGGCGACCCGGCGGCGCCGCGGTTTGCACTACGACTCCCGTCCTACGAACAGATCTTCCGTACGTTTTCGATCTCGGTGACCGGCGTCGCGTTCACGCGAAACGCCGCGACCGACGCCACGGCTGTGATTGAAGCGATTCGCCGTGGTCGCGTCTTCTCATCGATCGACGAGGTCGCATCACCGGCGATCGTCTCGTACCGCGCGTCGAGCGCAGGAGTCACCGTTGACACAGGGGGAGCCTTTGTCGCCTCGGATCCGACCTCGTTCGTCGTCGAAACCAACGCGCCCGAGGACGCGCGGATCACGCTGCTCAACGGCGGGCGCGTCGTTGCCTCATCAACTGGCCCGCGGCTCGAGAAAACCAGTTCGGAACCCGGCGCGTATCGCGTCGAAGTCGTGTTACCGGACGCGCCTGGCAGACCACAAGTGCCGTGGATCGTGACGAACCCGATCTACCTCGGCGTCTCGTCGCCACTGTCCCGCGGCGAGCAGACGACGTCTCGCGAACTCAGCTCGCGATATCAAGATGGATCCGCCGATGACTGGCGAGTCGAGAAGAGCACGCAGTCGGAGGGGGCGATCAACGTGGTGCGCACGATCACGGGGACGCAGGTCTCGTTTCGGTTCGCCCTCGGCGGCACCGAAAGCGAGGGCCCGTTTTCCGGGATCGCTCTGCCGGCTGGCGCAATTGCGGGCTCCGATCGCCTCGTGTTCACGGCAACGGCCAGTCGGCCGCTACGGCTATCAGTGCAGCTCCGAGCGCCAGGTGGCGCGACAGGGGAGCGGTGGCGGCGATCGGTCTACATCGATGAAACAGCACGCACCGTTACAGTTCCGTTCGATGAGATGACCCGTGTCGGCGAGGGAAATGGGGGGCCCGCGGTCGATCGCATCAGTGACCTGCTGTTCGTCGTCGATACGACGAACGCGCGTCCCGGTGCGAGTGGACAGGTCTGGATTGACGACGTGAAGTACGGACGCCCGTAGGCACGTCCGCGTTCGATCAGGTGCGAACAGTCAGCAGCAGGTACGCGGCGCCGGCGCCAAACAGGAGATTCGGCGCCCATGCGGCCAGCGGCGGCGCGATTACGCCGCCGGCTCCCATCGCCGCAAACACGCTGATCGTGGTCCAGTACACGATGGCAATCGCAATCGCCGCTGCGATGCCCGCCATGGCGCCGCTGCGGCCAATCGTGACGGCGAACGGCACCGCGAGCAGCGTCATGATGATCGTCACGAACGGGAACGACACCTTGCGCCACAGCGCGACCTGCTGCTTCACGACGTCGAGGCCACTCGCTTGCAACCGTTCGGTGTAGGCGCGAAGCTGGGTATAGCTCATGAACTCAGGATCGGGCGACTGGGTCGTGAAATACGAGACCTGCTCGAGCGAGCGTCGTTCGTCGGTGAACGGAGTGAACTTCGCCGGCTCGCCGTGCTCATCGAACTCGCGCGTCCAGCCATGCTGCACCTGCCACGTACTGCCGTCGACGTAAGCGGCTTGCGTCGCAAACGTCCGCGCCGTTAGACGGCTCAGGTCACCGGCAAACGTGTACATCGACAACGACGCGAGCTGACGCGTGCGCGGGTCGAAGTAGTTGTAGTGGTAGATGGTCCCGTTGCTTCCCATCACCCACCGGCGATTGAGCACATCGAACGTCTCGGGTGAGCCGCCGCGCATCACGTGCTTGATCTGCTCGGCCCTTCGATTCGCGGTACCGAGAACCGTCTGCTCCAGGGTCATGAGCGCCCCACCCGCCAGCACCGCGCCGACCAGCATCGGCACCGCCAGGCGATAGACGCTGATGCCGCATGCCTTCATCACCACGAGCTCACTGTTCTTCGTGAGCAGCGCGACCGTCACCAGCGCGGCCAGCAGGACTGAAAGCGGAATGACGTAGTACAGGTATTGCGGCGTTTGGTACACGAGGAACATGCCGAGCATCGCCCACGTTGCCGCTCCCTTGAACACTTTCTCGGACAGCTCCGTAAACGCCGCGATGTAGAACACGCTGATGAGCGCTCCCGCCGAGAGCGCCAACATGCGCGCGTACGTCATTGCAACATAGCGATCGAGGATGCTCGGCCAGCGCAGCGACCGATGCGTGAGAGCGCTCGGACGGAGGAGCCGGGTCAGTACGGCAGGCATCGGAATGCGCAGCGGCCGGTCACCCGCTTTGTTGCGCCACTTGAACAGCAGCAGACCGACGATCCCGAGAACGATGTCGGGCAGCCACGCGCCGAACCATGGCGCGATGTAGTGACCCTTGTTCAGTGACTGGCCAAGCAGGAGCAGCAGGTAGTAAGCAAAGATGACGGCGAGACCGAACACGAAGTTGGCGAGTTTGCCGTCGCGACGATTCGTGGCGCCCAACGCAAGGCCAATCAGGCCAAAGATGAGACACGCCGCTGGAATCGAAAACTTCTTGTGGATCTCGAACAACTGGTTGTGCGGGAATGTGCCGTCGGCCTGCAACTGCGCCGCGCGCGCACGCAGTTCGGCGATCGTCATTTCCCGATCGCCTTTCGAGATTCCGCCCTTCGGAAATATCTGATCTGGATCGAGTCGCAACACGAGGCGGTCAGGGAAGCGGTAGATGTCGTACTTGCCAGCGGCGTCGGCGGTATGCCTCGTGCCATCTTCCAACACGACTTCAACGGTTTGCTTCTTTCGATCGATGACGACGCGGCCGTGTCGGGCCTGATAGATCGCCGCGCCTTCTCCAGAACGGTTGTCTGCCATGAAGACACCGTTCCAGCCGCCGGTTTGCGGAACCTCCTGAACGTAAAGGACGATGTTGGGGAACTCTTCGTAGAAGATTCGAGGCTTGACCTCGCCTTCAGCACGCGTCGCCACGACGTTGAACGTGATCTCGCGGAAGGTCTGATTGGCATCGGGAACCGACACCATCAGGTCGTACGCCGTGCCGAGAGTGCAGACGAGCGACAGCAGTGCGACCGGGCGCATCAACCGCAATGGGCTGACGCCGCACGCCTGGAGCGCGACGAACTCACGGTCGGCCGAGAGGCGGCCAAACGTGACCAGCAGTCCTAGGAGCAACGACATCGGGATGGTGAGTCCCAAAGCCATCGGCACGAGTGCGATGACGAGGCGGACGATCACCGCCGTCGGTGCGCCTTTGGAGATGTACTCCTCGGCGTACTTCATCAGCTCGGGAATAATGAAGAGGAACGTGAACACGAGCAGGCCCAGGCCGAATGGCATCAGGACCTGACGAATCACATACCGGTCGAGAATCTTCATCCTTGTTCTTATCGGTTCAATTATGACGCGCGTCGCGCTCCTCTGGCATATGCATCAGCCGTTCTACCAGGACTTGGTGACGGGGGAGCACATCCTGCCCTGGGTTCGTCTGCATGCCATCAAGGATTACTGGGGCATGGTGGCGCTGCTGAAGGAGTTCCCGGGCGTTCGTCTCACCTTCAACCTGGTGCCGTCCCTGCTCGTGCAGGTGGAGGCGTTCGCTCGTGACGAGGCTCGCGATCGGCATCTCGAACTGGGTTTGAAGCGTGCAGAGAGCCTCACGGAGGACGAACGGGTCTTCTGCATCGAGGAGTTCTTCCATGCGCACCGGCCGCGGATGATCGAACCCTATCCACGATATGCCGAGTTGCTCGCCCGGCGAGGTGGCAATGGGTCTGGACTGAGTGCACGTGCTCAGGCGGGGCAGTTCTCCGTCGACGATCTGCGAGACCTTCAGGTGTGGCACAAGCTCGCGTGGATAGATGCCCAGTACTTCGTCACGGACTCCCGCGTACGCGCACTTGTCGACAAAGGACGCGGATATTCGGAAGACGACAAGGCGTCGCTGCGCAGCGTCGAGCTCGAGCTACTCGGCAAGGTCGTCCCCGAGTACCGCGAGGCGGCAGCCCGCGGGCAGATCGAGCTCTCGACGTCGCCCTTCTATCACCCGATTCTTCCGTTGCTCTGCGACACCGACGTGTATTTGCGCACGCATCCGCACTCCCGTATGCCACGCGAGCCGTTCCGCCATCCGGAGGACGCGCTCGAGCAGCTGATACGCGCGTCTGCGCTGCACGAGCGCCTGTTCGGCCGCAAACCCGACGGCCTCTGGCCTTCGGAAGGATCGGTATCGGATGCGATGGTGCCGCTGGTCGCGGGCGCCGGCTTCAAGTGGATGGCCACCGACGAGACCATCCTCGCGCGCAGCCTCGGCCGGAACCTGACGCGCGACGGTCACGGCCATAGCGAGCAGCCCGAATCGCTGTATCGCCCGTACCGCGTCAACGTCTCCGGGGCGACCGTGGCGTGCGGTTTTCGTGACCACACACTGTCTGACCTGATCGGATTCGTCTACGCCTCGTGGCCGGCCGACCGCGCAGCTGACGATTTCGTGCGCAAGCTGGTCGAAGCGGGCCAGCGGTATCGCGCGAGAACTGGCGGAGGCGAGGCGACGATCTTCGTGGTCCTTGACGGCGAGAACGCCTGGGAATACTACGAAGGCCAAGGCCGGCCGTTTCTGCGCGCGTTGTACTCGCGTCTGCAGTCGAATCCCGAGCTCATGACCGTCACGATGAGCGAAGCCTGCGCTGAGGCCGTCGAGCCGCTGACGTCGATTTTCCCCGGCTCGTGGATCAACGGCGATTTCTACATCTGGATAGGCCACGCCGATGACCATCGCGCCTGGACGCAATTGGTCGATGCGCGTCGCGCACTCGAGACGTCGAGTACCAGCCTTCCGGAGGCGTCCCGGGCTCAGGCCCGCGAGGAGCTCCTGATCGCCGAAGGCAGCGATTGGTTCTGGTGGTATGGCGACGATCATTCCTCCGACCACGATCTCGAGTTCGACGAGCTGTTTCGGCGTCACGTGAGGAACGTCTACCGTGCACTCGAGGCCCCGATTCCAGAGGAGCTCTTCGTCACGAACATCACGACGCAGCCGCCGTCAGCAGAAATCCAACGGCCGACCGGGTTTATTCGCCCGACGCTCGACGGCGAGATTACGAGCTACTTCGAGTGGATCGGCGCCGGCAGCGTCGAGGACTCGGCCGGCGCCGGGACGATGCACCAGGTGGGTCCGCGCCGCGACGGGATCGCTCTGGTGGCGTTTGGCTTCGACCAGGAACATCTGTTCCTGCGCGTGGAAGGCACACGGCCGATGCGGGAATTGCTGGTTGGCACATTCGGACTGACGCTTCGATTCCTGAAGCCGGCGGGCATCCAGGTTTTGCTGCGCCGGGACGGCTCGCTGGCGGACGTGCTGATGGTGAAGCGCACGCCCAAGGGCGATTGGGACGTGGCGACCTGCGTGGGGCTTGCGGGGGCGATCGGCCGGGTCGCCGAGATTTGCATCCCGTTCCGGTGTCTCAACGGCAAGCCTCAGGACCCGATCGCGTTCTTCGTGACGATGTCGGAAGGGACGACCGAGCGCGAACAGCACCCGCGGCATCAGCCGATTGAGCTCGAGGTTCCGGACGAGCGGTTCGGCGTGCGCAACTGGCGGGTGTAGGGGCGTCCCGTTTCAAAAACGCCGATTTCGGCCGCATTTTCTCAACGTCGCATAAGATGCGTTATGTTAACCAAAAGGGAATGTAACGGCCGAACGCGCCCTTTCTCGACCAGACCAGGCGACGATAGGCTCTCGCCTTCCGAACCGGCCTGACCTTCTCGCGGGCACCGCCGCTTCATGAACGAGGCCAGACTGTCAGCGGCCAATAAACCTTCGGCCGGAACTTTCGGGACTAGCGCCTGGCGGCACGCAACTCGCGAATGATGTTCTCGAGCGCTTCGATGATCTCGCCGGGATCCACTTTGCTCTTGCGGAAGCTCAAACGCAGGTCGAAAGCTTTAGTGGTTGGTTTGAACTTGAAGACGTATGCCTTGGGCCGGCCAGGCTTCAACTTCGACGTCTCGTCGCGGACGGTTTGACGCGTCGTCTTGCCCTCACCAGCGAGTTTTTCGACCAACGCAATCATTTTCTTGGGGTCTGACTGCCTAACTATCTGTAAAAGCGTCGACTTAGAGGAAATGTCTGCCAGCCGACACAGATTGCGAACCTCTTCGGGCATCGCCGAGAGCGACAATGACTCGGTAATCGCCGTTCGTGACTTTCCGAGCTTGCGAGCCATCTCCTCGTGCGTATGGCCGCACTTCTGGACCAGCGTCTGCAACGCCTCGGCCTCTTCAAACGCCGTCAGGTCCTTGCGCTGGAGGTTCTCGACGAGCGCCAGCTCCATCACTTCGACGTCGTCGACTTCACGGATCACGACAGGGACTTCCCGCAGGCCGGTCTGCACCGCCGCGTGGTAGCGTCGCTCGCCGGCAATGATCTGATAGCGCCCCAGACGTTGCCGCACGATTAGCGGTTCAATGATCCCCTTCTCATGAACGGATGCAATCAGCTCCGACAGGTCGCCCATGACCTGGCGGGGTTGGCCGGGATTCGGGTCGAGCAGGTCGATCGCGACCATGCGCCCCACGGGTTCACCAGCGGACGTGGCCAGCGCTTCCACGTAGTGCTGGTCGTGCCGCATGCGTAGCGTCTCAGGCAGTCCGCGCTTCGACACGCTCGATGACCTCCTCGCACAGGCTGTAGTAATCGGTCGCGCCGCTCGAGTCGGGCGCGAACGTGAAAATCGATTCCTTGTAGGCCGGGCTCTCCTCGAGCCGCACGCTCTTGGTAATCACCGTACGGAACACTTTCCCGCCGAACACCTTCTGGATCTGCTCCCGGATGTCCCGGGCGAGCGCCGTGCGCTTGTCGTGCATCGTGATGACGACACCGAGAATCCGAAGCCCGGGGTTCGGGCGTTGTCGGACCTTTTCGATGGTCTCGAGGAGATCGTCCGTGCCCTCGAGCGCAAAGTAGGAGGACTGAATCGGAATCAGCAAATGGGTTGCGGCGACGAGAGCGTTGACCGTGAGCAGCCCGAGCGCCGGCGGGCAGTCGATGACGATGTGGGCGTACTCGTCCGCCAGCTTGTCAACCTTGTCCTTCAACCGGAAATGCGCGTCGATCTCCCCCACCAACCGCGACTCGAGCTTCGCCAGCGCGATGCGCGCCGGCGCGATGAAAAGGTTCTTGAGCGTCGTCGCAGGCTGGATGATTTGCGTGAGCTCGCAACTCGGATCCGAGATCGCGTCGTAAGTGCTGCGACCGATCGAGCCGAGCTCCAGGAACGAGATGCTGCTGTTCGCCTGCGGATCGAGATCGACGAGCAGCGTCTTCCGACCGCGCATCGCCAGGGCCGCAGCAAGGTTGACGGCAGTCGTGGTCTTACCGACGCCCCCCTTCTGGTTGGCGATGGCAACGATCATCGGCGCGTCCGAAGCGGAGAGCGGCCTGGCGAGCTCGGCCCGAACAGCTTCGCGTCGAAGACGCTAGAGGGCTGGTCTGCGATGTAATTCACGAGGCGCAGTTCTGGGAAGAAGTGCGCCCATTGTAGAAACGGTCGAGGAGGGTGTCAACCGACCGAAATCAGCCGGGGACTGTCGGCCGGCCGACAATTCACATCTTGTACTTCCCAAGTTCAGATGGATCAAGGCTTTCCAGCCACTTCTGCAGTCTCGCATTATCCATCGGCTCGGAAAAGACCTCGACGCTCTTGGCGCTGTCGATCACCGACTCCTCCACCAGAATGGGCGAACGGGTCCGGAGTGCCAACGCGATCGCGTCACTCGGACGCGCATCGACCGCCACACGCTCCCCCCGAACCGTCAGGTGAATTACAGCGAAGAACGTATTGTCCTTGAGGTCGCTGACGACGACTCGATCGACGCGCCCGTCCAGGTCGGTGATGATGTTGCGGAGCAGATCGTGTGTCATCGGCCGCGGCGTCGAGACGTTTTCGATCTGCAGGGCGATCGCGTTTGCCTCGAAGAGGCCCACCCAGATCCGGAGAATGCGCTCCCCCAGCTTGTCCTTGAGGATGACGATAGGCATGTTCGTGATGGGGTCGACCATCAGGCCTTTGATGCTCATCTCAATCAGCATGGCTCGCTCTCCGACCGCCTCCATCCCTGCTCGGCTGAACCGCCTCGCCCCAGAGGCTGTGGGGCCCGGCACGCGTGATCCGTACGTCCACGGTCCGTCCGATCCACTCGAGTGACGGTGCGTCGACCCCTCTATCGGCAGGCACGGGGAAATTCACTACGGTGTTCCCGTTCGTGCGCCCCGAGAGCTCGTTGGGACGTCGGCGACTCGCCGAATCGACGAGCACCCGTTCCAGTCGACCGACCGCTGCGTCATGCAACCGCGTCTGAATCTCCCGTTGCAATGTCTGCAACGCCACGATGCGCGACGTCTTCTCGTCTTCGGTCACGTCGTCTCGCATCCGAAGGGCGGCCAGCGTATTCGGCCGCGCCGAATACTTGAACGAGAACATGCTGTGGAACTCCACACGGGAAGTCAGCGACAGTGTGTCCTCGAAGTCCTCCATCGTCTCGCCCGGAAAGCCCACGATCATGTCGGTTGACAGCGCAATTTCCGGGATGGCCGTTCTCACCCGGTCGACCAGCTCGAGATACTCCTCGCGAGTATGACGCCGTCGCATCGATTTGAGGATCCGGGAAGACCCCGACTGCACCGGGAGGTGCAGGTGCTTACACACGGCCGGCAGATCGCGAATCGCCTCGATGAGCCGAGAACTCGTATGACGTGGGTGCGGGCTCGCAAATCGAACGCGTTCGACGCCAGGGACTGCGCTGACAGCCGACAACAACTCGGCAAAATCACACGACGGATCGTCCGGTGCCGCATAGTGATTGACGATTTGGCCAAGCAGCTGGACCTCGCGCCGCCCAGACTCGACGGCGTCACGAACGTCCGCCAGGATATCGGCCTTCTTCCGCATACGTTCGTGGCCACGCGTATACGGCACCACGCAGAACGCGCAGTGGTCGTTGCACCCCTCGATGATCGTGACGTACGCCTTGACCGGGTCGGCGCGTCGCGTGATCCCGAGCGGGAATGAAACGTCATCCCAGAGGCCCGTGTCGACCGCGGCAAAGGGCGAGGACTGTGCCCGCTCGATGAGCATCGGCAGCATCTTCAGACGCTGCGTGCCCATGATCACGTCGATGACGTGCCCGTTCGACTTCTTCAACAGCGCCTCGCCTTCCTGCTGGGCGACGCAGCCGGTGACGGCAACGGTCGGCGACTGTCCGGTCTCCTCGCGCATCACGCGGATCTCGCCGAGGCGAGTGTAGAGCTTCTCTTCCGCGTGCTCGCGCACGCTGCAGGTGTTGATGACGATGACGTCGGCGTCGGCATCGTCGCTCGTCGGCTCGTAACCGGCCTGCTCGAGCAGCCCCGCCATCCGTTCGGAGTCGTGAACGTTCATCTGACAGCCGAACGTCTCGATCAGATATCGCTTGGACATGTGCCCCGGGATTCAGGAACGTCGTCGCTTCGCCGGAAGGCTTTCGCTTTCGCCTTTCGTCTTTTGTTTCCCTTTCGCCGCATCGAATGCGCCACTCTGGCTCGCCGCCACGAGGAGTTCTCGCGCGCTCGCCCGGACCTGATCGGTGACGACGACTCCTCCGATCATGCGCCCGATTTCTTCAATACGACCAGCGTCGCTCAAACGCTGTACTGAGGTCACGGTGCGCGGGCCCCGGACGCTCTTATCGATGTGAAAGTGCGTCGAGCCGCGCGCGGCAATCTGCGGGAGGTGCGTAATACACAGGACCTGAAACCGATCGCCGAGCCGCTGGAGCCGCGAGCCGACGACGTCAGCGACCCGACCGCCAATTCCTGCGTCGACTTCATCGAAGATGAGCGTCTTTCCCGGTTGATCCTCGACCGACATCGTCTTCAGCGCGAGCATGACCCGCGAGAGCTCACCACCTGAAACGATGCGCGACAGCGGCCGGAGGTCCTCGCCTGGGTTTGGTGACACGAAGAACTCGGCCTGGTCGATGCCACGCTCGCTCCAGGCCGCCTCGGGAACGTCCCCACCGAATCGTACCTCGAAGCGGGTCCGCTCCATCGCGAGCTCGGCGAGCAGCTCTTCGAGCTGCGAGGCAAACGGCTTCGCGGCCGCGCGACGCCTCGACGAGAGTTCACGTGCGGCCTCGAGATACTTCCGCGAGGCTGCCGCCATCGTCTGCTCTAGTTCGGTTGCTGTGCCACCGGAGCCAGTGAGCAGATCGTGCTCGCGACGAAGCTCAATGCCCTTCGCGATCACATCGTCCAGCCCGGGACCATATTTCCGCTTCAAGCGCTCCAGGAGTACGAGGCGGTCTTCGACTTGCTGAAGCCGCGCCGGCGACGCATCGATGCCGTCGGAATAGCGCCGCAGAAACGACGCGAGATCCTCGAGCTGCGACTTGATGCCGTCTCGAGCCGCGAAGTAGTCCGCAAACTGTGTATCCAGCGACGCCAACTCGCCGACGCGCTTCCAGACGTGACCAAGTCCGGCGAGCACGGCTTGATCGCTTTCGTACAGCGTCGCGTAACTTTCCTCGCACAGGCGCTGCACGCGCTCGGCGTTGGCGAGCACCTGCCTCTCCGTTGACAGCTCGTCGTCCTCGCCGGCGCGCAGTCCCGCCTTCTCGATCTCGTTCAGCTGAAATCCGATCAGATCGAGACGGGCCGCGCGTTCGCGTCCGTCCATTCGCGCGCGATCCAGTTGCTCGCGGGCGACACGCACCGTCTGCCACGTGTTCGCGACCGCCTCGACGAGCGGCCCCAGCCGTGCGTGGCCGTCGAGCAGCGGAAGGTGCGAGAGCGGTTCCAAAAGCGCCTGATGCTCATGCTGTCCATGGAGCTCAACGAGCCGCAGCGACAGATCGCGGAGGGCGCTCGCGGTTGCGATTGCACCGTTGATGAAGGATCGGCTGCGCCCCTGGCTTGTGACTTCGCGACGGACGATCAGCGTCCGTCCCGCATCGTCGAACTCCGCTTCGATGCTCGCCTGCGGCTCCCCCGACCGCACGAGATCCGCGGAGGCGCGTGCACCAAGGAGCAGGCCGACAGCCTCGACGACAATCGACTTGCCCGCGCCGGTCTCTCCTGTGAGGACGTTGAAGCCGGAACCGAACTCGACCTCGACGGACTCGATCACCGCCAGGTTCCGAATACGGAGGACGCGCAGCATGTAGGCGGAACTTCCATCCTATCATACGTTTGACAGCACTTCGGCCGCGTGTTAGTCTGCCTTCTGCGCTGTCCCAGCGGCGCATCCCCCACATGAACCGGAGGCGTCGGTGTATAGGCTTGGCTCGTCCATCCTTGCACTACAGGTGCAGGACGTTGCCCCGCTGGCTGGGAGCGGAGGCATTCTCAAAATTCTGTCAGATACAGGGCCACTCAATCAGGCTGTCCTAGCGATCCTCTTCACGTTCTCGATCGTCTCGTGGGCGATCATTCTCTACAAGACGGTCTCGTATAGTCGGGTCGAACGACAGACCCGCACGTTCCTCGAGGTCTTCCGGCGCAGTCAGAAGTTCTCCGAGGTCCAGGCGATCTGCCCTTCGCTGCCGCAGAGTCCACTCGTCGGCGTATTTCAGGCGGGCTATGCGGAATTGAACGCGCAATTCAGGGTCTCGACGTCATCCACGCCGTCGAGTCCGGGCGCGGCCCCTGCTCGTCCAATCCTGAAGAGCCTCGACGCGGTCGACCGCGCACTCATCAGGGCCTCCACGACCGAGGTGAACAGACTCGAGCGGCGCCTGACGTTCCTCGCCACCACTGCGAGCGTCACACCGTTCATCGGCCTGTTTGGGACAGTGGTGGGGATCACAATCGCGTTCCAACGCATCGGTCTCACCGGTTCGACCAACCTGGCGGTGGTCGGGCCTGGCATCAGCGAGGCCTTGATCGCGACGGCCGCAGGGCTGTTCGCGGCGATCCCGGCGGTCATCTTCTACAACCACTTCGTCCATCGTGTGAAGGATTTCTCGGCGTCGATGGACGATTTCTCGCTCGAGTTCCTCAACATCGCCGAGCGGAATTTCACCTGATGCCCAAAGTCATTGCTTCAGCGCCCAACGCCGGCGGACGGCACCAGCGCGGCCGCCGCGTCGGACCGACCCTTGCCGAGATCAACGTCATCCCACTCGTGGACGTGATGCTCGTGCTGCTGATCATCTTCATGGTGGCGGCGCCCATGCTTCAGCGGGGCGTCGAGCTCAAGCTGCCAGTCGCCTCGAAATCGGACGAATTGTCTAGTGAACGAATCTTCGTCGATGTGCCGCTGTCGTACCGAAAAGAGAAACGCGTCTTTCTCGACAAGGAATCGATCGGGATGCCGGCGCTTGCCGAGCGCTTGCGCCAGCTCCTCGTCAACCGGACCGACAAACAGGTGTTTCTGCGCATGGATGGGCAACTGTTCGTCCAGGAGCAAATCGATGTGATGCAGGAGATGAAAAACGCCGGCATCCTCAACATCGGCATCGTGACGGAACTTCCGACCCGATAAACCGATAGTGATCGAAAGCGTCACCGACATCATCGCGTCGCGATCGCAAGAGCCCGAAGGGCTCAGCAAGATGGTCGTGTGGTCGGTTGCCGCGCATATGGTCGTCGTCGTGGTGTTGATTGCGTGGCCGGATCCGGCCGTTCAACCTCCCCCCACGATCATGACGGTGAGTCTCGGCGGCGCGCCGGGCCCGAAGACGGGCGGAATGACGCAGGCGGGAGCGCCCGCCGTGCAGGCACCAGCGCCACCTGAACCCCCGAAGCAGGTCGAGGCACCACCGGCTCCAAAGGCACCGCCGATGACACTGCCTGATCCGAAGGTGCATCCGCGCCAGCAGCCGAAGCCGACGCAGGCACCGCCCGAGGCGACGGCGAAAACGCCGAACACCGGTGCAGAACCGCGAACGGGTGCAGCTCGGGGCGACCAGAAGGTTCGCGGCACGGGATTCGGCCTCAGCAGCTCCGGTGGAAGCGGCGGACCCGTTCAACTCGATGTCAGCGATTTTTGCTGTCCCGAGTACATCGACCAGATGCGTCTAGCCATCATGCGCGGCTGGGATCAGAACCAGGGCGTCGTGGGGTCGACGACGATGAAGTTCACGATCACGCGCACCGGGACGATTCAGTCGCCGCAGGTCGAGCTCCCGAGCGGCTTCGTGGCGCTCGACAACGCCGCGGTCCGCGCGCTGCAGCTGGCGAGGATCCCGCCGTTGCCGTCCGAGTTTCCAAACGCAACATTGACCGTACATCTTCGATTCGATTACCAGCGGTGAACATGACAAGACAGCCGATGCAGTGGAGAGTGATCGTCGCGGCCGCAACACTGGGCGTTTGCGTACTCGCCGTACGTCCGATGCCTGCCGCGCCGCCGCAGGCGCAGACCCAGCCCGACACCATCAGCCTGGTGATCAGCGGCGATCCCGGCACGCCTCCCAGGTACGCGGTCCCCGACTTCGTCGCGCTCACGCCCGACGCATCGGAAGCGGCAAAGCTGCTCGGCCAGGTGCTATGGGACGACCTGAACTTCGAGCGGGAGCTCTACATGATCCCGCGCGATACCTACGGCAGCATTCCGGCCGCCCGCACTGCGGAGCAGATGCCGTTCGCGGCGTGGCGCGAGCTCGGTGCCGATGCGGTGTTCTTCGGTACGGTTCAACGCACCGGGAACGACGTGCGAGTTCAAGTGCGTCTGTTCAATGTGCGTACGCGGCAGTCGGTGTTTGCCAAGGAGTACGGAGGCAGCGCCACCAATCCGCGATTGTTCGCGCACACCATCTCGGACGAGGTGTACATCCAGCAGCGGCAGCTGCGGGGTGTGGCGCGCACGAAGCTGGCCTTCGTATCGGACCGCAATCGACAGCGGCTCGATGGGACCGTCGAGAACCGCGAAGTGAAGGAGATCTACGTTGCGGACTACGACGGCGCGAACCAGCGGCGTCTGACCGTGAGCCGCCAGCTCAATATCAATCCGTCATGGGCGCCAGACTCGCGGTCGCTCGCCTACACGACGTATCGCCCGAATCCCGACATCTTCGTCTCACGCATCTACGAGGGCGTGCTGCAGAACCCGACGAAGGGAGTCGGCACCAACTACGTGCCCGTGTTCTCGCCTGACGGCAAGCAGATCGCCTTCATGTCTGCACGCGACGGCAACCCGGAGATCTACGTCATGAACGCCGACGGCAGCAGCGTTCGACGATTGACGAACCATCCTGCCGGCGAGAGCTCGCCGACGTGGTCTCCAAGTGGGTCACAAATCGCGTTCACGTCCGACCGAACGGGAAAGGCGCAGATCTACGTCATCGGCGTGGATGGTTCGAACTTTCGTCGCATTACCGTCGACGAGTCGGAGGCCGACCGGCCGACGTGGTCGCCTGCACCCTACAACGAAATCGCCTTTGCCGGACGCACCAGCGGTTCCGGCTTCGACATCAAGGTCTACGAGCTCTCCACCCAGCGGACCCGAGTCGTGACAAATGGACAAGGCACGAATGAAAGCCCCGCCTTCTCCCCCGGCGGACGCCACATCGCCTTCTCGTCGACACGCGGTGGTCGTACCCAGATCTACACGATCGATCGCGAGGGGCGAGACCTGCGACAAATCACCCGCGACGGGAGCAACCAGACGCCCGCCTGGTCCAACTAACACTGGAGTTGTAAGGAAGAAGCACAATGCGTAATCAGAAGCTCATCGTCATCGCGATCATTCTCGCGGCCGTGACCGCGGACTGCTCACGGAACAAGAAGCCGATCGCCACACCACAGCCGACGCCGACGCTGCCCGCCGTTCCCGACACGCCCCCGCCTGCACCGCCGCAGCGGGTCGAAGACGCACCGATCGCGCAACCACGGCTCGGCGAAGACGACCTCGCCGATCGTTCGATCGACGATCTCAACAGGAACTCGCCGTTGAAGCCCATCTTCTTCCTGGTCGATAGCGCCGACCTCGACGACTCGGGCCGCAGCATCGCGACGGCGAACGCAGAAGTTCTGAAGAAAAACCCGTCGTGGGCGGTTACGATCGAAGGACACTGTGACGAGCGCGGCACAGCTGAGTACAACCTCGCCCTCGGCGAGCGTCGCGCGTCGGCCGTGAAGGCGTACCTGGCGTCGCTTGGTGTGTCGAGCGACCGCATGAAAACGGTCAGCTACGGCAAAGAGTTTCCCTTCGACATGGGTCACACTGAAGACGCCTGGTCGAAGAATCGCCGCGGTCACCTCGTGATCACGGCAAAATAGATCGAGGAGAGGCCGACAGGCCTGACGAGGCTCCGAATGAAGAAGACCATCGCGGTATCCGCGCTCACGCTGGTACTGTCTATTCTGGGGAACGCGACGGCGGGTGCGCAGAACCGCGAGCATCAGCAGATGACCGCGGAACTGCGCATGCTCCAGGAGCAGACACAGCAGCTGGCGTTGTCCCTCGCGCAGATCGGCGAAGCGATCAAGGCGCTGAACGCACGGCTCGACAGCTCTGACCAGTCGGCGCAGAAGCGCTTCGCTGATCAGGAACTGCTGCTCAAGGGGCTCAGCACCGAGCTCAGCGCCGTGCGCGAACGCACGCAGGACACCGACACGCGGCTGCGATCGCTCGCCGACGAAATCGAAGCGCTGCGTTCGAGTGTGACGTCGCTCTCTTCGGGAGCGCCATCCCCCGGTCCGCTCGTGCCGGGCGCTGACACCTCGTCCGCGCCCACGTCGCCGGGCACGGCGTCCCCGGCGACATCGATCTCGACCGCCGGTCTGTCGCCGTCGCGCATGCTGGAACGAGCGCGCGGCGATTACTTCTCTGGTGCGTATGCGGCGGCGATCACGGGATTCGAGGAACTGGTGAAGGCGTTCCCGAAAACCGAAGCCGCTGCCGAAGGCTACTACTACCTCGGCGAGACTCACTTCACGCAGAAGCGTTTTCAGGATGCCGCAACGGCGTACACGCAGGTCATTCAGACCTACCCGAAATCGAGCTGGGTGCCTGACGCGTACTTCAAGCGCGGACGCGCGTACGAAGCGCTCAATCAACCCGCCGAGGCTCGCGCGTCGTACGAGCAACTGGTCAAGACGTTTGCCGATTCGGCGCCGGCGGGACTCGCCAAGCAACGTCTCGACGCGCTCGCGCGTCAGGGCGCCGCGACGTCCTCACGACCGTGACTTCGTGACCTCCCCTGTCACGAAAACCCTGTACAGTGTGAGTCGCGAGTAGCGGACCTCGAGGTTCCGCTCGTCAAGACGTGCACGGCCGCAGCCATTGCAGCCGTAGGGGCGGTGCTTCCGCCCGAAAGGACGCGACATGGGCAGCGTGAACAAAGTGATTCTCGTGGGCAATCTCGGACGCGACGCGGAGCTGCGCTACACACCGGGCGGCGCCGCCGTGGCCACGCTGAATCTGGCAACAACGGAGGTGTGGAACGACCGCAACAACCAGCGGCAGGAAAAGACCGAGTGGCACCGCGTCGTGCTCTGGGGCAAGCCCGCCGAAAGCCTTCAGGAATACCTCACGAAGGGTAAACAGATTTACGTCGAAGGCCGTCTTCAGACCCGCCAGTGGGACGACAAGGACGGCAACAAGCGCTACACGACCGAGATCAAGGCCGACCGCGTCACGCTGCTCGGTGGTGGCGGCCGCGGCGGCGGGATGGACCGCAGTGCCACCCACGCGCCCGCCGGCAATGCCGATGAGCCACCGATGGAGCCGATCACCGACGACGACATCCCGTTCTGATCGCTCGGCCAGCTGACATCCGCACGACCGGACACCATACTCACTCCCATCGTCATGCGATGGGAGTGAGAGGCGCCAATCGACGGCATCGCTATGGCGTGCTGAGCGCCGCGGCGCAGCCGCCGCGTCGCGACCCGTCCGGCGCCACGCGCGTGGAGTGCGCCGACCTCCCGGTAGCCCTAGGTGCCCTCGCGCCCATACCGATCTTCAAGGCGCACCACGTCGTCGAGCTCGGGTGTCGAAACCTCGAACACGTCGCAGTCTTCGATCGCGGTCATGCGATGCACCGTCTTCGGCGAGACGTGAATCGAATCGCCGGGCGTCATCTCGCGTTTGGTGAGCCGGCCATTGATCTCGATCTCGTAGAGGAGGCGGCCCGAGTACAGGTACACCGTCTCGTCTTTCAAGTTGTGATATTGCAGGCTGAGCGCGTGGCCGGCGTTGATATGGAGGATCTTGCCGACATATCGATCGGTCTTGGCCCAATGGAGCTCGTAGCCCCATGGCTTCTCGACGCGTGTGACGCCTTCCGCGCCGTGCCCGCGGTCTCCCACTGGACTCATCGTCGTGTCATCTCCTCGCCCCAGCTGCCGGCGCAAATGTGTCGTGCAGGAATCGCTCGATCTCGTCGACGGTTGGCAGCGTGAGCACTTTGGCCGCGACCTTCGCCATTTCGCCGACGCTCATCTCCTGGACGACACGCCGAGCCATCGGGATCGCCCCGGGCGTCATGCTGAATTCGGTGAGCCCGCAGCCGATCAGCAACCGCAACAACAGCGGGTCTGAGGCCATCTCGCCGCACACCGACACCGGAATCCCATGATGCGTCGCCGCTCGCTTGACGTGGCGCAGTAGCTTCAGCACCGCCGGGTGCAAGGGTTGATACCGGTTGGAGACGCGCTCGTCCGTACGATCGACGGCGAGCAGATACTGAATCAGATCGTTCGTGCCGATGGTGAAGAAGTCGACTTCACGCGCGAGCTGCGACGCCGTGAACGCCGCCGAAGGCACTTCGATCATGATGCCGACGGAGAGTTCCGGCGTGTGGATGTCGCGAGCGACCAGCTCCGCCCGGGCTTCTTCCAGCAGCGCCTTGGCGCCGCGCACCTCCTGCAGCGACGACACGAACGGGAACATCACGCGCACAGGGCCGTGCGCCGCGGCGCGCAGGAGGGCCCGCAGCTGCGTCTTGAAGATCGCCGGCTGGGCCAGCCCGAAGCGTATCCCGCGAAGCCCGCCGTGCCCGCTTCGCTCATCGTCGGGAAACCAGCGCGCGTCCAGCGCCGCGTCGACGAGCGGCCGCGCGAGTTGTCGCTCGTCGATATCGAACGTACGGATGGTCACGGGTCGTGGCGCCATCCGCTCGACCAGTTGGCGATAGACGTGATACTGCTCGTCCTCCGCCGCCATGTCCGGCGGACCACCCACCAGCATGAACTCGGATCGGTACAGCCCAATCCCTTCAGCGCCGGCACCAATCGCCGTCGCCACATCGTCGGACCGCTCGATGTTGGCGTGCAGCACGATGCGTACGGCATCCGTGGTCTGTAGCGGCCCGTCCTCGTGCGTCGGTTCGGCGATCGACGCGCGCGCGCGCCGTGCCACGCCTTCCGCCTCGAGACACATCTCTCTCGTGGGATCGAGCGTGATGTCTCCGGTTTCGCCGTCGAGGATGACCGCCGCACCTGTGGGCACCCGACGGCTGACGTCGTGCAGGCCGACCACAGCCGGGACGCCGAGCGAGCGCGCCAGAATCGCCGTGTGATACGTACGGCTGCCGGCGTCCGTGGCGAAGCCGAGGATGCGCGTCCAATCCAATTGCGCGACAACGGACGGCGTCAGCTCGTCGGCGATCAAGACGCAGGGCGCATCGAGATCCTGCAGCCGATCGCGCGGCGCCCCGCGCTCGTCCCGCAGATTCATCCGCAAGCGGCCGGCGACGTCGTGGAGGTCGCCCTTGCGTTCGCGCAGATACGGATCGTCGATGTGGTCGAACACGGCGCCGACCTCGTCGACCGCGCGCTGCACCGCCCATTCGGCGTTCACCCGGTCCTCGCGCACGAACTCCGCCGCCCGGCCGACGACCATCAGGTCATCCAGCATCAGCAGTTGCGCGTCGAAGATCGACGCCAGATCGGCGCCCTTGAGCTCCGCGATCCGCCGTCGAATCTGTTCGAGCTGCTCGCGTGATCGTTGCCGCGCGCGCTCCAGCGCGTTCAGCTCACGGCCGACGCGATCGAGCGCGATCGGAAAGCGGATGACCTGCATCCGCTGAATCGCCACCAACGCCGGTCCCACGGCGATGCCCGGTGAGACCCCGATGCCTTTCAAACGTTCCACGATTCCTCACCAAACCCGGACTGCACCAGCCGCACCAGCGCCTCCACGGCGTCCTGTTCATCCGGTCCGCTCGCGGTCAGCGTGATGACGGTCCCACGTGCTGCCGCGAGCAGCAGGATGCCCATGATGCTCTTGCCGTCCATGTTCTTGGCTCCGTGCCCGACGCGGATCTGCGACTTGAATCGCGTCGCCAGGTGCACGAACCGCGCCGCGGCACGCGCATGCAGGCCAAGCTGATTCACGACGGTCACAGAGCGGGTCGTCACAGCGTCACGTCTCTTTGGTCACCTCGGTCCGGTCACGTCTTCTCGCCCCGCAGCAGATCCGACGCCACCCAAATCGCGTGGCGACCATGCTCACGCATCTCGCGGGCCACGGCAAGTAGATCGGACTGCTCGGACAAATTCGCCAGCTTGATCAACATCGGCAGGTTGACGCCGGTAATGACTTCGACGCGCCCCTCCGCGAGGAACGTCATGGCGAGGTTCGACGGCGTCCCGCCGAACATATCGGTGAGAATCAGCACGCCTGACCCGTTGTCGACTCGCGCCACCGCCTGCTGAATCTCGGCGCGCGCGTCATCGGTATCCTCGTGCCACCCGATCGACACGGCGGCGAAGCGCCGCAGCTCACCGACGATCGTCTCGGCGGCGTTGACGAGCTCCGTCGCCAACTGGCCGTGCGTCACGACGACGATTCCAATCATCGGAGGGGGCGTCACGAATCCCTGTGCTTCACGCGCAGTCGAACGCCGGTGACGCCCGCGAGCGATTTCTTCAGCGCCTCCGCGATCATCACCGACCGGTGCTGACCGCCCGTGCACCCGATGGCCACGGTCAGATAGGTCTTCCCTTCTCTGACGTAATGCGGTAACGCAAATCTGAGGAACGATGTGAGCCGCTCGACGAACTCGCGGGTCGCAGGGTACCGGCGCATGAACCTGATCACGGCGGGGTCACGGCCGGTCAGGTCGCGAAGGCTGTCGACGAAGTGCGGATTCGGCAGACAGCGCACGTCGAATACGAGATCGGCATCGAGCGGGGCGCCGTGCTTGAAGCCAAAACTCACCAGGTTGACCACCATCTCCGCCCGGGCGTCATCGTCGCGCGAGACGCGCGCGAACAGATCGCGGAGCTCGTGGACGGTCATATTCGACGTGTCGACGATCACGTCGGCGAGCGCGCGGATCGCCTGCAGCTTCTTCCGCTCCTCTTCGATCCCTTCGACCGCCGATCGATCCGGGGCGAGTGGATGCGGCCGGCGCGTCTCGCTGAAGCGGCGGACCAGCGCGGACCGACTGGCCTCGAGAAAGATGAGCCGCGCATCGATCCCTGGCATCGCCTTGAGCTTACGGAACTCCGGCGGAAACTGTTTCAGGAAGCCGCCCTCTCTGACATCGACGACGATCGCCACCCGATCGAGGCCGGCCCCGTCCCGGCCGGCCAGCTCCGCGAGCGTGTGAATCAACTGCGTCGGGAGGTTGTCGACGCAGAAATAGCCCAGGTCTTCGAGCGCACGGATGGCATGCGTCTTCCCCGAACCCGACAGGCCCGTCACGATCACGAAGCGGTGGCCCGGGCGGCTCCTTCGCGGTCGCCGGCGGACGGCTCGGGCGGGGGGCGACGGCGCCTTCATTCGGCCTCCCCCTGCTCGTCCTCATCCGGCTCGATTCCGTCGTCGCCGGCGCGAAGCTGTCCATCGAGTCGTGCCGCGAGATCGCGCGCCGCGTTCAGCCCGCGCGATCGCAGGAGCTGGTTGCGCGCCGCGACCTCGACGAGGATCGCCAGGTTGCGGCCGGGCGCCACCGGCATGCTGATCAACGGCACTTTCACCCCAAACAGATCGAACGTGTTCTCATCGATGCCGAGCCGTTCGTACTCGCGATCGGGATCCCACCGCTCCAGCCGCACCACGAGCTCCACCCGTTTCGCCGACCGCGTCGCTGCCACGCCAAACAGGTCACGGATGTTGATCACGCCAAGCCCGCGCACTTCCATGTGGTGCCGCGTGAGTTCGGGACAGGTGCCAATGAGCGTCGTCTCCCCGCGGCGGCGGACTTCGACCGTGTCGTCGGCCACCAGCCGGTGGCCGCGCACGATCAAATCGAGGGCGCACTCGCTCTTGCCGATGCCGCTGTCCCCGACGATCAACACGCCGAGACCCAGGATATCCATCAAGACGCCGTGCAGCACCTCGCGGACGGCGAGCGCATCCTCGAGCAGCGCGCCAATACGGTTAATGGCGATGGGCGTGGCAATCGACGTACGCAGCACTGGAACGGCGCACGCCTCGGATGCCACGAGCAAGTCGGGCGGCGGCTCCCATCCGCCGGTGATGAGCACGCATGGGATGTCGTGCTGGAACATCGCGGCCAACATCGTCACCCGCGCCGCGTGCTCGAGGCTTTCGAGGTAGCGCACCTCGCTCTCGCCGAAGACGAGCACGCGCGCCGGGCGAAGGTATTCGTGGAAGCCCGCGAGCGCCAGGCCGGTCTTCTGGATGTGCGGGCTCGCGATGACACGCTCGATGCCGTTGCCGCCGCTGAGCAGCTCGAGCGGGAGGCCCGACGTCTCCGCGCGGCTCTTCAGGAGACCCGCCACGGTGAGCGACGGCACGGACATGGGAGGCGCGCTCACGGCCGCAGGCGGCGGTTACGCATCAGGTTCGATCAGGCCGAGGTTCCCATCGGTGCGCCGGTAGAGCACCGTCACCGCATCGGTCGACGAGTTGCGGAAGACGATCACTGCGTCGTTCCCATCGCCGATTTCCGCGGCAGCGTCCTCAATCGTCATCGGCTTGACGGCGTATCGCCTGGCCCGGATGATCCGCCGGCCGCCGTCTTCCCGCCCCCTCGCGAGACTCCCGTCGGAGGCCGGCGGTGGCCCCTCGCTGGCGCGAGCAGCACCGTTGCGTCGCTTCCGGCCGGTCCACTTGCCCTTCAGCTTGGCAGCCTGATGCTCGATCTTGTCGATCGCGCCCGTCAACGCGATCGTGAGATCGTCGCCCGACCCCTCCCCGTGCAGGAAGTGCTCGCGGCTGACGTGCACGGTCACCTCAGCTTTCACCAGGCCGCGTTGACGCGTCAGGACCACGTGCGCGGAGATGACGCTGTCGTGCAGCAGCTTCAGGGTGTGGCCGATCCGCCGCTCGACCACTTTGCGGGCATGTGCGGTGATTGGGAATTGTCGTCCGGTGATTTCGAGGCGCATGGTAATCCGTGGCCGACCCGCGCCGATGGGCGGCGATCGTCGGCGCTTAGTAGAGAACCTTACGCTGGTTGGACGTCGGAATCTTCAGCTCTTCGCGGTACTTCGCGATCGTCCGTCGCGCCAGCTCGAGACCCTCGCGGTGCAGCATGCTGACGATCTTGGAATCGCTCAGCGGTTTCTTCGGGTCTTCTTGCTCGATGATCTTGCGAATTCGCTGCTTGATCGTGACCGATGACACGGCGTCGCCGTACTGGCTGTTGATACCGCTGTGGAAGAAGTACTTCATCTCGAACACGCCCTGCGGCGTGTGCATGTACTTGTTCGTCACGACGCGGCTGACCGTCGACTCGTGCATGCCGATATCGTTGGCCACGTCGCGCAGTACCAGCGGGCGCAGGTACTCGATGCCGTGATCGAGGAAATCTCTTTGGAAATTAATGATGCTCGTGGCGACCTTATGGATCGTTTTCTGCCGCTGCTCTACCGACTTGATCAGCCACAGCGCCGAACGGAACTTGTCTTTGACGTAGGCGCGCGTCTCGTCGGTGTTCTCGGTGACGTTCTTGTCGAGCAGCCGCCGGTACACCGGACTGATACGCAGCTGCGGCAACCCCTCTTCGTTGAGGGCCGCGACGTACTGGTCTTCGATCTTCACGATGTAGACGTCGGGAATGACGTACTGCGACTGCGACGGGTTGTGGCGGCTTCCGGGCTTCGGATCGAGGTGACGAATCAACTCGATATGCTGTTTGAGATCGTCGATCGTCAGTCCCAGCTTGCGCGCCAGCTCCGGCACCTGATGGTTCTGCAGCAGGCGCATGTGCTCGGTGACAATCCGCTCTGCCGGCGTGCCGCCCATGCCGAGATGTCGCAGCTGCAGCAGCAGGCATTCCTGCAGGTCTCGAGCCGCGACGCCGATCGGATCGAAACTCTGGACAAGCGTCAGCGCGCGTTCGACGTCGGCCGTCGACCACGGGCCCATGCCGGCGATGTCGTCGACCGTCGCCACGAGATAACCATCGTCGTCAAGGTTGCCGATGATGGCCTCGCCGATCTCGCGCATCAGCGCGTCGTCGGTCTGCATCGAGAGCTGCCACAGCAGGTGGCTCGAAAGGGACTGTCCCGTCGACAGCGTGTTCTCGATCGGCGGCAGTTCCTTGACTTCGGTCGGCGTGCGCGGCCGGTAGCCATCGTCGAGATAGTCGCCGAAGAAGTACTCGTAGTCCTGGTCGTCCCAGGTATCACCCTTCTCCTTGTTCTCGGTCTTGTTTTCCTGCTTCTCCTGCGTCGCTTCGACCGGCTGCAGCTCCTCCGTAGGGACCTCTTCGAGCATCGGGTTCTCGACCATCTCCTGGTTCAAGAGCTCCGACAGCTCAAGGGTCGACATCGGCAGCAGCTTGATCGCCTGCTGCAGCGACGGCGTCAGAATCAGCTTCTGAACGAGCTTGGTGTGGAGTTTCTGCGAAATCGCCATGACTTACGGTCGTTCAGCCTTGAACCATCTTAGTCCAAGCGGAAGTCGGCCCCCAGATAAATCCGGCGCACGTCCTCATCGGCGGCGAGCGAGTCCGGCGTCCCGCTCCGGAAAATGATGCCGTCGTGCACGATGTAGGCCCTGTCGGTGATCCGCAGCGTTTCGCGCACGTTGTGATCCGTGATCAGCACGCCGATGCCCCGCTCTTTCAGGTGAAACACGATCTTCTGAATCTCCGTCACCGCGATCGGGTCGATGCCCGCGAACGGCTCGTCGAGCAGCATGAACCGCGGCGACATCACGAGCGCGCGCGTGATCTCGGCACGCCGCCGCTCTCCGCCGGACAGCGTGTACGCCGGCGCCGACGCCAACGGCGTCAGATGAAGCTCGGCGAGGAGATCGGCAAGCCGAGCCTGCCGAGTCGCGGCGTCGAGGTCCAACGTCTCCAGGATGCCGAGAATGTTCTGCTCGACCGTCAATCCGCGGAAGATCGATGGCTCCTGCGGCAGATAGCCGATGCCTTTCCGGGCACGCACGTACATCGGCGCGTCCGTGAGGTCTTCGTCATCGAGGATGACGCGGCCCGAATCCGGCCCGGTGAGTCCGACCGTCATATAGAAAGTCGTCGTCTTTCCCGCGCCATTCGGGCCGAGCAGGCCGACGATCTCTCCCGAAGCGACCTCGATGCTCACGCCTCGCACCACCGTGCGCCCGCCGTACGATTTCGTGAGTTCCTGCGTGCGCAGCGTGGACACGAGCGTGGCCGACGGCGGACCGTCGCGTTTCAACGCGACGTCGGGAGTGGGCACGGGATGTTCCTGGTGTCGGTACGGGACTCCTCGTTGCCGTCAACGCTGATCGTATCGGTCGACTTGTAGAAGGTCAACGTTCGTCCGCTCCACTCGCGGCAGGATGGCGGTGTCGTCGTAGTGGCCGCGGCCCGGACGACCACAGTGACCGGAATGGCCCGTTCACCCGAAATCACGTACTGCTCTTTGGCAGCGACATAGGTGAGGCGCGCGCCCGAGGCCGATTTCGTCTCCATCTTCAGCGTCACATTCGTAAACGCTTCCAGCCGTTCCATCCGATTGTCCGGCTTCGCGAGCACGATATCGATGCGCCCTGCGTGAAGGTCACCCTGCGGGCCCGTGACCTGCGCGTCGCGGACCGGTGTGCCGGCTCCACGTCCGGTGGACGCAGCAGTGGCGGCAGGGCTTGTCCCCTTGCCCCTTGTCGGTCCCACGGGCGCCGCACTATAGGTGATCGTTCGGCTCGTGTCGACGTAGCGAATCTCGTGGCCGCTACCGGTGATGCGGCCCGACTCCAAATCGAGCGCCGATCGCGCCGATCCGGTTGCCACGAGGTCACCGCGCTCGCGATCGATCGCAATCACGTCTCCGTTGATCGACGTCGATCCTTGGAAGAGCCGTGCATTTCCGGTATACGTGGCCTGACCCGTTGCCGAGACATACTCGAGGCCGTCCGCGTTGACGCTGGCGGCCTCCTCTTTACGGAGCAGTCCGGGCATCGCGCGCGCGCTCGTCGAGGCACTGCCTTGACCGCGCGAGCCCTGTGTGTCCGGCCGCAGTGTCGTTTTCACCTGTTTCGCCGAGAGCCGTCGAGTCTCGAGCGCCACGTCGATCTGGCGGGCGTCGATGGCGATTTGATCGAGGGTCATGTGCGACATCAGGCCCGTGCCAGGTCCGCTCAGCGCGATCGCGTTCTTCGATGGCTGGTAGCGGACCTCCGGCGCCGACGCGCTCAGGTCGGTCTCCTCGAAGACGACATTTCCAGTGAAGACGGCCTCGGTCACGGCGTCGTCTGCCAGCATCGTCGTGAGCGCTTTGGCGCGAAGAACACGCGGCGACGTCCCTCGGCGGGCGGGCTCCTGGTACTCGACGGCGTCGGTGAAATGGGCTTCGGTCAACCCGCGGCCTTCCTCGCCTGTTGCGTCCATCGCGCGCGCCGTGATGCGCCCGCCGGGCGAATCACCAGACGGGGGAAGATCGAGGCGCACGTTGTCGCGTCCGGTCGACGAGACAATCGAGCCATCGGGTGCCAGCACCATATCGAGCGTATTCGCCGCCATCGATCGCGTGGGACCCTCGCCGTGCGCTGCCGGCGTGATCTCGCCGTTGCCGTTCAGTACGACCCGCTCGAGCGTCCGGCCGTCCTCGCTGTAGTCCATGTCGATGTCGCGCGCATTCATCGCCTGAATCGCCGCGCCGCCGGTGACCTTCGAATTGCCGCGCAGCTCGAGATACGTAACGACCTCGTTGTTCTCCGCCAGCCGCGCCGTCGAATGATCGCTGTCGACCACCTGAGCACCGCGAACGACGTGGACGCGCATGTCGAGCGTCAGCACGTGCTGCAGCCGATCGAGCGTGGCGCTCCCGGCCGTGAAGTCCGTCGTGGGGTGCCCTTCATCGTCGACGACGGAGATGACCGCCTGTTCGCGGATGGTGAGGACGTCGTTGGTCTGGTCGTAGGTTCCGTTCGTGCCGGAGCCGCTCATCTTCCCCTTCTTGAACATCACGGCACCCGGGACCCGGACGACGCCGTCGGCGGCGCTGTGCGTCGCGCGATCGGCAGTCATCTCGAACCCATCGCTGGCGGTCAGCTTGACGTGTCCGGTGAGCTCTTTCTCGTCTTGCTTCGCGCCGGCCCGCGCCTCGTCGGCGATGACCACGAAGCTGCGGCCGTCGCTTCGGGGCGGCACGGTGATCTGGACGTCGATCAGTCTCGCCGAGCCATCCTCGTAGGAGAGTGATTGCTCCCAGGCGATTTCGAAATCGCGCTGTGCGGTGCGATAGCGCCGCTGCGAGCCGCGTCCGCTCTCGACGGTCGCCTTGGGGTCGGTGTGCTGGATCTGCGGCGGCGCGGACACAGCCGGTCGCGTCCCGATGGACCGATACACCACGACCGCCACGGCGATGCCAAAGATCGCCACGACAGCACGCGCCCGCTTCTGCCAGGTCGTCATCCTGTTGGGTCTGGCTGTAGCCGGACCGTAAAGGTCAGGATAGCACCCGTGGGACGTCAGTTCTGCGGAGCTTTGAAATCGGCGATCGACAGCTGCAGATAGCGCTCGCCGTTCCAGATGTCCTGTTCGAGCGAGAACGCCAGATCGATCGCCGTGCGGTGCTCGGCCACGAACTCCTCGCGTTCCGAAGCGCGCCAGGCGATGCCGCGCATGACGCGTCCGTCCTGCTTGAAGGCCATCTTCAGATGGCGCTCTTTGACCCGCCGCGGCCCATCGACGATTTCGACGCCGCTGGTGTGGAATACGGGCCGTGGGTTGCCGGCGCCGAATGGCGCCAAGGTGGTCAGCTCCGAGGCGACCCGCTCGTCGATGCCGCGGAACCCGAGCGCGCCGTCAATCCAAAGACGCGGCCGCAGATCGTCGGGCTGCAGCCGGGCATCTGCGAACTCGTTCACGCGGGCCCGCAGCTCGCGGACCCGACCGGTCTCGATCGTCAACCCGGCCGCCTGCTTGTGGCCGCCGAAGCGGATCATCACCTCGGGGCACGATTCGAGCGCCCCCAGCATGTCGAACGACGGGATGCTGCGGCAGGACCCGTGTGCCACGTCGCCATCGGTGGAAATCACGATCGCGGGTCGATGAAAGGCGTCGACCAGCTTGGACGCCACGATGCCGATGACGCCACGATGCCAACCCTCCCCCGCCACGACGATGACGGTGCGAGATCCAACCTCCAGATCGGTTTCGACCGCCTTCCGTGCGGCGGCGACGATGTCGGCCTCTTCCTGCTGGCGCCGGACGTTTTCGGCGTCGAGCTGTGCTGCGAGCTGGCGCGCTTCAGCCGCCATGCCCTCATCGGCCGCGAGCAACAGTCGAGCGGCGATATCGGGCGAGCTCATCCGGCCGGCGGCGTTGACCCGTGGCGCGAGCACGAACCCGATGTGATAGCTGTCGATCTCCTTGCCGGTGAGGCCGCACACGTCGAGCAACGAGCGCAGGCCGACCTTGTGAGGCCCCTTCGACAGCATGCCGAGCCCGAGCTTCGCGATGATCCGGTTCTCACCGGTGAGCGGCACGACGTCGGCGAGCGTGCCGATCGCTGCGACCTTGACGAACGCCGGCAGCCACGCCATCCGGCCGGCGCGCAGGCAGAGCGCGTGCACCAGCTTGAGCGCAACGCCGACGCCCGCGAGATTCTTGTCGGAGTAGCCGCAGTCGTGGCGCTTCGGATTGATCACCGCGAGCGCGCGCGGCAGGGTGACGTCGGGCTCGTGGTGATCGGTGACGATCAGATCGAGGCCAAGACGTCGCGCGTGGTCCGCCGCTTCGATCGCGCGGATACCGCAATCGACCGAGATCACGACGGCGACGCCGTCGGCGTGCAGCCGATCGAGCGACGCGGGCTGCAAGCCGTACCCGTCTCGCATCCGCTCCGGGATGAAGTGGGTCACGTCGGCGCCGATCAACTCGAGCGCCCGCCTGAGGATCACCGTGGACGTGATGCCGTCCACGTCGTAGTCGCCGTGGATCGCGATGCGCTGCTTGAGTGCGATGGCGCTGAGGATGCGCTCGACGGCCGTTGCCATATCCGTGAGCGTGAACGGATCGAGCAGATCGTCGAGCGTTGGCGAGAGGAAGCGCCGTGCGCGGTCGACGTCCGAGATGCCGCGAATGCACAGCAGACGCGCCGCCACGCCAGAGATCTGCAGCGCGTCCGACAGCTCTGCCACCGCGGCGTCGTCACACGAGAGCGTTTCCCAGATCAGATCAGCCTTCGGCAATGCCGACATTCCCCATGGCGCGCCATTTCTCGTAACGGGCATTGAGGCGCGCGCTCGACCCCATCGCGCGCACCTCGTTGAGCGCGCGTGCGAGCGCCGTATCGAGCAGCGTCGCCGCCAGACCCGGATTGGTGTGCGCCCCACCGCGCGGCTCGGGCACGATCTCGTCGATCACACCAAGACGCAGCAGATCGGGCGCAGTCAGCTTGAGCGCTTCGGCCGCCTCGACCTTGCGCCCGGCGTCGCGCCAGAGAATCGCGGCGCATCCTTCGGGCGGTATCACGCTGTAGATCGCGAACTCGTGCATGAGGATCCGATCGCCCACCGCCAGCCCCAACGCGCCGCCACTGCCCCCTTCGCCGTGCACGATGACGATGATGGGAACATCGAGCGCGGCCATCTCGCGCAGGTTCAAGGCGATCGCCTCCGAGATGCCTCGTTCCTCCGACTCGATGCCGGGGTACGCCGCCGGCGTGTCGATGAAGGCGACCACGGCGCGGCGATACTTTTCGGCCAGCTTCATCGCCCGAAGCGCCTTCCGGTAGCCCTCCGGCTTGGCGTAGCCGAAGTTGCGGTAGATCTTCTGCTTGGTGTCGCCACCGCCTTTGTGGTGACCGACAACCAGCACCGGCTCGTCCTTGTAGTTGGCAAAACCGGTGACGATCGCATGGTCGTCGGCAAACCGGCGGTCGCCGCTGATTTCGGTGAACTCCGTGAACAGGCGATTGACGTAGTCGAGCACGGTCGGACGGCTCGGATGTCGCGCCACCAGGACACGCTGCCAGGGCGTGAGGTTCTTGTAGATCTCCCCCCGAATCGTGTCGATCCGATGGTTCAGGCTGTCGATGGAGCGCTGACGCTCGGGCGTCACCGGCAGCATCGACACGGCTTCCAGCTCTTTCAGCAGCAACGCGATCGGTTCCTCGAATTCCAGTGTGTCAGGAGGCATGGACAGACCAGGTCACCGCCCGTCGACCTTGGTCGGGGCGTCCTGAGCGACAGTCGACGAACGGAGGCTGACGGACCCAGCGCCGCAGATCTTTTCGACGTCGGACACCAGGCTCTCCGACGGCCGCACGCGGATACCGCTGACGTCCGCCGTGACACGGATGTGACGCTCTTGTTCGTGAATGACGAATGCCACGCGCCGATCGCCCTTGTGGTGCGCCAGCACGTCGAACAGCTTCTCGAACGTGGCGCGGCCGTGCGGCGGCATCGACAGCCGGATCGCGACCGATTTGGCGAGCCGCTCGCGCACCATTTCGATCGGCACGATCTCGGACGCGAGAATCCGCGCCGACTCGTCGTCGCGCTCGAAGCGCCCGGCCACGCACACGGTCTTGCCCGCGTCCGCCAGGTGGCCGAATTGCTTGAATGCCTCCGGGAACACGACGACCTCGATGCTGCCATAGGCATCGTCGAGCATGAAGACGCACATGCGATCGCCTTTGCGGGTCTTCAGCGGCCGCAAGCCCGACACGATGCCGCCAATCGAAATATCTTCGGCAAGGGGGCGTCCGTTTCCGGCCGGTCCGGCCGCCTGGCCCGCTCCGTTTGCTGCCGGCACGGCGGCCGCCGGCACGGCCACATCCTCACCATCGTCCTGCGGCTGCGGCACCTCGGCAGACTCTTTCTTGACGATCAGATCCTTCGTCGTCTTCGACCCGTACTCCTTGAGGTCGTCGGCCCACCGGTCGATCGGATGGCCGCTCCAGTAGAGTCCCAACGCCTCTTTCTCGAAATTCAGCTGATCGATTTCCGACCACGCAGGCACGTCTGGAAGCGGCACGACTGTCGGCCCGCTGTCGTCGGAATCGCCGGCGCCGAACAGATCGACCTGACCGAGATCCTTGTTGCGCTGGGTGCGGTTGCCATGCTCGAAGGCGCTTTCGATGGCGGCAAACAGCCGCGCACGAAGAAGCGGCAGGGGCTGACGCAGCGCTGCGTGTGTGTGCGGATCGACCAGGGTATCGCACGCGCCCGACTTGACGAGCGCCTCGAACACACGTTTGTTGGCGATGCGCAGATCGAGAATCTCGCACAGCGGGTGCAGCGACGGAATGCGGCCGCCGAGCGCGTTGCGCGCCTGGATGATGGCGTTGATGGCGCCTTCACCGAGGCCCTTGATCGCCGTCAACCCGAAGCGGACGCCGCGCCCCGGTTCGACTGTGAAGGTCAGCTGACTCTCGTTGATGTCCGGCGGGAGGATCGGGATGCCCCGATCACGGCTCTCGGCCAGATACATGGCGAGCTTGTCGGTGTTCTGAGCCTCGATCGTCAGCAGCGCCGACGTGAAGTGCCAAGGATAGTTCGCCTTCAGGTAGGCGGTCTGATACGCCAGGAAGGCATAGGCGGTCGAGTGCGACTTGTTGAAGCCGTAGCCGGCGAAGTACTCCATCAGATCGAAAATCTTCGCCGCCTTCTTCTCGTTGACTCCCTTCTTGCGGGCGCCATCCATAAAGGCTTCCCGCTGCTTGGCCATGACCTTCGGATCTTTCTTTCCCATGGCCTTGCGCAGCACGTCGGCCTGTCCGAGCGTGAAGCCGGCCAACGCCTGGGCGATGCGCATCACCTGCTCCTGATACGCGATGACGCCATAGGTATCGGAGAGGATCGGCTCGAGCTGAGCGAGCTCGTACTTCACTTCGGTGCGCCCCTGCTTGCGCGCCACCCAGTCGTCGACCATGCCGCTCTTCAGCGGACCGGGGCGATACAGCGCATTGAGCGCGATGAGGTCGTCGATCCGCTCCGGCTTCGCCTTGCGGAGCAGATCGCGCATGCCCGAGCTCTCGAACTGGAAGATGCCGAAGGCGGCGCCGTCGCCGAAGACCTTGTAGGTCTTGGGATCGTCGAGCGGGATCGCGTCGATATCGATATCGATCCCTTCGGTGCGCTTGATCTCCTTCAAGCAGTCCTGGATGAGCGTCAGCGTGCTCAACCCGAGGAAATCCATCTTGAGGAGACCGATGCGCTCGACCTCCTTCATGTTCCACTGCGTCGTGATTTCGTCGCGCGCCCCCTTGTAGAGCGGCGCGTAGTCGGTAATCGGCCCTGGCGCGATCACCACGCCGGCGGCGTGGACGGACGCATGGCGCGACATCCCCTCGAGGCGCTTGCCGATCTCGATGACCTCCTTCACTTTCGGGTCGCGCGCCACCATGTCCTTCAGGACCGGGTTCTCGGCGAGCGCCTTCTCGAGCGTCATGTCGAGCGCCGGCGGGATCTGCTTGGCGATGTTGTTGACGTCGGCGTACGGCATGTCGAGCGCCCGTCCGACGTCGCGCACGACGGCCTTCGCCTTCATCGTCCCGAAAGTGATGATTTGAGCGACGTTCTCGCGGCCGTACTTTCTCGTGACGTAATCGATCACGTCGCCACGGCGGCGCTCGCAGAAGTCGACGTCGATATCCGGCAGCGAAACACGCTCGGGGTTGAGGAACCGCTCGAAGATGAGATCGAAGTCGAGCGGATCGACATCGGTGATGCGCATGCACCACGCCACCAACGACCCGGCCGCCGAGCCCCGACCCGGCCCGACCGGAATGCCCTCCTCGCGCGCGTAGCGGATGAAATCCCAGACGATCAGGAAGTATCCGGTGTAGCCCATCTTCCTGATCATCTCGATCTCGTACTCGAGACGACGGGCGTACTCGTCGATGGTGTGGTGTAGCTTGCCCGCGGCGGCGAGCTGCTGCAGACGCGTGAGCCGCTGTGCGTAACCGTCGCGCACCACGTGCTCGAAGTACTCGTCCAGCGTGTACCCCTCCGGCACGCCGAACGACGGCAGGTGATTCTGACCCGTCGGGATCGTGACGTTGCAGCGCTCGGCGACCAGCAGCGTGTTGGCCAGCGCCTGTGGATAGTCCCGGAAGACCGCGGCCATCTGATCGGCCGTCTTCAGGAAGAACTGGTCGCCGGTGTACCGCAGGCGCTGTGCGTCGGTGACCGTCTTGCCGGTACCGATGCACAGCAGGATGTCGTGCGGCTGGGAGTCGCCCTGACGCAGATAGTGGACGTCGTTCGTCGCGACGATCGGCAGTTCCAGCTCTCGCGCAAGCGGCACGATGCCGCGGATCACGGTCTTCTGCTCCTCGATGCCCTGATACTGCATCTCGAGGAAGAAGTTGTTCGGGCCGAGGATGTCGCGCAGCCGTGCAGCGGCTTCGAGCGCCGGACGCGCCTGCTCGACTTTCAACGCGCTCGCCACCTCACCTTTGAGGCAGCTGCTGAGACCGATCAACCCGCTCGAATGCTGGGCGAGCAGGTCCTTGTCGATGCGCGGGCGGTAGTAGAACCCTTCGGTGTAGCCGGACGACACCAGCTTGATCAGGTTCTTGTACCCCTCGTCGGTCTCCGCCAGCAGCACCAGGTGGTTGGTCTCGGTCTGCGGACCGCTCTTCTCGAACCGACTCCCCTGCGCGACGTAAACCTCACAGCCGAGGATCGGCTTCAGCCCCCGATCGCGCGCATGATCGTGAAACGCCACCGACGAGAACATGTTGCCGTGCTCGGTCACGGCCAGCGCCGGCATCTTCAGCTTCACCGCTTCGTCCAGCAGCTCGTCGATCCGGCACGCGCCGTCGAGCAGCGAGAACTCGGTGTGCAGGTGAAGGTGGACGAACTCAGGCATTCGTCATTGCTCGATCTATTCCCATTCAATCGTCGAGGGCGGTTTCGACGAGATGTCGTAGACCACGCGATTGATTCCGCGCACCTCGTTGACGATCCGCGACGAGATCGCGGCAAGCAGATCGTGCGGCAATCGCGCCCAATCGGCGGTCATGCCGTCGAGGCTCTCGACGGCGCGGATGGCGACCGTGTATTCATACGTGCGCGCATCGCCCATCACGCCGACGCTCTGCACCGGCAGCAGCACGGCGAAACTCTGCCACAGCCGCTCGTACCAGCCGGCCCGTCGCACTTCTTCGGCGACGATGCGATCCGCCGCGCGCAGCAGCGCGAGACGGTCGGACGTAATCTCGCCAATCACTCGAACGGCGAGGCCCGGGCCAGGGAACGGCTGTCGGACGACGAACTCACGATCCAGGCCGAGGTCCTGGCCAACACGCCGCACTTCGTCCTTGAACAGATCGCGCAGCGGCTCGACCAGTTTGAAGCGCATACGCTCGGGCAGGCCGCCGACGTTGTGATGGCTCTTGATCACGACCGCCGGTCCGTGTACCGAGGCCGACTCGATCACGTCCGGATACAACGTCCCCTGTCCGAGAAAATCGAATCCGCCAAGCTCGGTCGCGCGCTGGTCGAACACGTCGATGAACGTCGCCCCGATGACCTTGCGCTTCTGCTCGGGATCGGTCACGCCAGCGAGACGTTGGAGAAACAACGCGCTCGCGTCGACGAAATCGAGCGGCAGCCGCAGCTTGCCGCGGAAGCGTGCTTGAATCTGGTTCGCTTCGTCATGGCGAAGCAGGCCATTGTCGACGAAGATGCACGTCAAACGATCGCCGATGGCGCGATGGATCAACATCGCTGCGACGGTCGAATCGACGCCACCGGAGAGACCGCAGACGACCTTGCCCGCGCCAACCTGACGACGAATCCGATCGGTCGCCTCTTCGATGAACGACGCAATCGTCCAGTCGCCAACACAGCCGCACACGTTGTACGCGAACGTACGCAAAATCTCGGTGCCGTGATCGGTGTGGGCGACCTCGGGATGGAACAGCAGCGCATAGAGCTGACGATCGGGCGCTTCCATCGCAGCGATCGGCGCAGTGGCGCTGGTGGCCGCGATCTGGAACCCCGGCGGCACGGCCGCCACATCGTCGCCATGGCTGGCCCACACTCTCAGCTCACCGGGCACGTCGGTGAACAGACGGGGCGCCGTGCTATGTCCGGGTACGCCGTTGGCCGCGACTCTGACGAAGGCGTGCCCGAACTCGCGATGTCCCGAGCGCCGCACTTCGCCGCCCAGCATGTCGGTCATCAATTGCATGCCGTAGCAGATGCCGAGCACAGGCTGCCCAAGCTCGAACAACCCCACCTCACACCGCGGGGCGCCATCGTCGGACACGCTGCTGGGTCCGCCCGACAGGATGACGCCTACCGGATCCTTCGCACGAATCGTATCGAGCGGCGTGTTGAAGGGCACGATCTCTGAGTAGACCGACAGCTCGCGCAATCGACGAGCGATCAGCTGAGTGTACTGAGACCCGAAGTCGAGAACGAGAATGGTCTGGTGCACGGCGATCGATCAGGGCCCAGGAATCAGGCCGCAGGCCTCGGTTGTTTCGGAGTCCGGACGAGCAGACGCGGTATTATCCCACAACATATAGTGGCTCGATCGCTGCGAACGTACGTCTTATTGCTGTTCTTCTGCTTGGGCAGCTGCCCACAGACACTGATACTCGCGCAAGGTCAGCAGACGCCGGCGCCGCTCAACCCGGCGACGCCCGCAACGACCAACCCGGCAACGCCAACCCCGACCAATCCAGCGAGGCCAGGAGCGACCAACAAGAAGGTCGTCGAACCGCCTCTAGCCGGGCTGCTGCCCTCCGAACAGGCGTGGCTCGTCGCGCTGCCGTTTCCGCCGTCAGCTCCCGCCGCCATGGACGATCAGCGCGTCTACGCGCCGATGCAGGGCGAGCACTTCATCGCACTGAATCGCGAGACGGGCGAGACGGCATGGATGGTGGACGTCGAAAGCGAATGGGCGCCGCTCGTTCACGACGGCGTCGTCTACATCGCTGCGAGCGACGAAGTGCACGCGTTCGACGCGGCAACCGGCGACCGTATCTGGCGAGCTCCATTCGGGCGTGGACCAATGGCCGCACTGGCATGGTCGCAAGACGTCCTCATCGCGCTCGTCACACCGGACGAACTCTGGGCGATCCGTCCAACCGATGGGCAGCGTCTCTGGAGTCAGGCGCTCGGGGGATCCGGTGAGGCCGCCCGCATGGCCATCGATGCCGGTCGCATCTTCGTCGCGATCGGTTCTCGGCTCGTGCGCGTGGACCAAACGGACGGCAAGATCCGGTGGGATCGCACGCTGCCCGGCACGCTGAGCGCACCGACGGTCGCGCGCGATCGCGTACTTGCCGGCTCGACATCGAACGAGATCTACGCGCTCAACCAGGATGACGGTGGCGTGGCGTGGTCGTTCAAAACGGGCGGTGACGTCATCGGGTCGGCGGCCGACGACGACGTTGTCTATGCCGCCTCGTTCGACAACGTGCTCAGGGCGCTCAAACGGAGCAACGGCAATCAACTCTGGAAGCAGGCGCTCACCACACGGCCCGCGGCGCCACCTCGCGCGTTCGGTGGCATCGTGGTGGTGCCTGGCATTTCGCCACCGCTGGCGACGTTCAATGCAAAAACGGGCGCGCCGCTTGCGACTTTCGACGTCGTTCCCGAGCTGCAGCGGGCAAAGTTCCTGGCGCCGGCCCTCATTGCACCGACACTGAAGCCGTTCACTGTGTCGCTCGTGATGCTCACCAGCGATGGCCGAGCGACCGGCCACAAATCGGTCGCGATGCTGTTCCGTGAGCAACCGCTCGCGCCACTGATCGCATTGCCGGGTCGCCCGCTCACGCGAGAACAGCGCTGACCCGTGCCGGCTTGACCGGCTCTATGGTTGACCCATTGAGTCAGCGAGGCGGAGCCTCGGTGGCCTGAGGAGCAGCCTCGCTCGTCAGGAGCTGGTCAATGCCGGTTGCAGCACCGCGGCGAGGCGTCGGACGCCTTCCTCGATGCGCTCGGGAGTGGGCGCGGAAAACGACAAGCGAATCGTCTCATGCCCGGACCCGTCGACGAAGAACGCGCTGCCGATCACGAACACCACGCCATGCGCGAGCGCTTGCTCGAGGACGTCCAGATCCGTGCGCCCCTCGGGCAGTTCCGCCCAGATGAAGAAGCCACCCTTGGGTGATGACCACCGCAGCCGATCGCCCGCGTGAGTGCGAATCGCCCGCTCCATCACGTCGCGCTTGTGGCGATACCTTGCCCGCAGCGCCGGCGCGAGCCGATCGATCACGCCTCGCCGAATGGCCTCGTAAACCACGCGCTGATCGAGCACGCCGGACGTGAGATCGGTCGACTGCTTGGCCGTATCAAATCGCTCGATCAACACCGGCGGCGCCACCATCCAACCGACGCGGAAGCCCGGTGCCAGTGTCTTCGACACCGTGCTCAGATAGAGGACGCGCCCCTCTTCATCGTCAGCGGCCAGCGGCCGCGTCGCCGCCGCGGTCGCGACGTCTTCGAAATACAACGAGCCGTACGGGTCGTCTTCGACGATCAGCACGTCGCGGCGCCCCGCCCACTCGATGACACGGCGGCGCCGCTCGAGCGCGAGCAGCCTGCCGGTCGGATTCTGAAAGTTCGGAATCAGGTACAGCAGCTTGATCGTGTGCCCGGCGCGATGCTCGCGCTGCCAGACTGCGTCGAGGTCGTCGAGATCGACGCCGTCATCATCGAGCCGCACGCCAACGAGCCGTGCTTGCGCGTTCTTGAACGCGGCGATGCCTCCGGTAAAGGTCGGCAGCTCCACCATCACCACGTCGCCCGGGCTCACCAGCACGCGGGCGATCAGATCGATACCCTGCTGGGACCCGCTGGTGATGATCACGCGATCGGGTGTCGCATGGATGCCCCGCGCCTCGAGCACCCCGATCAGCGACTCCAGCAACGGAGCGTAGCCCCGAGTCGGCCCATACTGCAGTGCGTTGCCATCATGACCGTCGAGCAACGACGCCGAAATCTCGCTGAGCTCGTCCCACGGGAACAACGTGGCGTCCGGATATCCCGGTGCAAACGACACCAGGTCGGTGCCGCGCGACACGACCGTGCCCATGCGCCTGATCGCCGACTCGGTGAGCTGCCGTCCCGTGGGTGACAGGAATTTCTCGAAGTCCGTCATGAGATCTTCCACCCTGCATTCGCAGGCTTGACGCTCGAATCTCGGGCCGGTGAGGCCTCGACGATCCGATCGTGCGCCAGCGACGCCCGCGCCTCACGATACAACGTCGCGTACGTGGCAATCGACGACAGCCCGATGTATTGGAACACGATTGCGCGCAGCGCCCAGGCGATCAGTTGCAGCGGAATCACCACCGGAGGGCCGAGCAGCGGCACGAAGAAGATCACGCCGAGTGCGGCAGCCGCGACAAACGAGGCCCCGGTCGCGCCGACCACCAACGTCAAGACGACGAGGAAGGCGGCCGCAATCGATCGCCGCTCTCGCCGCAAGAATCCGGAGACGCGCGGTATTGCCGCCATGACCGTGCACTCGTCCGCGGCGATCGCAATCTGCATCAGCAGGTAAACCAGGTTGACCAATGTGATCCACACAACGAACACGATGGTCAGCAGCGTCGCGATCGCCCATCCAGTACCTCCGCTGCGGCTTACCGATATCACACCCAGGTAGGCGGCGCCTGAAATCAGGTACACGCCCATCAACGTGAGGCCCAGACGCGCGTAGCGAGGAAACAGACCGCGCGCCGAGTCGATGAACCCGTCCACCGAGAACGCCGCGGCCCCGGCCACGACATCGAACAGGAGCGGCGGCTGCTCGATCCGGCCGGCAACGCGTTCGCCGCGCACGAGCACGCCCACGGTCCCGGCCTTGATCAGAAACACGAAGAGCGATCCGCCCACGACGACGACCGTGAGCGAGGCGAGCCAGGCCACGAGCACCAGCGGGCGCGCCAGCAGCGCCGTCGCGATCGTGCCGGTGAGCTCGCGCCAGTCCACCGACATCAGCGCCGCCGGCTCCGCACCGACGACGAGCGCGACCAGGAAAATGCCGCCGGCCAAAGGCGCGAGGATCAGTAGCTTGAACAACGAATCGGCGACCGCCTGAATGATCGTGACCGGCCAGTTCGCGGCGGCGACCAGCGCGCCCCGTTTCAGGGTCGGTTTCAGGGTATGGGAGATGGCCACGGGGTCCTTCCATGGTACGCCGCAACGGTCCAACTCCCAACCGGGCTCCCGTTATCTACAATGACGTGGTGTCGTCCTCCCCCGCCGCCGTCGCGTCGTCCGATCCGATGCGGCGGACCCTGATCTCGATTGCGCTGGCGGGCGCGCTCGGCGCCCTGCTGGTCCTGAGCGGCGGATGGATCGCGGCCCGTCTGATCATCGGCTCCGACAACACCCAGGCGCGCGCGCGGGTCGAGCGCGAAGTCCGCACCGCTTTCGAGGTGATGGCTCGCGAGCTGCGCGATATCGGCGCGGCCGTCGCCGACCCGGCTGCCGTGCGCGCCGCCGGCGACGACAACGGAACTGCGGCGGCCGATCTGATGACGCGCGTCGATCGGGCGATCGCCGGCACGGACTTGGATTCGGCCTTGACCGTCTACAGTCCCGACGGCACCCCGGTCGCGTGGGCCGGGCGTCCGTCGGACATGCCGTCGGCGCGCCTCGCCCAAAGCGAGGCGTGGTTCGTCGTCCCCGGCGCGCTCAGTCTTCGGCTGGTCTATGTCCGCCCGGTGCTGGACGGCACCACGCGCCTTGGCACGATCGTCGTCGAGCGATCGCTCCCGCCGTCCGACGACTCGGCGGGGCGCCGCAACGGTTTCCGCGGACCGAGTGTCGAGTCGTATCGGTTCAGCACGTCGCTGGCACCGGTTTCACTGCAACTGCTTATTGGGCGGCCGGACCGTCCACCCGCGAACACGTTCGACGTGATGACCCCGATCGGCTCGACCCTGCTGCGCGCGGCTGTCGCCGACGAAGATATCGACGCCACTCGCGAGCGATGGGCGCGGGCCACACGATCGCTCGTGCTCGTCGACCTGGCACTCACGATCGTTCT
>DASRJR010000479.1:0-6920 GCA_035649395.1 Vicinamibacterales bacterium
GCCCTGCGGGTTGAGCGGCACCGCATCGAAGACGCCTTTGTTCGGCGTGACCATCCGGTACTTCCAGTCCTCGATGATCGGCGATACCCAGTAGCCGGTCAGATCGATCGGCGCCGCCTGCTTCGGCGTCTGCGCGGGACCGGCCGCCCGGCCGCGACCGCCGCGCTGCGCGTCGAGGGATGTGGAAGACACGAGCAGAAGGAGCGCCGCGAGAAGAACAATGTTTTTCATGGTTCCGCGCCGATTTTCATCAGTCCTCAGTCCTTGGTGCTTGGTTCTTAGTCCGTCCTAGGTCCCAAGTCCTTGGTCCAGACGGGACCAAGGACCAAGGACGGACCAAGGACCAAGGACGGACCAAGGACCAAGGACGGACCAAGGACCAGGGACAGACCAAGAACCTAGTACCAAGGCCCAAGGACCAAGATCAGTCGACGACTTCGTTGGCGTTGCGGCCCCAGGAAAATCCGTCGGCGGGCCGTGACAGGTTGACCATCAGCACCCGGTACTCACCCGGCACACGCGACGGACGGCCGTTGATGACAACTTTGTCGCCAACCTTCAGCGAGTCGCGCTTGACGCCGGCCTGCGCCAGCTGACTGGTGCCGCCCCACTCGACGGCCCATCGCTGCGACGCGCCGTGTTCGTCGGGGGCTTCGACGTGCACGAACGAATGCGGGTTGCGGTACACGAACTGGACGATCGAGCCTTCGAGTTTGATCGACTTGCTGGTTTCGTAGGTGGCGCCGAACGAGTGGTGCGCGGACGCGGTGGATGCGATCAGTGCAACGGCGACCGCAAGAAGAAAGAGGCTACGCATGTTGTCTCCCTCTCGTAATGCAGAATTCAGAATTCAGAATGCAGACAGTACCTGTAACGAACTGGTGGTGTGAACGCCGTGACGGCGTACGCCGCGTTGCTGCGACCAGGGTAGTGTCTGAATTCTGCATTCTGCATTTTGAATTACAGGCTTCTATTTTCCAGCAACCGTCTTATAAACCGCCTCGATGAACATGTTCGTCGTCCACGGGCCGGTCGTGGCGCCGTAGCGTCCGTCGAAGTCGAGCGTCGGGCGCGCGGCCCGCACCTGCTCGAGCGTCATCCCCTTCTTCTTCAAATCGCCGATGCGATCGCGAATCATCACGAGCATGTTTCGGTATGACGCGACGTCGGCAGTGTCCGACAGCCGCCCGCGGCCGGGGACAATCCACGTGCCGCCCTGCGACCGATACTCGGCGACGGCGAGATCGAGGATGTGGTTGAGGCCGTCGATCACACCCTGAATGGTGCCACCCTTGGTCGTGTCGATCAGCGGATAGCTGATCGTGGAGAACAGATTGCCTGCCGCGATCACCTCGGAGTGACGGAAGAACACGAAGCTGTCGGCGTCGGTGTTCGCCGCCTTGGCGTGGTAGAGCACGACCGGCTCGCCGTTGACGTACTCCGACAGCTTGTGGAACTCGTCGAAGAACGTGTCCGCCGGCCACGCACCTTCGGGAGCGGCTGGTGTCTTCTCGGACGGCTGGCTCATTGCGGCGAGCACGCCTTCGTGCGCGACAATGGTGGCGCTTGTGCCGAGATCGCGGGCGGCCCCGCCGAAGCCGGCTGCGCCGCCGGCACGGCGGAAGTTGGCAGAGGCCGCCAGCTTCTCGTTGCCCCCGACGTGATCGGCCGCGGCGCTGGTATTGATCACGTAGCGGATCGGACGCGCCGGCGGCGGTGAGGCGACCACCGCGTTGAAGTACGGACTCGACCAACTGGGGATGCCGGGGCAATTGGCGCCGAAGCAGGCGTTCGTCGTCGGCGCGCTCACGACGGATCTGGCCAGATCGCTGATCGCGGTCAGCACCTTGTCGGTCATCTGCGCCGACCCGGTGTTGACCACGGCGACGCCGTCACGGCCGATCGACGCCGTGATGTTGGTACCGTCGGCGACGAGCATATAGATGTTGCCCTGCACGGGCATCACGTGCACCTGGCCGTCGCGCGGGCTCTGCTCGGCGATTCGTTTGCCGACGTCGTTCGCCGATTTCGAGACGGGCACCGTGAGGCTGTTGAGCGTCGTCGCACCGCCCATCACTGCGCGGTACTCGGGATAGATCGTCTTGACGCCGCCGCGTACAGGCTCAAGCGGAATCCAATTCTGCGTCTTGAGGAATTCCCCGATCCCAGTGTTCTGGCCGGGCAGGAAATGCGGCACCCAGTGCCGATCGCGCCCGCCGTTTTCGGCGAACGACGACCCGCTGCAGTTCTCCGTCGGAGGGCCTGCATTCGGATCGTAGGTGTAGGTGATCGACAGCACGTAGGGCTCGTCGAGGTAAATCGGATCGTCGACGACTTGCAGGATCGAGAGGATGTCGTCGTGCCGCGTGATGTACTCCGTCATCGTCAGCATGTCGGAGGTCTGCGGGCCGCCCCGTTTCAAGTAGCCATCCTTCAAGTGCGTCGTCGTCACCTTCAGCGTCTGGCCAACCCACTCTCCCGTGGAGAACCCACTCCAGCTGTGCGGCGCCCACGCCGGCGGATGCGGACGGCCGTCGACGAAGATCGGACGGTCGAGCGAGCGCATGAACTGCAGCCGATAGCCGATGATCTCGCGCGAGATCGGGTCGAGATCCTTGAGGATGCGCGCGCCGCCGACGCCGCGCCACTGATGCGGCGCCGAATGCGGCCGGCACTGATACTCGGGCGTGCCCCAGATGGATTCAGGCGTGGTGTCGGCGCGAAGCCGGCCCGCCTCGTTCAGCGCGAGGCCGAGGTAATCGGCCAGCGGGGGCTGACCCGGATCTTCGGCACTGTCGAGCCGCCATTCGCCGGCAATGTCCGGCGCGCGCTGTGGGGCGCCAAACTGCGCGGCAACGGGAACGCTGAGCGGCACGTATCCGACGATTGCCAGCATCGCCAGCAGGCACAGCCCCAGCCGCGTCCCCGTGTTCATTCCACTTTGATGATTCGGTGGCCGCATAGGTGCGCAGATTATCGCCCTAGCGGCGCGGCTTGTCACGCCCCGCCTGTGACGCAATTTGCCCGGATTTGGATATTGACTTCCCGTTGCGCGCGGAGTGCAATGCGCGGCGCGTCCAGCCAATCTGGACGATCAGTTGTCGTTCTTACGCACGGAGCATCAATGACCAGACTTCATACGCGGGGCGTCGCTCGCTTGCTGGTGTGTGCAACGCTTTGTCTCGCTCTTCCAGCCGTGGCCGGCGCGCAATCGCTCGCGGGCACCGTCCGCGATTCGTCCGGCGGAGTCTTGCCAGGTGTGTCGGTCGAAGCGGCGAGCTCGGCGCTCATCGAGCGGACGCGGTCGGTCGTGACCGATGCGAACGGGCAGTATCAAATCATCGACCTCCGTCCGGGCACCTACACCATCACCTTCACCCTGCAGGGGTTCACCACGATCGTCCGGCAGGACCTGCAGCTCACCGGCGGTGGCGTGACGACCGTGAACGTCGACATGCGCGTCGGCGGTATTCAGGAAACGCTCACTGTTACCGGCGATGCCCCCGTCGTCGACATCCAGACGAGCACCAGCCGCGAGCAGGTGTTGAGCAACGAGTTCGTGCGCTCGCTCCCCGCCTCGCGCGGCTACGGCAACTACCTGGCCGGCGTCCCCGGCATTCAGGGCACCGGACTTGGTGCCAGTGCGAACACCTCCAACAACTTCTTTACGGCGCGCGGCGGCCGCAGCAGCGAAGGCAACATCCAGATCGACGGCATGAACGTCGGCTCGTCGGTCGGCGGCGGCGGCGTCTCGGGCTATCAGTACGACATGTCGAACGCGTCCGAGGTGCAGATCACGATCGCGGGTGGTCTGGCAGAAGTCGATCGCGGCGGTCCGGCGTTCAACATGATCCCGAAGACCGGCGGCAACAATTTCAGCGGCTCGTACTTCGGCAGTCTGGCTGGCGAGTGGGCCCAGGGCAACAACATCGATGCCGAACTCGAAAGCTTTGGCATCACGGCGCCGCCGACGCTCATTCGCAACTGGGATACGAACGTCGCGATCAGCGGACCCATCCTGCGCGATCGAGTCTGGTTCTTCAGCAACGCGCGCACGATCGGCAACTACCAGGATGTGATCAACCTGTACGGGAATCTGAACGCGTCCAATCCGAACATCTGGGCGTACGCCAAGGACGACAGCGTCAAGGTCCGCAACGCCAATTCGAAAAAGATCGGCGCGACGCGTCTGACCTGGCAGGCCTCCCGCCGCGACAAGATCGGGTTCTACATGGACTACACCAAGAACTGCTCCGGTTCGTCGTTCGCGAAAGACAGCGGGCAGTGCCGTGAGCCGGGCGATGGGTGGACCGCATCAGGACCGGGCATTGGACCAGGCGTGCCGACCAGTTCGCCCGAGTCGGGGACGATCTGGGACGCACGCGCGAAGATCATTCAGGCGTCGTACTCGGCGCCCTGGTCGAGCCGTGTGCTCGTCGAGGCGGGCTTCTCGTCGTTCTGGACGCAATGGGGCGACATCCGTCCCGGCGGCGCAGCCGTCGATCGCATCGCCGTGACCGAGCAGACGGCGATGCCCGGCATGCCGAATTCGAACTTCATCTATCACGGATGGCCGGCGACGGGCGGCACCGACCAGCAGAACGCGCAGTACCGCGCGGCGCTCTCGTACGTGACCGGCGCGCACAGCTTCAAGGTGGGGTACCAGGGCGCGTACATGGTCGCGAAGACGCCGACATTTATCGGTCAGCAGATTAGCTATCGCTTCAGTGGCGGCGTACCCAACCAGTTGACACAGCGCATCGGCCCGACGCTCACGAGCAACAGAACCGTGCCAGACGCGCTGTTCGTGCAGGACCAGTGGACGCGCGGACGTCTCACCCTGCAGGGCGGCCTTCGTTACGAGCACGTGCGCAGCTACTTCCCCGAGGGCGAGAACGGCGTGGTCGAAGCCAACCGGTTCGGTCCGGCGTTCACGTTCCCGCGCACTCAAGGCGTCCGCGGCCTGAACGACATCACGCCGCGCATGGGCGCATCGTACGACCTGTTCGGCACCGGCAAGACGGCGGTGAAAGTGAGCATGAGCAAGTATCTGCAGGCGGCGTACAACGGCGACGTCTACACGATTAACAACCCGGCGGTGACGCTGCAGACGACGACCAGCCGCGGCTGGAGCGACCTGACGTTCCCGGTCGGCGACCCGCGCCGCGGCGACTTCGTCGCCGACTGCGACTTCATGAACCCGGCAATTAATGGCGAATGCCAGGCGTGGACCAACTTGAACTGGGGACAGCAGGGACAAACGACGCAGGTCAATCCCGCGGTGCAGGAGGGCTGGGGCAAGCGGAATCGGGATTGGCAGTTCAGCGCTGGCGTACAGCACGAGCTGCTGCCTCGCGTCTCAGTGGACGTGAGCTACAGCCGCCGATGGTGGGCCAACTTCTTCGTCACCCACAATCGCGCGCTCGGCCCGCAGGACTACGACGAGATCACGTTGACCGCGCCGGTGGATTCACGCTTGCCCGGCGGAGGCGGCTATCCGGTGACGTTCCTCACGCGCAACAACAACTCTGTGCTCGGCGTGTCGGATCCGTACTACACGACAGCCGCCGATTTCGGCGATCAGACCAACTACTGGCACGGCGTCGACATCGCCGTCAACGCGCGTATGGACAACGGACTGACGGTGCAGGGCGGCACGAGCACCGGACGCGGCATCAGCGATACCTGCGAGGTGCTGATCGGGCGCTATGGCCGGCCGATGACGCCGAGCACCGCAACTGTTGCGGCCAGCGGCGTAATCGATGGGCAGCCCGCCTGCAGCGCGACGGAGCCATGGATCACCAGCGTCCGCGGACTGGCGTCGTACACCATTCCGAAGGTCGACGTCCTGATCAGTGCGATCGTGCGATCTCAGGCCAACGTGCAACCGGGTGCTGACGTCGCCACCAACGGCGCGTCACGATCGGCGAACTTCCTGATGAACGCCACGCAATTCCAGACGGCGACCGGCCGCTCGCTCCGGCCCGGCGTCACGACGGAAACGGTAAATCTTCTGTTGCCCGGCCAGATCTATGGCGAGCGGGTGAACAACGTGGACATGCGCTTCGCGAAGATCATCCACGTGCGGCGCACCAGGGCCAACATCGGCATCGACCTGTACAACCTGATGAACTCGAATACCGGGACCGCCTTCGAAGCCACCTACGATCCCGCGACGAATGGCTTGCGCTGGCTGCGGCCGACGACGGTGGTGCAGCCTCGGTTCGTGCGGTTCAACGTGCAGCTCGATTTCTGAGGAACGGCGAGGGAGCGGAGATCGCAGGGTTTACCTCGACGATCTCCGCTCTCAGCAATCTCGCAACTGGCGCGGCCACGCACGAGCCGACAGTAGACCGACCAACACGAACGCCACCACGACCGGCACCATCGCTGGAGCCGTGCGCACACCGACGCCGACGAACGGCACGAGCACCGACATCGCAAGCCAGATCGGCAGCGCGAGGATCACCAGGGTCAACTCGTGCCCGCGCCAGATCGCGGCGCTGCCGCGCCCGATGCAGAACGGCGTCACCGCAAAGAACACGACTGCCTGAAGGGCATACGCCGCCGAGGTCGGAATCGGCGGCCAGTCGAAACGGACGCGCATCATGTCCGCGAGCAGCTCGAAGCCGGTGTGATGCGTGAGGACGTGCGTCAATCCCCACGCCAGCGTCAGCACGACGTATCCGATTGACGCGAAGACCATGCTGATCCCCATGTAGAGAAACCAGCCCAACGCGGCGGACGCCCCGATAGCCAGCGCGGAGGAGACGAGATCCCGCGCGAGCAGCGCCAGCGCAAGTCGTGCCACCGATCGCCAGAACCAGAACGCGCCACGGACATCGGCGTCCTCGGCGAGATCGCCAACGGCTGATGCGGCGCGCTCGGCCGGTGCCACCATCGACAGCACGGCCTCGGCC
>DASRJR010000480.1:0-44715 GCA_035649395.1 Vicinamibacterales bacterium
TTCGTCGAGGTCTTCACCGCCGCCATCACGTCGGTCTTGGTCAGAGGCCGATCGGGATTCGGCGGATGGGCGGGAATGAACGAGTTGTAATCGAGCTTGAGCTTCTCGACCGCGTCCACCGCCGACCGAACCACACCGAGCTGATTCGGGTTGGGATTGACCACGGTGATGTCTGCCGTCCACAACACCTTCTCGGCCGGCAGGTAGACCGCGAGCATCCCGTCGCTGTGTTCGTTGGGGATGCGATGCAATTCGACGACCTTACCATTGTTGCCCTTGCGGATGTCGCGATCGCCGACAGCCTGCACGACGTCCTTGCGCCGGTTCGTCACCTTCGACAGGCTGTCGCCGGTCAGCGTCCGCGGTCCCGCGAGCAGCCGCTCGAGCACTGCCTCGTTATTCCGATGCGTCAGGATCGTTGCGCCTTCGGCAGCCGCCGCCTGCAGACCACCGGCGTGATCGAAGTGCGGATGCGAGTTGACGACGAAGCGAACGGGCTTGTTCGGGATCGCCTGTTTGGCCGCCGCGATGACCGCCTGCCCGCGCTGATCGCTCTGCCCGCTCTCGATGAGCAGGATGTGATCGCCCATATCAACGGCCATCGAGGTGTAGTTGCCACCGATCTTGAACACGCCTTCGCCGAGCTTCTCGACGGGTGGCGCGGCGCCTGCGGCCGCCTGAGGAGGCGGAGCCGCTGGTGCGGCACCGCGTCCCGCCGCGGCGGGAGCGCCGGCGGGCGGACCACCAGGAGCACCGGCAGGAGGTGGTGGCGCCGTCAGCAACGCAGTGAGGTTCTGAGGATTCGGCGTCGCGGCCGTGATGGTCGCGTCGAAGGTCGGCATGCCCGCCTGCTTCTGCACGATACGGGTCGGCACCTGGACGCCGTTCATGCTCTGGTACTTCGAGTACTCGAATTCGACCAGCAGATCGCCGACGACGTTGTTGTCGACTCGCGTATCGACTTTGGAGACGAGGTTGTCCTTGCCGATGTAGCCGTTGACCGTATACGCCTGACCCGACGGCGACTTCACCGGCGGCGAGAACGACACGACCTGCTGGCCGCCCTGCTGGCGCACGGTGGCGTTGTTGGCGGCCGCGCCCTTGAGGAAGCCCCACGGCGTCGTCCAGATGTTCAGCGCCTGGTTCCAGTTCGTGTCGGCCTGCATCTTGGTGATGTTCTGATTGAACACTCCTGGCATCGGTGCTGGAGTGCCGGGCACGGTCGGTGGCTGCGTCGGGCCGGTGGCGCGCGACACGAGCGCGTTGGCCTCGGTGGTCGGTCCGAAGTTGATGGCGCGGGTGTACATCGTGATCTGCGTCACGTTCACCGCCCCCATCGGCTCGCCGATGGCCTTGCTCTGGCCGAAGGCGCCGTTGCGCGCCGTGCCCGAGTAGGTGATCGAAGTGAGGTTGTCGGCGCCCATTGCCTTCGACGCGGCGGCAATGACCGAACTGGCGTTCTGTGCTGCCGCGCCCGACGCAAGAGCGGTCAGGAGGAGCGCGGCAACCGGAAGCCTTCTGAGCAGCATAGGTACCTCCAGATTCCGTGTCCGCCTTCGCCACAGCTCCGACGGACATGTTGCGTGTGATATGGGCTGGCTGGTCTGCGGCTTATATAGCCGCGTTGAGCGCCGAACGTTTACCTGGAGCGAAGAAACAGCAGAGCCCGGAACACGAAACTCAGCCTTGGACCCTACCCTACCAATGGTCCGGCGAAAGCCGGACACTACGTGGCCATGGCCAAGAAACGCGTCTTGGATATTCCACGCGAGCTGCTCGAGGAGTTCGCGCACAACGGCCTCGTCAACGAATACCTCGTGAACGTCCTGCCCGATGCGATTTGGCACGCGGCCCCGCCGGCCGGCCGCGGACGCACCATCGCCGCCATCGTCGCGCACATGCAGAGCGTGCGGCGCACGTTCGCCCGCATGGGCGGCGCACGCCCGGGCCCGCCGTCGCTCGATCGAATGATGGTCACGCGAGCGCAGGCGCGCCGCGCGCTCCGGCAATCGACCACCGATCTGAGCCGGTTGTTCGAGGCCGCGATCGCCGACGGACGCTCGCGTGTGACCGGGATGCCGCGACGGGTGATCAACATGCTGATGTACCTGGTGCAGCACGATGCGCATCATCGCGGGCAGATCTTCATGGTGGCGAAGACACTCGGCCACGAGTTCCGAACCGAAGACGTCACGCGCGTGTGGGGATGGAAGAAGCTTCCCTCGAAATCCGATGACTAGCACGCCGGAATCCATACGCAGGGTCCGCCTTCAGGCGGACCAGCACGCTAACGCCGGACGCCACGAACCCCGCGAGTAAGCGCCTCAATCGGGCCGATTTTTGACTACCGGCTGGACACCGAACTGCCGATACTACGGGCTCGAATAGCCCCGAGGAGAAGAGCCCGTGACGAATCCCTACGCCCCGCCCCAGGCGGTGGTTGAAGACATCCCCGCCCCGGACGGCCAATTCGAGCCGGCTGAGCGGATTACGCGGCTGGGCGCGGCGATCCTCGACGGCTTGATCTTCGCGACGATGGTGTATCTGCCGTTCATCTTCGCGGCGGTCGCAATTCCGCTGGCAACGGCTCCCATCGAAGGAGAGGAAACAGCCGTCAACGCCGTGATGGGCGGCGCCGGCCTCATCGCCTTTGTCGGCTTCGCCGTCTGGTGCTGGCTCACGATTACCTACATGCACCGGAACGGCCAATCGATCGCCAAGAAGCTCCTGGGGATCAAGGTCGTGCGGAGCGACGGCTCGCCGGCGTCGCTGGGACGGCTGATCTGGCTGCGCAACGTCCTCAACTGGTTCATCAGCATCGTGCCGCTCTACGGTGTTGTCGATTCGCTCTTCATCTTTGGTGAAGCGCACCAATGCCTCCACGATAAAATCGCCGACACCATCGTCGTCAAAGCGTGAGGAAGCCTGAGTTCCAGGGAAGTTCTCGATACGGTCGTTACCGCTGAAACACCTGAAGGGATCCTGCTGGAGCTGCGCCCGGCCGGTCTCAGTGCGCGCTTCTATGCCTTCGGGCTCGACTGGGTGATCCGTCTCGCGGTGATGTACGCGGCGGCGATCGTGACCGCGATCATGGGCGGCATCGGCTACGCGTTCTGGATCATCTTGTTCTTCGTGCTCGAGTGGTTCTATCCGGTCGCGTTCGAGCTGACCCCGTCAGGAGCTACTCCGGGCAAGCGGGCGTTCGGCCTCAAGGTGGTGATGGACAACGGCCTGCCGGTCACGCCGGCGGCGTCGGTGATCCGCAACCTGCTGCGCGTAGCCGATTTCCTGCCGTTCGGCTATGCGTTCGCGATCGTCGCGATGCTGCTGCGACCGGACAGCAAACGGCTCGGCGACATCGCCGCGGCGACGATGGTGGTGCATGAGTCGCGGGCGGTCCCGCGCATCTCGCTGCACGACGTCGCGCCGATCCAGCCCGCACGGCCGCTCACTCCCGAGGATCAAGCCGCGGTCGTCGCCCTGGCGGCGCGCGCACCCCGGCTCACGGTGGAACGGCTCGACGAACTGGCGGCGATGGCGGCCGCCGTCTCTGGCGACGCGGGTCGCGCCGGTCCGGACGTGACGCGGCGCGTGCTCGGCGTGGCGCAATGGGTGCTGGGGCGTCGGGCATGACGCCGCTTCGCTTCGAACAGCTGTATCAGGCCGAGTGGACCGAGCTCGAGGCGCTGCTCGACGACGCGCGGGGCAAGAGAGCAGCGGACCACGCAGCGATGTCCGGGGCGCGTGCGGCGATGTTGTATCGCCGCGCCTGTGAACATCTCGCGCTCGCACGCGCACGCGCGTACCCCGCGTACATCATCGATCGCCTCGAGCGGATGACGTCGACGGCGCATCAGTTGATCTACCATCAGCGCGAGTTCGGCGTCGCGCGTCTGGGCCGGCTCGTCGCGGTGGGCTTCCCCGCGGCCGTCAGAGCGCAGCGATGGTACGTCGCCGCGGCCGCGGCGCTCTTCGTGCTGCCCACGATCGTCATCGGCGTGCTCGTGTACTCTCGCCCCGAACTGATCCTCTCGGTGGTCGACTCGGAGACCGCCGCCGAATTCGAACAGATGTACTCGTCGTCGGCCCATTCGATTGGGCGCATGCGCACGGCCAGCACTGATTGGGTGATGTTCGGCTACTACATCCGGAACAACATCAGCGTGTCGTTCCAGTGTTTTGCCGGCGGGCTGTTCGTCGGCGTCGGCAGCATCTTCTTCCTCGCGGTCAACGGCGCGTTCGGCGGCGCGATCGCCGGCTACCTGGCCGAACGCGGGCTGTCAACCACGTTCTTCTCGTTCGTGGCCACGCACTCGGCGTTCGAACTGACGGCGATCGTGCTGTCCGGCGCCGCTGGATTACGCATCGGGCACGCGCTGCTCGCGCCGGGGCGCCTGACACGCCTGCAAGCGCTCATCCTCGCATCTCGCGAGGTCGTCGTCATTCTCTACGGCGTCACCGCCATGCTCGTCGTCGCCGCCGCCATCGAGGCGTTCTGGTCGTCGGCGAGCTGGCTGGCACCGACGCTCAAGTACGGCGTGGCGTCGCTGTGTTGGGCCGCGGTGCTCGGCTACCTGCTGTTTCAAGGCCGCCGTGCAGATTGACGCGCTCGCTCTGCGGTTGAGGCCGCGGACGCCGCTCGAAGCGGCCGATCTGGGTACTCGTCTGTGTCAGCATGCGGCCCGATCGGTGTACCCCAGCTATCTGCTCGTCGCCGTGCCGGCGATCGCCCTTGCGCTCGCCTGTCATCAGATCGCGGGATGGCTGCCCTCGCTGCTGATCTGGTGGATGAAGCCGTGGCTCGATCGGACGATCCTCTTCATCCTGTCGCGCTCGGCGTTTGGCCAGCCGACGCGACCGTCCGATCTCTGGCGCGCGCAGCGTCACGTGTGGTGGCGACAGTTCATCTTTACCTGGACGATTCAGCGCGTCTCGCTGTGGCGTTCGCTCACGCAGCCGGTGTATCAGCTGGAGGGCCTCTCACTGTGGCAGGCGCGCGGCCGCGTGCGTCAGATCCGCCGCCGAAACCTCGGCTCGGCGCTGATGATGACGTCGGCGTTTGCCGCGGCCGAGACCGGCCTCTCGTTCGCGCTGATGTCGCTCGTCTTCTGGCTGGCGCCGCTGCGTCAGACACCGCAGGTCGCCGATCTGATTTCTGGCGAGGTCCCAGGCCTGCTCGCGTTCGCCGCACCGGTGGCGTATGCGCTGGCCGTGCTGTTTCTCGAACCGTTCTACGTCGCCGCCGGGTTCGCGATGTATCTCAATCGGCGAGCCGAGCTCGAAGCCTGGGACATCGAACAGGAGTTCCGCCGTGCGTTTGCGGCGTAACGGCATCGCGGCCACGCTCGTGACGGCGCTCGTCCTGTTGGCGACGGTCCACGCCCAGCCTGCTCGCGACCTGAAAGAGCCCGAGGGCCCGCAAGCCCCCGAGATCGTTCGCGCTGTGGCGAAGGTCAAGGCCGATCCCAATCTCGCGACCGAGCAGACGATCAAGACACTGAAGTGGCGATCGGCGGGTGAGTCGAAACCATTCAGTTTGCCAGCTTGGCTGCGCTGGACCGTCGATCTGTTCCGCTGGATGGACCGCTCCGCACGTGCGCTCGTGTGGTGCGCCGCAGCGGTGCTGGCGGGGTTGCTGGGCGTCTACATCAGCCGCCTGGTCCGCTCGCTCAAGGGCCGCGCCGGAACGACTGGCGGATTCATCGCGCCCACGCACGTGCGCGATCTCGACATCCGTCCCGAGACGCTGCCCGACGACATCGGCGCAGCCGCGCGTGCGTTGTGGGACCGTGGCGACCATCGCGCGGCCTTGGCGCTGCTCTATCGTGGAATGCTGTCGCGACTCGCACACGTCCACCGCGTGCCGATTCGTGACTCGAGCACCGAGGGCGACTGTCTCACGCTGGCGGCCGGCTATCTCGCCGCCACGCGGCACGAGTACACCGTCCGTCTGATCCGGGTGTGGCAGCGATCGGTCTACGGTCGCGAGTCCGTCACCGGAGCCGCGGTCTACGAGCTCTGCGACGGGTTCGCGGCGGCGCTCGATGCGGTCCCCGGGCCGCATTCAGCCGCCGAGGGAAGCGCCGCATGAAGCGCACCGGAATCGGGTTGCTCATCGCGGTGCCGCTCCTCGGGCTCGTGTTCTGGATCGCGAGCAACACCTATTGGGCCGACACGACGCTGCCGTTGCCACCCAAAGGCGAAGCGCTCACCAACCCGTTCTACGCCGCACAGCGATTCACCGAAGCACTCGGATCGAGCAGCGTCTGGGATCGTGTGTTCACCACGCCGCCGCGCGATTCGGTCATCGTCGCATCGACGTGGCGATGGAGCCTGAGCGTGACACGCCGCGAGGCTCTGAAGCGATGGGTCGAAAGCGGAGGTCGCCTCGTCGTCGACGCAACCGTGGCCGAAGACGAGGAGGATTTCGAGCGCTGGTCGGGCGTTGCCGTCGACTACGACTTCGATGCGGTGTCGGAGGAAAACGACGACAAGCCGGAGGAACCCTGCCGGCTGTTCGACGAAGAGCGCGACCCGGCGTCGCGGCGCGGCGCGAAACCGGGCCCGCGGTTCTGGCTGTGTGGTTTCGACCGCGTGTCGTTCCTGACGTCCAAGGGCGCCGGCATCTGGCGCCTTCGCGACACGTCGGGCATTCAGGCGATTCGCGTCGCGCTCGGACGCGGTCACGTCACGGTGGTCAACGGATCGCCGTTCCGGTATCGAGGGCTGTTCGACGGTGATCACGCCCGTCTCTTCGTTGCGGCCACTGAACTGCGGCGGCAAGACGACGTGCACTTTCTGTCAGAAGACGATCATCCGTCGCTGCTCACGCTCACGTGGCGATATGGCGCGCCGGTCGTCGTGCTGTCGCTCGCGCTGATCGCGCTCGCGCTCTGGCGCACCGGCGTCCGTTTTGGCCCGCTCGTCGCGCCGATCGTCGCCGCGCGACGTTCGCTCGCCGAGCAGATCCGAGGCACGGGACGATTCGCGCTGCGGCACGGCGGCGGTGCCGCGTTGCACGCGGCGTCCGTCCGAGCCCTCGACGAGGCTGCCGCGCGCCGGGTCGCTGGATACCAGAACCTGTCTGCCAAGGATCGAGGCCAGGCGCTGGCGACGTTGACCGGCCTCGACTCACAAGCGTTGCTGAACGCGATTCATCACGAGGGGGCACGGCGCCCCTCGGAACTCCGCAACACAATCGCGGTGCTCGAATCGGCCCGTCGTCTTGCGCTCGTCTCCCGACAGGCTCACGACGGCACTGAGTCAGACCGAAGAGTCGTTGAACACGGGTCCATACATGGAACAGCTTGAAACTACCTCGTCTGTCGAGCAGGCGGCCCAGATGCTCGACGCCCTGCGTACCGCGATCGGCCGGGCGGTCGTCGGACAGTCAGCCGTCGTCGAGCAGGTCATCGTGGCGCTCGTCGCGTCGGGACACGTGCTGATCGAGGGCGTGCCCGGCCTTGGCAAGACGCTGCTCGTGCGCGCGCTGTCACAGGCGCTGTCGCTGCCGCATGCGCGCGTGCAGTTCACGCCCGACATGATGCCGTCGGACATCACCGGCCATGCCGTGCTCGATCCGTCGACGCGAGAGCTGAGAATCGTGCGCGGCCCGGTATTCACGCACGTGCTCCTCGCCGACGAAATCAATCGGGCGCCGGCCAAGACGCAGAGCGCGCTGCTCGAGGTGATGCAGGAATACCAGGTCACGCTCGAAGGGCAGACGCTGCCGCTGCCGAAGCCGTTCATGGTGCTGGCGACACAGAACCCGGTGGAGACGGAAGGCACGTATCCGCTCCCGGAAGCCCAGCTCGATCGGTTCCTCTTCAAGGTTGAAATCGGCTATCCCTCGATCGCAGAAGAAGTGGCGGTCGTTCTGCGGGTGACGACAAACCAGACCGGAGACGAGCTGCCGCTGGCTGACGTGACGCCGTGTCTCGACGGACGAGGGGTCATCGCGCTGCAGCAGCTGGCCGCGCGTCAGCGCGTCGACGATCAGGTCATCGACTATGCGGTCCGCATCATTCGGGCCACGCGCGAGTACGCCGGACTTGCGGTCGGCAGCAGCTCGCGCGGCGCCCTTGCGCTGGTGCGAGGGGCGCGCGCCGTCGCGCTCGTCGAAGGACGTTCGTATGCGACGCCCGACGACGTGAAACGGATCGCGCTACCGTCGCTGCGGCACCGGGTGGCACTTGCCCCGGACGCGCTGCTCGAAGGGCGCACGACGAACGACCTCCTGCGCGAGGTCATCGACACCGTCGCGGCGCCACGCGGGTAATTCCGTTCCACTCGCCGTGACGATCCCTCTCGTACCTGGTCGGCCGACGCTCCTCGCGTGTGGTATCAGCATCGTCGGCACACTCGCCGCGTTGCTGGCAGGCGTCGCGGTCGCCGTCGCTGGTCCTATTGCAGCGCTCGTTCTCGGCGGACTGATGGTCGCGATGCTGGTCGACTACGCCATCACGCGGGTGGCATGGCGGCGGACGGCCGTGACGCTGGCGCGGCACCTCCCTGCCGCGTTTGCGATTGGGAGCCGGCGATCGATTCGCGTGACGCTCGACAACCCGGGGGCGTTGACGTGGACGGTCGATCTCCACGATTACGTCGACCCGACATTTCAAACGGAGGGGCTGCCTACGCGTCTGACGCTTCCCGGCGCCAGCAGCGTCGAGACGACCTACTCGATCGTGCCGACCGTACGAGGCGAGGTGACGTTCGAGCCGGCCGATGTGCGCGTCCACTCGCGTTGGGGCTTCTGCGAGCTCCTCGAGCGCCTCGGCGCCATCGACCGGCGCCGGGTCTATCCGGATTTCTCCCAAGTGGCGCGATACGCCTGGCTCGCCGGCGATCGTCGTCTTCAGGAAATCGGCATCAAGACGTATCAGCTGCGCGGACAGGGCACCGACTTCAAGCAGCTGTCCGAGTATCGGCTCGGCGACTCGGTCCGGCACATCGACTGGCGCGCGACGCTGCGTCTCGACAAGCCGATCGTGCGCGAGTATCAGGACGAGCGCGATCAGTGCGTCATGCTGCTGGTCGACTGCGGACGCCGCATGCGCGCCGACGATCGCGGCGGTGCGATCGGGACCACGCATTTCGACCAGGTGCTCAACGCCGTCATGCTGCTCACCTATGTCGCGCTGAAGCAGGGCGATGCGGTCGGCGCGATGACGTTCGGCACGCCGGCAGGAGACGCGCGATCGTTCGCGCCGCGCAAAGGCGCGCACGCGCTCAACGCGCTCATGGGGCAGCTCTACGGCGTTCAACCGACGCCGACGCATTCCGATTACGTCGCCGCCGCACAGGAAGTGCTGCGGCGCCATCGCAAACGGTCGCTGGTGATCGTCATCACGAATTTCCGCGATGAGGACAGCGCGGAGCTCGGGCATGCGATGCGGCTGCTGCGTCCGCGACATCTCGTGCTGCTCGCCAGCCTGCGCGAACGCGTCGTTCGCGAGCTGCAGACGCAGCCGATGTCGAGCGGAGACGCGGCGATCGAGGTCGCCAGCGCGCACATGTACGAGCAGTCGCGCCGCGACGCGTTCAATCGCCTGGCGAAGAATCCCACGCTGATGGTCGATGCGGAACCGCAGCGGCTCGGGGTGGAGCTCGTCAACCGCTATCACGCGTTGAAACGGGCCGGGCAAATCTAAGACGCTTGACCGCGGTATCGCGGTTCGGCGATACTCATCTCCGCCGAGAGCCGCGAACCCCGCGGCTCTTTTTGTTGCTGCGTGGATCTCCTGGGCCGCGGACCGATCGCGGCCCTTCGTGTTTCTAAAAACACTGTCAGGCTGGGAACTGTCTCTGCGAAAGCCGCGTCCGTGCGCGGCTTTCGTCTTTTTGGGAGTGCGATCGCATGACGACACACGAAGGCTACATCACCACTGCTGACGAACTTCGCCTCTTCTATCGCCAGACAGGCACAGGACCGAGCGTCGCTCTCTTCATCAACGGAGTGCCAACCGTCGACGACTTCGCGTCGATTCTCGAGGGGCGCACGATCGTGTTCTTCGATCCGCGCAACCGCGGGCGATCCGACACCGCGCGCGACCGTTCGCAAATCGAGCGAGGCGTTCATCACGACGTCGACGACCTCGAGACCATCCGCACACACTTCGGCGTCGACCAGGTGGATGTGATCGGTCATTCGTACGCGGGTGTGACCGTCGCGCTCTATGCGATGAAGCATCCCTCGTCTGTGCGGCGCGTTGTTCAAATCGGGTCAATGGCGCCCGATCAGAGCCGTGAGTATCCGCCTGACTTGCGCTATGCCGACGAGGTTTTGGCGAACGCGTTGGCGCAGCTCGGCGAGCTGATGAAGGAACAGGCCACACTCGACCCGGTGGAGATGTGCCGGCGGTTCTGGACGATCATCAATCCGATTTATGTCATGAACCCCGCCGACATCGTGAAGCTGAAGTGGGCTCGGTGCGACTCAGCGAACGAACGCAACTTCATGGCGCCGTGGGTGCAGTACCTGCAGCCCTCTATCCAGCAATTGAAGCTGACCGCGGAGGACTTCGGCTGCGCGACGATGCCGGTGCTCGTCATCCACGGCACGAAGGACCGAAGCGGCCCGTACGGCGGCGCACGCGACTGGGCGCGCCTTCTGCCCAATGCGCGGCTCCTGACCGTGCACGATGCCGCACACGTGCCGTGGATCGAAGCACCGGGCCTGGTGCTCGATTCCATTCGCACGTTCCTCGACGGCGAATGGCCGGCCGCAGCAGAACGGATCGCCTGACCCGTCAAGAAACCGGATTCGGGCGAGCGAGGTGCACCAGGGCCGGTGCGTCCAAGCGTGGTCCGGCGTAAGCGACGACCTCACCGAAGCGCGCGTGCGCTTCCCAATCTGTGCGCGCCTGCGCAATTTCCTCCGGCGTGCGCGCCACGAAGTTCCACCACATGAGAATCGTTTCCGGGAAGGGCGGGCCGCCGATCAACAACAGGCGCCCGCCTTCCCGGCTCGAGAAGCAGACGTCGGATCGGTTCGTACCGAGGTAGTAGAGCACCCGCTCGGCGAGCGGCTGACCGTCGAGCGTGCATTCGCCTTGGACGACCAGGACGGCGTGCTCGAACGTCGGCTCGAGCGGCAGGTCGAGCGTTCGCCCGGGATGCACCCGCACATCGACGCCGACAATGGCCGAATGGAACGGCGCGGTGGACGAGGCCTCCGCGAGCGATCCCGCAAAGACGTGGACCAGGCCACTGGCGCCTTCAATCGTCGGCACGTCCTGCACGTGTTCGAACGAGGGCGTCATGTGGCGGTCGCGATCGAGCAGCGCCACCCACAGCTGGACGCCGTTCAATCGCCCGGTGTGATCGCGCGGCGTCTGCTCGGCATGGGTGATGCCGCCGCCCGCGGTCATCACGTTGACTCCGCCCGGCCGAAGCACCGCCTCGCTGCCGAGGCTGTCGTCGTGAACGACCTCTCCCTCGAACAGCCACGTGACCGTCTGCAGCCCGATGTGCGGGTGCGGGGCGACGTCCATCGGTTTGCCTGCGGTGAAGGAGAGTGGACCGAACCGATCCAGAAAGCACCAGGGACCGACGAGGCGCTTGTCCTTCACCGGCAGTGCGCGCGAGACGGCGAGCGATCCGAGGCTCAATTCGCGATTGGGAAACGCCTGCAGCTCACGACCGGCGGCCGCGAGCGCGATGCAGGCTTCCGCCGACACCGGTTCACTGCGTTTCGACATGCGGCTGTTCCGGCTCCTTCACTTCAACCTCCTGGGGCGCGATCGGCACGGGGTCGCCATCGCGCAGCACGTCGAGAATGGACGCGGCGACGGCAAAAAGGAGCGGCCCCAGGACGATGCCAACGAGGCCGAACACCTGGATGCCGCCGAGGAGCGCGAAGAACGTCACCAGCTCGCTCAGGCCGACGCGCTCTCCGACCAACCGCGGCCGGATGAAATTATCGACGCTGCCGACCACGACCCCGCCCCAGACGCCGAGGACGATCGCCTGCGGCCATTTCCCGATCGCGATCAGATAGATCGTCCCGGGTATCCAGACAGCCGCCGAGCCGACGAGCGGGATCACGCTGGTCAGCATCGTGACCATCCCCCACAGCGCCGGCGATGGAATTCCGAGGACCCGGAACATCAACGCCACGAGCGCGCCCTGGATGAACGCGATCACGAGCACGCCGTAGACGCTGGCATAAATCACATCGCGGATTCGCGCCACCACCGCGTCGCTCCGCGCGCGATCAAACGGCATGAGATTCACGATGCCCGATACCAGCCGATCACCGTCGCGGAGCAGCAGGAAGGTCGCGAAGATCGTGAAGAGGAACGACGCGAACACGCTCGTGACGTTCGCGGCGATCGCCAGCGAATAGCCCGCCGTGGCGCGCCCGATCTCACTCGCGTACTGCGAGAGGTAGCCCATGATCGCGGTCGTGTCGAGCCCGAAACGCGCCAACCACGCCGAGATCTGCCGCAGCGGCGTGATGCTGCTGAGGTCGACACCGCTCGCGATTAACTCCTGCAGGTAAATGCGCAGCGCGAGGTACTGATTAATCGCGAGACCAGTGAGGAACGCCGCCGGCATGAGGATCATCATCACCACGAGCACGCTGCACACGAACGCGCTCAAGGCGACGCGCCCCGTGCGCCGGACCAGATACCGGTGCACCGGGTGGAAGGCAATGGCGAGCACAGCTGACCACGCCATGACACCGGCGAACGGCCGCAGAATGAGCAGACAAAGAAAGACGATGAGCGCGGTCGCGCCGAGAAGGACGGTCCACTGGACCGCACGCTGTGGAGGTTTAGCGTTGGAAATGCAGGTACACTAGTCAACGCCCTACTCTGAGTCAAACGCGTGACCGCATCGCGTCTCCATCACAGAGCTCTGTTCGTGGCGGCGCTCTGCGCGATTGCCGTCACGCCAGCGGTCGATCGTGCGCAAGGCCGGGGCGGAAGTGCGCTCCCTGCTCGACTCGAGACGTACCTTGCCAAAGTCGTCCGTCCCACTGCGGCCGAGCGCGCCCGTCTGATCGCCGGCGCGCCGCTGACCCGCCTGCTCGACGCCGACGCCACGAAAGAGCTCGCCGTGTTCGGCGCGATCTGGATCAACGTGCCGATCGCCAAGTACGTCGAGGCGGTCAAGGACATCGAGCAGTTCGAGCGCGGACGACGCTTCAAAATCACGCGCCGGATCAACACGCCGCCACGTCCCGAGGATTTCGCCGACCTGCATCTGACCGCCGAAGACGTCGAAGACCTGCGCACGTGCCGCGTGGGCGATTGTGAACTGAAGCTGAGTCAGCAAGCGTTGCAGGCGTTCCGCATGGAGGTCGACTGGAAAACGTCCACGCCGCAGGTGGCCGCCGACGCCGTGATGCGCCGGCTCGCGCAGGATTACGTGCGCGGCTACCTGGAAAAGGGCAACGCCGGCCTGGCGGTCTACCGCGACAACGAGCGGCCGACGTTCGTCGCCGAGGAGTTTCGCGCGCTGGTCGAGCAGATGCCTGATCTCAGCGCCTCAATTCCCGCGCTGCGCCGGTATCTGCTCGAGTACCCATCTGCGACGTTGCCCAGCGCGTCATCGGTGTTCTACTGGCAGGAGACACAGTTCGGCCTGAAGCCGACGATCCGCATCAGCCATCTGGTCATCGCTCCGGGGCAAGGCGACACCGTCGTCGCGTCGAAGATGCTCTACGCGTCGCACTACTTCTGGACGGCGCTCGAACTACGCACGCTCATGCCAGATCCGTCCCGCGGCCAGGGCTTCTGGCTCGTCACGATCAATCGAAGCCGGTCGGACGGATTGAGTGGGTTCACCGGCTTCTTCGTCCGCCGACGCGCCCGCGGCGAGATTCAAGCAGGCACGCGCGGAGTGCTCGAAGGGACCAAACAGTTGTTGGAAGCGGCTCGTTAGGCGGATTGCGCGACACGATTCGCGGGAGTAGACTCTCCGCCTTCGGCCTCGGCGAGACAGGCTGCTGTCGCTGGCGGTTCGAGGAGGTTGTGTGCAGCGATCATCCGTACTCCACTTCGTATGGATATTCCTCGTCGCCGCTGGAGCGGCGGCTCAGACGCAGGACGCGCCGCGCAACGATTTGCCGCAGCCGTATCGCACCACGCGCGACTGGGGTGAGCTTCCCAAGGGCGTGGTCTGGGCCGCCGTGACCGCCGTCGAACCATCGCCAGACGGATCGATCTACGTGATCCACCGCTGCTTCGAGAACTCGTGCGCCGGTCGTTCGGAAGCGCCGATCCTCAAATACGACAAGAAGGGCAAGCTGCTCGCGAGCTGGGGCGCCGGGATGTTCATTTTCCCGCACGGCGCCACGGTCGATCGCGACGGCAACCTGTGGGTCACCGATGCCCGCGGCGAGAAGGACAAGGGGCACCAGGTCTTCAAGTTCAGCCCTCAAGGCAAGGTGCTGATGACGCTCGGCAAGGCGGGCGTCAGCGGCTCGGGCGCCGATCTCTTCGATCAACCGACTGACGTGCTGATCGCGCCGAACGGCGACATCTTCGTGACCGACAGCCACCGCAACGGCAAGAACAATCGCGTGGTGCGCTTCTCGAAGGACGGCAAGTACATCAAGGAGTGGGGCAAGAAAGGATCCGGTCCCGGCGAGATCAGCGAGCCGCACACGATCGCGATGGATTCACAGGGGCGCCTGTTCGTCGGCGACCGCGAGAACAACCGCATTCAGATCTTCGATCAGGACGGGAAGTTCATCACCCAGTGGCGCCAGTTCGGGCGGCCGAGCGGCATCACGATCACGAGGGACGACACCATCTACGTCACGGATTCTGAATCGGGCCCCGATACCGGTGCCCATGAGTTGCCGGGCATCAAGAAGGGCGTTCGCATCGGTAGTGCGAAGACGGGCGCGGTGACAGCGTTCATCGAAGACATGGAATCAACGGTCGCCGACCACTCCGGCGCCGAAGGTATCGGCGTCGACGCCGACGGCAACGTCTACGGCGCCGTCGTCCGCCGGCGGATGCTCGAACGCCACCTTAAGAAATAGAACATTGTTGATTGACGGAGACGAAGCATGTTTCGCAACTTTGCGTTCTGGTGCGTGGTTGTCGCGATCATCGGTACGATGGGGGCTGTGACTGCACAGAACCCAGGACCAGGCACGAAGCCGCCCGATCCGAACACCGTCAAATTGATCGGCAATCGCTTCGCGCCGCTGACCTACCAGACGATGACGCCGCCGCAGAAGAAGATGTTCGAGAACCTGATCTCGGGCGAGCGGCGCGGCGCGGCCGGACCGTTCAACGTGCTGCTGCGCAGCCCGGAGATGGGCGACCTCGCGCAGCAGTTCGGCGCCTCGATGCGATTCCACTCGTCGATCCCGCCGAAGCTGAACGAGCTGGCGATCATCATCACCGCGCGTCACTGGACGTCGCATTACGAGTGGTACGCGCACCGGCGCGCCGCCGCCACCAACGGCCTCAGCGAATCGATCATCCAGGCGATTGCCACTGGCAAGCGGCCTACAGGGATGCAACCCGACGAAGAGACGGTCTACAACTTCTGCAACGAGCTGCTGACCACCAAGCAGGTGAGCGACAAGACGTTCGAGGCAACGAAAGCTCGATTCGGCGAACGTGGCGTGGTCGACCTGATCGGTGTCACCGGCTACTATCAGCTCGTCTCGATGCTGCTCAACGCGGACAAGTACCCGTTGCCCGAGGGCGTCACTCCCGAGTTGAAACCGCTGTAATAGGAATCAGGAATCAGGAATCAGGCCTGGGCTAGCCAATAAGGCTTCAGCCGCTAGCATTCAGCCGGTCCTGATTCCTGATTCCTGATTCCGGACTTGCCTGATTCCCGATTCCTGATTCCTGATTCCTGCTCTTTCAACCGATACACGAAAGAGCTCCCATGGCAGGCTCGTTCGATCTTCTGCACGGCTTTGCGCTCTGGATCGCCTTCCCGATCGCCTTCATCCCTGCTGCGTTGAACTGGTGGTGGAGTCGCACGCTCAGGAGCGGCGACGCGGCGACTCTTCCCGAGCGCCACCTCGCGATGGTGCAACGCGTGTCGGCGACCACGATCGCCTGCTCGATCGTCATCGGCGTGACAGCTGGGTGGGCGATGCTGGCGATTGTGCCACTCGAGCTGCTGGCGCTGACCTGGACGACCCATCGCGTGCGCCGGTCGCTGCTCGGCGAGACCTGGCCGTTCCATCACTACTTTCTCTGGCGCGTCCGCCTGGTTGCAGGTATCTGGGCATTCTGGTGGTTTCTCGCGCTGGTACCCGCTGCGATCGCGAGCCTTGAGCGGCCCACGGTGTGGTGGAGCGCCGGGCTGGCGACCATCGTCGGGCTGGTCTGGCATCACTGGTACAGCCGAATCCTGCTCGTCGTCTTCGAGGCGTCACCACTCTCGCGATCGGATCTCGATGGTCTGTTCGAGGCGATTTTCGGTCGCGCACGCATCGCCCCGCCTCAACTGTGGAGAGCAGGAGAGAACCGGGCCGTGTTTGCCAACGCGCTCGCAATCCCGTCGGTGCGAGGCAACCACGTGCTCTTCTTCCCCACCCTGCTCGAACAACTTTCCTCCGCAGAGATCGCTGGAGTGCTGGCGCACGAGGTCGCCCATCTCGAGCACTACACGCCGCGAATCCGCCGTCTCTACGCAACCGGCGTGACGATGATCGTGGGGCTGATGGGCAGCGGAGTCGCCCTGGCTCTCTACGCGCCCGGCTCGGGGTGGTGGATTCTACTCGCGTCGATCATTGCCGTATTCTCGGGTCTGTCGCTTCGGGCTCGGCGCATGCAGCCGAAGGAGACCGAGGCGGATCTTCGCGCGATCGAGCTCTCCCAGGATCCCGAAGCGCTGATCGGCGGGTTGATCCGTCTGCACGCGATCAACCATGTGCCGCGCCGCTGGTCGGCGCAGTTCGAGGAACACGCGACACACCCGAGCCTCGCGCGCCGGATTCGCGCGATTCGCGGACGCAGCAACCCGCCGCCCCCGGACAACGCGATCGAGCGGGTGGTGATCGGTTCGCCGGAGCGCGGGCGCGCGCTGGCGGTCGAGGCGGATCGGGTTCGCCTGTTTTGGTGTGACGGCGACGTCGACGCGAGCCAAGAAGATCTCGATCAACGCGCCCGCCGTACCGAGATGCTCGCTTATGCAGACTTGCGCGAGCTCCGGCTCGTTCCGACGTGGCGCGGCTCGGCGGTCCGAGCGGTCCATCAGCGGGGTCGGCGCTGGTCGATGCCGATTCACGACCACGACGCCGCGCGGGTGCAGGAGGCGCTCGATCGTGTCGACCACCTGATCGTCGCGCACCCACGCACCGCGCCTCGGATCAGCCGGCGTGTGACCGCGGCGACCTTCGTCCTGGTCGCGTCGATCTCCAGCGGTGCGTTCGTGTCGGTGATCCCGTTGCTGCTGGCACTGCGTCACCCGAGTCGGCCGATGCTGACCGCGCTCGCGGCAACGCTGACGTCCGCTGCGCTGCTCCACGCCAACGAGGCGCGCATCAACTGGATCAACATGATCTTTCTGGCGGCACTGGCCGCGGCAGCATTGTGGGCGGCTCGACGGCGTGCCGAGCCGTCTTCCGATGACCAGCACCGCGCCTGGCTCTGGATCGAGCGGATCGCACTTGCGATCCCGATGGTCGTGGGTCTGCCGCTGATCGCGGCACACGCGCACGACCTGTTCGATCTGCACACTGCGGTCCGCGACCGCGAGTGGTTCGCGGCGGGCACGCTGGGGCTGGCGGGCTTCCTCGCGATGTCGCGCGATCGGTCCTGGCGCCGCGCCGGCCTTGGCGCTGCGGTCCTCGCGGCAGCGGCGATGTGGATCGGATCGCCGTGGTTCCTACTCGGCGTCGTTCGTGATCCGCTCGCAGTCGAAATGCCCGCTCTCTCGGACGAGTACGTCGCGATGACGATGACGGAGCGGCGCGAGGTCGATGGCACATTCGACTCGATCGCGTTGGCGCCGGAGGGCGATGCAGTCCTGCTCACGGCCGACGACGACGATGACGGGGGCGACGAGCCCCGGCCGCGCCACTACTCCGTGAGCGGCGTGGACCGTGCATCGCGTTCGTTTTACGCGTCGGCGGCGGCGCTCGTCGATCACAACCGGGTGCTCGTGCTCGATCGCGAGCCGGGCCGCAGTCGATTGCACGCCGACGATCTGCAGACCGGACGGCAGTTGTGGACCCTGTCGCTTCCGGCCGAAGGCGTGGCCGTCATTCAAGCCGGATCGGAGGGACGCTGGCGCGCTCTCGCGCACGCCAACCACCGATTCACACGCATCGATGGGCGGATCGGCAGCAACGACACGCGCGAGACGACGTGGACGATGCCGGTGGGACCGAATGCGTATCTCGACGCCCCTCGCCTGGACGAGGGGCCGGTGGCGCTAGGCGTGGCCGCAACATGGTATCGACCGACGCTCACGTGGTTTGACGCGAGCTGGCGCTATACGACGACCTTGCTGCACGCCGGCCGTGGAGAACCGCGGCCGATTGCGTCCTCTCGACTCTCAGTCGACTGCGCCACGCCACCGGTGGGCGCCGACGGATTCGTCTGCATCTCGTTCGACGGCCGATGGTCGCGTCTGTGGCGCGTCGATGCTGCCGCGAGCACGCTGTCACCGATCGCGCAGGTACGGCGCGCGTTCTGGCGTGTCCGCCAGGAAAGCCCTTCAGTCGTCGAAGCGCACATGGGGTACAGCGCCGCCATCATTCCGCTCGGTTCGGGCGTGATGCGCACGCTCGCGCCGCCATGGGACGGCTGCGGCATGAACGACTTCTCGATGGCGCGCGACGTCGTCGCGGTGTCGTGCGTCGATGGCGGCATGACACGCGTGACGTTCTATCGCACCGAGGTGGACTAGAGAGGAGTGAATGGGCCGCCTCAAAGGCGGCCCCACGTACGAAGGACGGCCCCTACTGGCGGAGCGCGTAGACGAAGAGCGCGCTGCCTGCGGCAAACGCGACGTGCTGCCGGCCACCGACCGCGTACGTCATCGGGCCATTCGACACCGAGGCACCGACGTTCGCCTTCCACAACAGCGCTCCCGTACGAGCGTCGAGCGCGAATGCGTAGCCTTCACGGCTGCCGGAGAACACGACGTCGGACGCAGTCGTGAGGACGCCGGCATCGACGACGTCGCTCATCGCGTACTCCCACTTCTTGAGTCCCGTCTTCGGGTCGAGCGCGAGAATGGCGCCAGTCCCTTCCTCGGGGCGCCGGCGGTTGACGACCGGGCCCGGCGTCAACATCCGGACCGGCACCCCAGGCAGCGCACCGGTGTAGCGCTGTCCTTCCTTGTACTCGACCGGCCGCTTCGTGAAGGTCGAATAGGTGTCGACCCACGTCGGCACGTAGAACAGCCCCGTGCGCGCGCTGAACGAGGGGGAGTACCAATTCGTCGCGCCCTGGACGCCGGGATACACCAGCACGCCGTCTTCCGTGAGCGGCACCATGTTCTGCGGGCGTCCTTTCGCGTCCAGGCCGGTGTTCCACGTCACCTTGGTGAACGGCTTGCCGAGCAGGAACTCTCCCGTCGTCCGGTCGAGCACGTAGAACATGCCGTTGCGGTTGGCGAACAGCATCGCCTTGCGCCGCGCACCCTGCCATTCGATGTCGGCGAGCACAGGTACCTGGACCGAGTCGTAGTCGTAGACGTCGTGCGGCGTGAACTGGAAGTGCCACTTGAGCTCGCCGGTGTCGGCATCGAGCGCCACGACCGAGTCCGTGTACAGGTTGTCGCCCGGCCGAACATCACCGTTCCAGTCCGGACCGGGATTGCCGACGCCCCAATACGTCACGTTGAGATCGCGATCGTAGGTGCCGGTCACCCAGATGGATCCGCCGCCGACCTTCCACGACTCGGCTCCCCAGGTCTCGCCGCCCTTTTCACCTGCGGCGGCAACAGTGTGGAAGCGCCACGCTTCTTTCCCCGTCTTGGCGTCGAACGCCGCCAGGAAGCCGCGGATGCCGTATTCGCCACCGGCGGTGCCGATGATCACCTTGTCCTTCACAACGAGCGGCGCGACGGTGAACGAGTAACCGGCTTCCGCTCGTGCGCCCGCGACCGTGACGTTCCACACGAGACCGCCGGTCTTCGCGTCGATCGCGATCAGGTGACCGTCGATCGTCGCCATATACAGCGTGTTGTCGAGGATGGCCAACCCGCGGTTCACACGACCGCAGCAGAGCCGCGACAGCGGAGACGGGATGTACGGATAGGTCCAGTACACGCGCCCAGTTGCCGCATCGAGCGCGATGACGTCATTCGGCGCCTGCACGGTGTACATCACGCCATCCACGACGAGCGGAGTCGCTTCGAACTTTTCGAGCGAGCGCACCTGAAGCACCCATTGCAGCTCGAGGTTGCTCACGTTGGCGGGTGTGATCTGCGCCAGGGAACTATGCCGCTGACCGGTCAGGCCACCCGAATATGTCAACCAGTCCTGCGTTTCGGTTTCGCCACGCAGGATGCGATCGAAGGAGACCTGGGCGCGCAGCACACCGGTCGCACACAGGGCGGCAAACGCGCACGCCACGAACGCGAATCGGCGAACGCGGATCATGGCCGCCCCCTCAGGGTGCGCAGATAGGCGACGACGTCGGCCAATTCCTGCGCATCGAGCTTGTCTTGGTACGACGGCATCGGCGACTCCTTGAGGATCGTCAGCTCGCGAAGATTCGTCCTGTCGAGCAGCGCGAGGCGTCCGTTGGTCTGCAGGAGCTGGAGCGTGTAGGTGTCCTGATTGAGCAACCGTCCGGTGATGGTCGCCCCCTGCTTCGTCACGGCACGCACCTGCCGCTGATCGGAGCGAATCTCGCCGCTCGGGTCGACGAGCGCGCGCTGGAGCTCGACGGCGCGGCGCGATGAACCGATCTCCGAGAGCGACGGGGCGGTTCTCGCGCCGACGCCACTCACGCTGTGGCACGACAGACACTGCCCCTTGCCTTCGAACAGCGCCCTTCCCCGGGCACGATCGCCCGGAATCGTGGGACCGCCTGCCGGCGCATCCGCGAGCGAACGCAAGTACGCGACGATCGTTCCAGCCTGGCCTTCGGAGAAACCATTCGGTGGCATCGCGGTGCCGGGGATACCGCCGATGATGATCTTGACGATTTCATCGTCCGTGGTCCCGCGTCTGAACTTGCCGCTGCCCAGATTCGTGCCCGCCACGCCATCGCCGTCGGGACCGTGGCAACTGGTGCAGTTGGCCTGATACAGCTGCCCGCCGTTCTCGATATCGGCCGGCGTGTATCCGTGGCCCTGTTGCGCCCATGCCGAGACCGTCAGAGCAATCGAGGCTACCGTCAAGACGGGTGTGCGCATGAACATGAGGGTTATCGGTAATTGAGACGCATGCCGGTCATCACGGGCCGGCGTTCCCAGAATCGTATCCTAGACAACTCATGAGTTTCGAGATTCGCCGGGCTGACGCCTCGGATGCCGAAGCCATTGCCGACGCCCATCTCGATTCGATCCGATCGATCGGGCCGGCCTATTACGACGAGGGGACCGTCCGCGAATGGGGCGCCCACGTCGAGCCCGGTTTGTACCTGCGGGCAATGCAATCGGGAGTGGTCTTCTTCATCGCGGTCGATGGAGGCGAACCGGGACGAGTGCTTGGCTTCTCGTCACACTACGTGGACGGCACCGATCACGGGATCGCCGTCTATGTCAGGGGATCGGCGGCTCGACGCGGCGTCGGTTCGGCACTGCTGCGACGCGCTGAAGCCGAGGCCGTCGCGAACAGGGCGACACGCCTCGACATCGACGCGTCGCTCGCGGCGGTCGACTTCTATCGTGTGCACGGCTTCGAAGCACGAGGCGGCGGCATGCACCGATTGCCATCGGGCCGTTCGATGGCGTGTGTTTTCATGAGGAAGTCTCTGACCGACCCTCGCTGACGAGGTGCACCACCGCCTCTACGGTCGGCGACATCGTGCGCAGGTATGATGGTCGTCTCGCCCCGAGATCGTTCGATGGCCGTTGAGCTTTCCAGACAGATCATCCCCTTCTACCAGCGCATGCTCGAGGCATGGAACCGGCGCGATGCCGACGGCTTCGCGGCACTCCTGACGGACACCTGCACGGTCGTCGGCTTCGATGGATCGCAGATGAACGGTCGTACGCAGACCGCGTCGGAGCTGCGCACGATCTTCGCGAGCCACCCCACGGCGTCCTACGTCGCGAAGATTCGCGAGATCCGTCAACTCGATACGCACGTGGTGCTGCTCCGCGCCGCCGTCGGGATGGTGCCGCCGGGACAGACGGAGTTGAACCCCGCAGTGAATGCCGTGCAGTGCGTGGTCGCCGTTCTCGAGGCGCGCGAACCGAGGATTGCCTCCTTGCAGAACACCCCCGCGGCCTTTCACGGGCGTCCACAACTGGCCGAACAGTTGACGCGCGAACTCGCGGAGGTGTTGCGAACGGGCCAGATCGTGGATGCGGGTGAATACGCGTCTATGGTCCGGTAATTCGACGCATGGCTTATGAGTTTTTGTGGCAGAACGCGCAACGCAGGTTAGAATTTCTGCACATATGTTCACTTCTTTGCAGAGGAATCGAACGATGAGTTCACGTTTGTTCAACCGCTTGCTGTGGGCGAGCGTACTGACCTTGCTGTGTTTGGTGTCTCCGCTCGGCGCATCACCTGCGTCGGCAGACGAACAAGCTCAGCAAGCAACTACCACACAGCGCGTCCAGTCCCTGCGAAGGCTTGGTGGCTCCAGTCGCTTTACTCCCCCGGTTCCAACGGTCGCCGCACTGAACAAGACCTTTTCGCAGCAGCGTCTCCAGGATGACGTGGGAGCGGTCCTCGATAAAGCCGGCCTCGGCGGGTTGCGAGGCGACGTCATCAAAGCGTTGACCGGAGGCGGCAACGTCATGGAAACGACCGTGCCGAGCGGCACGACGTTCCAATGGATGGCGTATCGTCGCGGCGGGCCACAGATCACCGGATTGGCGCGATGGGACGGCAAGGAGTCGCTCGAAGGCTTCCAGTTCGTCATCGACGATCTTGTCGGCACCTATACCTTCTTCGTGCCGAAGATCTGCGGCAACATCGCGCTGGTGTCGCGCGAGCCGAGCCGCGAAGCGGCGCGCCGCGCCGAGGAAGCACGCAAGGCGGCCGAAGCAGCGGAAGCGGCGCGCAAAGCCGAGGAAGCGAAGAAGGCCGCACAAGCGAAGGCCGACGCCGACCGCAGGGCTGCTGAAGCGGCGGAAGCCGCGCGCAAGGCCGAAGAAGCACGGAAGGCCGAGGAAGCCAAACGCGCCGAAGAGGCCAAGCGTCGAGCCGACGAGGCAGCGCAGAAAAAAGCTGAAGCCGATCGCCTCGCTGCCGAGGAAGCGGAATTGGCGGTGCGTCCGTTCATTGCTGGCTATTTCGGCAAGCAGCAGCGCCAATACGACGATCGTGACCCCGCTGGTCTCGGTTTCGTCAGACCCGACAACACCGTGCCGGCCTTTGGCAACAAGCTGGTTGGGTTCAAGGGTGGCGTCCAGTTCGGGAATCAGGGCTGGTATACCGCACCGGCGATTGGCGTCGCGATCAACCTCGATGAAGGCGATCGCACCAGCCTGTTCCTCGACGGAGAAGCCGGCTATCGATTCGTTCGCGGCCGGGGCATGCAGCTCGGCACGGGCCTGTCGCTGTGGGACTTCACGCACACGGATGCAGACTCGGTGACGCTGGCGTGGCTGGGCACGGCGCACTTCCCGATCGCCGGCAACGCCAACCAGAACCAGCTGCAGTTCAGCGTCGAGTGGCGTCAGTTCTTCGATCGCATGAGCGACCCCGATGTGAACTATCAGTTCTGGGGCGGGTTCCGGTACCTCTTCAGATAACGTTCGTAGTCGAAGGGTGTGTCGATATCGACGACACACCCTTCGTCGCTCACCTCGACATTCACGATCCGATCTTGATGCGCACGGACCACCGCCTTCGCACCGGCGGTCGCCGGCGCTCGTCGCAGCTCCTCGAACACACGTCGATCGAACAACACCGGATGACCATGGCGATCGCCGATCGCGGGGCGTACGATCGGCGCACGCGTACGACGCCACGCGCCGATCACCGCGGCCACGGTCTCAGGTCGCGCGAGCGGCACGTCGACGAGCGTCATCAACACACCCTCGGTTGACGTCGTGGCGATCGCGTCGAGTCCAACCAGCAACGACGAGAGCTGGCCGCGCGAGGGATCGTCGTTCTGCACGATCAGAGGCGGAGGAACCGGCGCGTCGCGATCGAGGGCGGCCACGATCGCGTCGTGAGCGTGACCGGTCACCACGGCAATGTGTGTCAGCCCAGCAACATGCCACGTACGGACGATGTAGGCGACGAACGGACGCCCGTCGGGCGCCGACAGCAGCGCTTTCGGTGCGCCCATTCTCGTCGAATCACCCGCAGCCAGAATGACTCCAGAGAGCACGCGCCATCGTACCCCCGTGCCGACGCCGCGGGTCCTGATGCACCGCAAATCACAGTGGCGCAAAGGGTTTGGGGTGCTTGACTTCGGAGTTGGGACTTCCCTACACTGGCGCAGCTTCGTTCGCGCCATCGGAGGGCACGGCTATGCCAACCGGAACAATCGCACGCCTCCTCATCGACAAGGGATTCGGTTTCATCCGTGATGAAGGAGGTATCGAGCACTTCTTTCACCGCAGCGCGGTCCGACAGGCCGTCTTCGAGCTGCTCCGTGAAGGACAGCGTGTCGAGTTTCAGTCGGAGGAATCGACGAAAGGTCCCCGAGCCGGGGAGGTCCGACTGATCGAAAACTGAGGTGCGTTGCCCGGCCCTGAGGCCGGGTCGCCTCGTCGCCGCGGCGGCCCCCCAAACCCTCCTGAGCCTTTCCTGATTACGAGAACCAGCGGCGCCATCCCGACGACGGCCGGAGTGCGCCTGTGGCCGGCTGAAGTATCAGTACGTCGTCTGCGGCGGCGCGCGCGAATGCTTGACTTGCCGTCAGCACGATGCCGGCGGCGCCCCTGGCCTTCGCAATGCGCGTGAGATCGGCCGCAAACGTTGCCTGCTCGTCATCGTTCAACGTCGCGTTGGGATGTTCCGCCAGCAGCACGCGCGGGCCGAGCGCGAGCGCACGCCCGAGCCGGACGCGCAACCGATCGAGCGCCGCGAGCGAGCCGGTCTTATCAGCCAGGCGGTCCTCGAGTCCGATCTCTGCGGCGAGGCTGCAGACGCGCTGGCGCACGGGATCATCCAGATCGTCGAGCGCCAACGAGAACGGCAACGCGAGGTTCTGTTCGACCGTGAGCTGATCGAGCAGCACCGCGCGCTCCGTCAGGAGGCCGAACCGATCCAAGGTCTCCAGCCAGGCAGTTCGATCCGCGATCGCGTCCGTCGGCTGTCCGAACACGACGACCTCACCGGAGTCGGGCACGATCGCCGCGGTGATCAGATCGACGAGGACCTCCGCCATCATCTGATCGAGCCCGACCAGCGCCATCAGCTGTCCTTCGGTGACGTCGAGGGCCTCGATGCGAAGTGGCCTTAGTCCCTTATAGTCCTTGACGACGTTCCGCAGTCGAACGACCACGTCACCGGACGGCATGGCGATGACGCGCCGCGTCGAGCCGGAGCCACTCGTCGCGCGGAAGTGACGCCGCTCCCACGGTGACGCCATGATCCGGATCGCCGTGGAAATCGGAGCCACCGGTCGACAGCAGACCGAGCTCACGCGCCATGGCGCGATATCGCTCGACAGCGGCGTCGTCGTGATCGGAGTGGTAAACCTCGATCGCGTCGAGCCCGGCGCGCGTCAGCGAAGGAATGCGCGCATCGATCTTCGTCCGCCCTGGATGTGCGAGCGACGCCAGCCCGCCCGCCGCGTGAATCGCCTCGATCACATGCTCCGGCGATGGCCCCGATCGCGGAACGAACGCGGGGCCATCCCGACCCAGCCACTTGTCGAACGCTTCCCGCGTGTCACGAACGTGACCGGCGGCAACCATCGCCCGTGCCACCTGCGGACGGCCGACCGATCGCGTGGAGTGGTTGCGGACTCCATTCAGCCACAGTCCGAGATCGACCGGCATGCCCAACGCCGCGAGCCGTTCGCCGATCGCCACCACTCTCTCGACGCGAGCGCGGCGCTGCCCCGCGAGGAACACTCCCAATGCGTGGTCAGCTGGATCGAGAAAGTAGCCGAGCACGTGCACGTCGCGCCCGTCCTCGACGGCGGTGACCTCGATGCCTGGGATCGCCTCGATGCCGCGGCCGCTCGCACGCTGCAGCACTTCCTGCACCGATGCGGTCGTATCGTGATCGGTCACGGCCATCACGGTGAGCCCTGCGCTGGCGGCCTCGTTGACGAGCTCGTACGGCGTGGACCGGCCGTCGGAGGCGGTGGTGTGGAGATGAAGATCGATCAACGCGCGCTGGCGCGTGCGGCCGTGGCAGGTACGGCGCGCGCACGCCGGCGGCGGCCCTGACGCTTGACGAGCGCCTGTAACTCGCGCTGGAGCAGATCGAGGTGCGCACGCTCTTCGTCCGCGAACTCGAGGAAGATTTGCTTGCCCTCGGAATCTTCGAACCGCTCCCCGTACTTCTTGAAGAAGCGATGCGATCCGCGCTCGCAGCGGATACCGATCAGCAGCGCCTGCTGATCGTCGACGCCGCGCGACAGCCGTTCGGCGCCTTCGGCGAAGAGACCATTGGCCGCGCCCTTGAAGAAGAGGAACGTCGGCCGCGACTCGAGCTGCGGATCGCGCTGGAGCAGCTCCGCATAGCGCACTTCGAGCTTGCCGAGATGCTCCTTCTCTTCGAGCGCGAGATCCTGAAACACTTTGCGTCCGCGCGTGTCGCGCGTGAGCTTGGCGGCGCGGGTGTAGAACTCGAGTCCGCTGCGCTCGGTCGCAATCGCGATGCGTAGCGCGTCGCGCGCGAAGACGAGGTCGGTGTGTCCGCCCTCGAGCGCGGAGCTTCGGCCGGTGCGACACGCTTCACAGGTGCCGTAGATCTGGACCACGCTCTGCGAGGCAGTGAAGTTGCGCGCCCCCGCCACCTCCTCGACGAGGCTTTCGATGTCGGAGCTGAGGAACTCGAACGAACGATGACAGGCCTTGCAGATCAGGTGGAAGTGCCGCGGCTGCCGGTAGGAGTGCTCGAAGCGGAAGCGCCCTTCGCCGAAATCGACCTTGCGCGCGACGCCGGCGTCGACCATCCACTGCAGCGTGCGGTAGACGGTCGCGCGGCTGATTCGATGATCGTCCCGTCGAATGAGATCGACGAGGTCGTCGGCGCTGAGGTGACCTTCCTGACGGAGAAAGACGTTGACGATCTGCTCCCGCTTGCTCGAGCGCTTGCTGCCGACCGGCTTGAGTCTGCTCAGATCGGGTAAGGTCGTCGCCACAGCGGGATCACCCTCACGGGGAGTACCGAAGTTAAACGCTAAACGACGAACCGCAGCCGCACGTCGACGTTGCGTTCGGGTTCTTGATCGTGAACCCGCCGCCGGTCACGGTATCGACGAAATCGACTTCGGCGCCTTTGAGATAGCTGATGCTGATCGGATCGACGTAGAGCTTGACGCCGTTCGACTCGTACACCTGATCGCCGTTGCCGCCGCCTTCCTCGATCATCAAGCCGTACTGGAAACCGGAACAACCGCCGCCCTGCACGAATACCCGCAACCCGCTGCCCGACTTACCCTCTTCCGACAGCAGCTCGTTGATCTTGGTGGCTGCCAAGGGGGACACATTGATCATGGTGAGATGGCTCCTAAACCCTTAAATTATACGATTTTCGGCGAGAACCGGGCAAGCTGAGCTTGAGCGACCAGCCTCACCTATCCTGCTGACCTCTCGTCACTTACCGATGGCCGCGAGCTCATGGGCCGAGGCCTCTTCCACGTCCTTGTGCAAGCTGTTGCCGTGGGCGTCCATCGTCACGATTGCCGGAAAATTCTCCACGGTCAAGTGCCACATCGCCTCGGGCGTGCCGAACTCTAACAGTGAGACGCCATCGACGCTCGTGATGGTGCGCGAGTAGAACTGAGCGGCGCCGCCGATCGCATTCAGGTAGACGGCTCCCGCCTCGCGCAGCGCCGCCAGCGTCTTCGCCCCCATGCCGCCCTTGCCGATCACCGCACGCACACCGTATCGCGTGATCACGTCGGCCTGATACGGCTCCTCGCGAATGCTCGTCGTTGGTCCGGCGGCGGTCACACGCCAGCCATCACCCTCTTTCGCAACCACTGGACCGCAGTGATAGATCACCCCGCCTCGCAGGTCGACGGGCGGGTCGTGCTTCATCAGGTGATGGTGTACCGCGTCGCGACCGGTATACGCGCGGCCAGACAGCAACACGACGTCGCCGACCTTCAACGCGCGCACCTGCTCCTCGCTGAGCGGCGCTCGGAGCGCCACTTCGCGTCCGGTGCGCGGAAAGCCAGACTGGTCGGCCATATGGACGACCGGCTGCGCCGCGTCGCGATACAGCCACTGCGTGATCTCGCCGCTCGTCGCATCGAGCACCACACCGAGACGACGGAACGCCCAACAGTCGTAGGCGACAGAGACGAAGAAGCTGGCCGGGAGACGATTCATCGCGCCGACCTTGCAGCCGATCAGCGAGACGCGTCCGCCGAATCCCATCGCGCCGACGCCGAGCTTGTTGACTTCGCCCATGATCGACGCTTCCAGCTCGGCGAGCCGCGGGTCGGCATTGACGTCGTCGAGCGTGCGGAACAACTGTTCCTTCGCGTGAACGTATCCCGACGTGCGATCGCCGCCGATGCACACGCCGATCGCACCGGGTGCGCAGCCTTTCCCTTGCGCGTGCCAGACGGCATGAAGGATGCACTTGCGCACGCCCTCGAGCGAACGATCGGCACGCCCCAGATGCGGCAGGTCCGCCGGAAGCGAGTACTGCGCGTTCATGTTCTCGCAGCCGCCGCCCTTGAGAATCAGCTTCACCTCGACGTCGTCGCGCTCCCACTGCTCGAAGTGGACGATCGGTGTGCCGGGGCCGAGATTGTTGCCCGAGTTCTCGCCGGTGAGCGAGTCGACTGAATTGGGACGCAGCTTGCCGCGGCGCGTGGCCTCGGCCACCGCGTCGCGGATCTGCCGCTTCATCTCGATCTGGTTGGCGCCGACGGGCGTTTTCACCTCGAAGGTCGGCATGCCGGTGTCCTGGCAGATGGCGCCTTCGCAGTCGGCCGCGAGGTCGATGTTCTGCGCGATCACGGCCAGCGCCTGGGACGACTGCGTGCCGGTCTGTTCCTGGTGCATCGCGACTTTCATCGCCGCTCGGACGTCCGGCGGCAGGTCGGTCGAGGTACGGACGATCAGTTGAAGGACGCTGTCGAAAAAAGCCTGCGGCATCCGATCAGTATATGAAAATGGGGTCGGGAGTCATTTTTCGAGAACGGTAAAATGACTCCCGACCCCCTTACAGATCTGCCATGCGCATAGAGCGGGATCCGTTGGGTGAACACGGCGTTCCGGCCGATGCCTACTACGGCATCCAGACGGCGCGGGCGGTCGAAAACTTTCCGATCAGCGGTCTGCGCGCCCCCGCCGATCTCATCACCGCGACCATCATCGTCAAGAAGGCGGCCGCGCAGGCGAACATGTCGCTCGGCCGGCTCGATACGCGTCTCGGCGGCGCGATTACGCGCGCGGCCGACGAGATCCTCGCCGGCGGACTGCGCGAGCACTTCGTCGTCGACGTCTATCAGGCGGGTGCGGGCACGTCCCACAACATGAACGCCAATGAGGTGCTCGCCAACCGCGCCGCGGAGCTGCTCGGCGGCGTGCGCGGCGAGTACCGTCTCGTGCACCCGAACGATCACGTCAACATGAGTCAGTCGACCAACGACGTGTTTCCGACGGCGACGCGACTGGCGCTGCTGCTCACGCACCGTAAGCTCGTCGACGCCGCACGCGCGCTGGCCGCGTCGTTCCTCAACCAGGCAGATGCGTTTCAACACGTGCTCAAGGTCGGACGCACGCATCTGCAAGACGCCGTGCCGATCACGCTCGGACAGGAGTTCAGCGGCTACGCCGCATGCCTCGAGCAGGGCGCCGATGATGTCGAGGGTGCGGCCGGCCAACTCAAAGAGTTGAACCTCGGCGCAACGGCAGTCGGAACCGGATTGAACGCGGGCGACGACTACACGGTGCGCGCGGTCAAGAACATCAAGACGCTCACCGGTATCGACGTCGTGCCGGCGGCCAACCGCTTCCGCGTCACCCAGAGCATGGGCGACGTGCTCGCCTACTCGAGCGCCATGCGGCGGCTCGGGGTGGAGTTGTCGAAAATCGCGAGCGACCTTCGGCTGCTCAGCATGGGGCCGCGTGCCGGTCTCAGCGAGATCGTGCTGCCCGCCGTGCAGCCCGGATCGTCGATCATGCCGGGCAAGGTCAATCCATCAGTGCCGGAAATGGTGAATCAGGTCTGCTACCAGGTGCTCGGCTGCGACATGACCATCTGCGCAGCCGCGGAGGCAGGGCAGCTCGAGCTGAATGTGATGATGCCGGTGATGGCGTGGAACGCGCTGCACGCATCGACGATCCTGACCAATGCGATGAACGTGTTGCGCACTCGCACCGTCGACGGCATCGAGGCCGACATCGCCCGCTGCCGTGAGTTGCTCGATCGCAGCACCGCGGTCGCGACGGCGCTCAGCCCATATCTGGGGTACGCGAAGACGGCGGAACTCGCGAAACAGGCGGTGCGGTCCGGTAAATCGATTCGCGATCTGGTCCTCGAACAACGCCTGCTCGACGCGGCACAGCTCGATGCCATACTCTCGGTCGACGCCATGACGCGCCCGGGTATCGCCGGCACGGGAGGCCAATCGTGAGCCGCCGCTTCGTGGCGGTCGCGATGCTCGCGGCCGGGCTCATCGCCCAGACACCTGTGGGGCTCGTGCACGCACAGGGCCAGACCAGGTCCGAAGCCGCCACGCCGCAACGCCACAGCCGGCTCTACGCACCAATCGATCTCGGATTGCTCGAGGCACCCGATCGCGCCGCGTGGCAGAAGCCTGACGAAATCATGGACGCCCTTCACGTGGCCGAAGGCTCGAAGGTCGCCGACATCGGCGCCGGCGCCGGATGGTTCACCATCCGGCTCGCGCGCCGCGTCGGACCCAATGGCAAGGTCTACGCCGAAGACGTGCAGCGGCTGATGATCGAAGCGATCAAGCGTCGTGTCATCCGCGAGGGTTTGCAAAACGTGGAGACCCGTCTCGGCTCGGGCAGCGATCCCAATCTGCCGGCGGCGATGCTCAACGCCGTCCTCATGGTCGATTCCTACCAGGAGGTCGACGTCGAGCTGCGCGTGCCGCTGCTGCGCAACCTCGCCAAGACGCTCAAGCCGGGAGGTCTGATCGGGATCGTCAACTGGAAGCCCGGTCGAGGCGGGCCGGGACCCGACGAAGACGTGCCGCGTGTGGCGAGCGAGGTCGTGGAGGCCGACGCGCGCGTCGCGCGTTTGAACGTGCGGTCGCGTCTTGACCTGCCGTATCAGTACCTGCTCGTGCTCGCGCCATGAACGACCTCTTCGACGTCTATCTCTACAACCGGACGTTCGCGATCGGTTTGGAGGCGACCGGTCTGGTGTTCTTCGCAGGGTTCACGGTTTACAACCTGGTTGGCGCTGGCAAACGCATTTACCTTCCCAGCCTCCTCATTATCGATTTCGGAATCGTTGCCGGGCTTGTTCGAACCCTCTTCTTCTCTCACTTGTCCCCCCATCCGGCGCGCGCGGGTGGCATCTGGCGTCTCTCAACAGCGGCGATTCTCGTGTGGGGATTAGTGCTGTTCTTGCGGACTCGGCGCCGCGAACGCGGGGAACAACAGCGGTAGTACAATCCCGGCGATGTCCGATTCGACCTCGGCCACACTGCTCAACGTTCTGACCACCGCGAGTTCGCGGCGCGAGATGGCGCTCACCAACGCCATTCCGATCGCGTCCGTGTTGTTCGTGACGGCATTGACAGCGGCGGCGGCGCAGGTCAGCGTGCCCCTACCGTTCACGGTGGTGCCGTTGACGCTTCAGCCGATGGTGGTGTTGATCGGCGGTCTCGCGCTCGGTTCGCGACTCGGCGCTGCGAGCCAGATCCTGTACCTCGCCGCGGGCATAGCGGGGTTGCCGGTGTTCGCAGCATCCGCCACGCTTCCGCCAGGGCCGCTTCGACTGTTCGGACCGACAGGCGGATATCTGATGGCGTATCCGGTGGCGGCATTCGTTGCCGGCTGGCTCGCGGAGCGCGGGCTCGATCGGCGCTATCTTGGCTCGTTCGCGGCGATGTTCGCCGGCCTGGCGATCATCTTCATCTCCGGTATTACGTGGCTGGCGTTGTTTGCACGCGTCGCGAGCGGGAGCGCCGCGGTTGGTTTCAGCGCCGCGCTCGCCTCCGGACTCTATCCGTTCGTCGTCGCCGATACCGTCAAGCTGGCGATCGCCTCAGGGCTCGTCCCGGCGATCTGGCGGGCGATCGGACGACCTCGCTAGTCAGCTCGCTTATGCGAACGGCGCTCACGATCGCGGGAAGCGATTCGGGCGCCGGTGCCGGCATCCAGGCCGATCTGAAGACCTTCGCCGCACACGGCGTCTACGGTACCTGTGCGATTACGGCCGTCACCGCGCAAAACACGCTCGGCGTCACCACATTCGAAGCGTTGTCGGCGGACCTCGTGACCGCGCAGATCGAAGCGGTGGCGTCCGATATCGGTGCGGACGCGGTGAAGACCGGCATGCTCGCGACGGCTGCCATCGTCGAAGCCGTCGCGGCAGCTGTGCACGATCTCGATCTGCCGTTCCTGGTCGTCGATCCGGTCATGATCGCCAAGAGCGGAGACAGTCTCGTCTCCGACGACGTGGTGGCCACGATGCGCGCGGAGCTGCTGCATCGTGCGTTTGTCGTCACGCCAAACATTCCGGAGGCCGAGGCGCTGTCCAGCCTGACGATTCGTAGCGATGACGACCGACGCCGCGCCGCTAAAGCGATTGCCGCACTCGGCACCAAGAACGTCGTGATCAAAGGCGGCCATCTGCCGACCGACGACATTCGCGACCTGCTCTACAGTCACGGCGAGTTCGTCGAGTTCCGGCACCCTCGCGTCCCGGGCCGTCATACGCACGGCACGGGGTGCACGTTCGCGTCGTCGATCACTGCGACGCTTGCGCTGGGCGGAACGCTGCTCGACGCGATTCCGCGCGCGCAGGCGTATGTGGCCGGCGCCATCGCGGCGGCCCCTCAGTTAGGGAAAGGGCACGGACCGATGGACCATTTCCACAAGTGGAAAAGTGGAAAAGTGGAAGAACCGGAAAAGTAGACAATGAGGGACCTGAGGCACGGAGGCTGAGGAACCAAGGCTGGCTATACTGGATCGATGGGGGTTCCCCTCGTGGCCGTAGGCCCTGGCGAGCTTGACCTGATCGCACTGACCGGCGCCGTTACGGCGTCGGCTTCGGGCGATGGCGCCATCACCGCGTTCAGCGGGCTGGTGCGTGATCACAACCAGGGCCGTCGCGTCGAGTTCCTCGTGTACGAGGCCTACGAAGCCCTTGCGGTCCGCACGCTGCAGCGCATCGTGGAGGAGGCACAACAGGCCTGGCCCGATACGCGTCTCGGCGTGCATCACCGCATCGGGCGGCTCGAGATCGGCGAGGCGAGCATCATCATCGTGGCCGCGTCTGCGCATCGAGCGAACGCATTCGCCGCATGTCGCTACACGATCGAGCGCGTGAAGCAAATCGTGCCGATCTGGAAGCACGAGCACTTTGCGGGTGGAGACGTCTGGCTCGAGGGGGCGGTCGCCGATCCCGAGGACGAGGCGGCACGGCAGGCGGCCTACAAGATCGCATGCGCGTAACCATTCGGCTGTTCGCTCGATTGCGAGATCTGGCGGGCTCCGGCGAGCTGGTCCGGGACGTGCCCGGGCCGGCGACCGTCCAATCAGTGTGGAGGGCCCTCGTCACGGAGATGCCGGCCCTGGGCGATTACGAGCGCACGATGTCGGTGGCGGTCAACGCCGACTATGCGAGGATGTCGGCGCCGGTGTCGGAGGGAGACGAGGTCGCGTTCCTCCCGCCGGTTTCCGGCGGCTAATGTAGTGTCCGGCTCAAGCCGGACCGATACACGTAGGGCCGCCTTAGGCGGCTGATGTAGCGTCCGGCTTTAGCCGGACCAACAGCGATGTTCGATAAACTTTCTTCCGTTGAAGCGCGATACGAAGAGCTGATGACGCGGCTCGGCACGGTGGAGCTGCAATCAGATGTGGTCGAGTACAAGAAAGCGGCCAAGACGCTTTCCGAGCTCGAGCCGCTCGTGGCGAAATTCCGCGAGTACAAGACCGTCGAGCAGGACATCGCCGGCGCACGCGAGCTCGCGGCTGCCAGCGACGACGAGATGCGGGAGCTCGCCGAAGAGGAGCTGACGTCGCTCAATGGCCGACGCGAGCTGCTGCTCCAGGATCTGAAGACGCTGCTCATCCCGAAGGATCCCAACGACGAGAAGAACGTCATCCTCGAAATCCGCGCCGGGACCGGCGGCGATGAGGCGGCGCTCTTTGCCGCCGATCTGTTCCGGATGTATACGCGCTACGCCGAGCGGCAGCGCTGGAAGCTCGACGTCATGTCGTCAAGCGAAAGCGGCGCCGGCGGCTTGAAGGAAGCGATCGTCTCGATCGAAGGCAAGGGCGTGTACAGCCGCCTGAAGTACGAGAGCGGTGTGCATCGCGTGCAGCGCGTGCCCGCGACCGAAGCGAGCGGCCGCATTCACACGTCGACCGCAACCGTCGCCGTGCTGCCAGAGGCGGAGGACGTCGATATTCAGATCCAGGAGAAGGACCTGCGCATCGATACGTTCTGCTCCAGCGGCCCAGGCGGTCAGAGCGTCAACACGACGTATTCAGCTGTGCGCCTCACCCACCTGCCCACCGGACTCGTCGTCTCGCAGCAGGACGAGAAGTCACAGATCAAGAACCGTGCGAAGGCGATGAAGGTGCTGCGCGCCCGTCTCTACGAGATCGAGATGCAGAAGCAGCAGGATGCCATCGCCAAGGAGCGCCGCGGCCAGGTCGGCTCCGGCGATCGGTCTGAGAAGATCCGGACCTACAACTTTCCACAGAGCCGCATCACCGACCACCGCATCGGCTTCACGACGCACCGGCTGCACGATGTGCTCGACGGCGACATCGTCGAGCTGCTCGATCAGGTGAGCTCGTTCTACAACGCCGAGAAACTGAAAGAGGCCAGCGAGATCGACCCCGACGAGCCGCCGCCGACTGCACCGACCAAGCATTGACGCTGTTCGAAACGCTCGCGGCCGCACGCCACCAGCTGATCGCCGCGGGAATCCCGGCGGAGGAAGCCGCCATCGACGTGCCGCTGTTCGCCTGCACGATCCTGGGGTGGGATCGCGCGCACCTGATCGCAGCACGTTCGCAGGAAACGCCGCCGGCGCTCGAGCCGCGATTCTCTGATTGGATCGCCCGCCGCGTCGCCCACGAGCCGGCGGCTTACATCGTCGGCCATCGCGAGTTCTGGGGACTCGACTTCATCGTGTCGCCGGCGGTGCTGATCCCACGACCCGAGACGGAGCTCATCGTCGAAGAAGCCGTCGACATCGTCCGCCTTCGCGGCTTTGCCGCTATGGCGAGACAGGTCCCAGTCGGTGCGATTGACACTCTCCGCATGGCCGACATCGGCACGGGCAGCGGAAACCTGGCCGTGAGCCTCGCGCATGAGATTCATGGCAGCGGTATCACCGCAACCGATATCTCGCGAGACGCGATCGCGATCGCCCGACAGAACGCACAGCGACATGACGTCGACGACCGAATCGAATTCGTCGAGACGGCGTTTCTCGACGGCATCGACGATGTGTTCGATCTCATCGTCGCGAATCCGCCATACGTCAAGGCAACGGACAGAACGGCACTGGCACCGGCCGTCTTGCACGAGCCAGCGGGGGCGCTGTTCGCCGGTGAGCGGGGACTCGATGCGATCAGTGGAGTTCTCGACGCTGCCGCGCGCACGCTGGCATCGAACGGCTGGTTACTGATGGAGTTCGGATTCGGCCAGGAGGAAGACATCCATAGTCTGGTCGGTCAACGGCCGGCGCTGCGACTTGAACGAATCCGAAACGACCTTCAAGGCATCCCGCGTACGGCTATCATTCAACGCGGGCGCTGAAGCCCCCGCGCGACGTACTCTTGTAGAGCGCGGGCTTCAGCCCGCGCGTGAGCACCAATGAGCGATTGCCTGTTCTGCAAGATCATCGACGGTCAGATCCCCGGGAAGTTCGTCCATCAGGACGATCAGGTGGTTGCCATCCAGGACATCAACCCACAGGCGCCGCTGCACGTCCTGATCATCCCGCGCCGACACATCGCGACGCTGAACGAGCTGACACCGAATGACGATGCACTCGTCGGCTCGATGCACCGGGTGGCGGCGGCGCTCGCGAAAGAACACGGCCATTCAGATCGGGGCTACCGGACGGTATTCAACACAGGCCGTGAAGCCGGCCAGTCGGTGTTTCACATCCATTTGCATCTGCTCGCCGGTCGCGGACTCGCATGGCCACCCGGCTAGACGCCGTTGCTGCGGTCTTCTTCGACGTCGACTTCACGCTGATTTATCCCGGACCCATGTTCCAGGACGAGGGGTACGCGCAATTTGCCGCTCGATTCGGGATCGCCGTCGATCGGTCGCGGTTCAGTGCGGCCGTGCGCGCCGCCTCTTCGATCCTCGACGAGGCGCAGGAACACGTGTACGACGGCGAGATTTTCGTGCGCTATACGCGCCGCATCGTCGAGGGAATGGGTGGCACCGGCGAGCGGCTGGATGACTGTGCGCGAGAGATCTATCGAGAGTGGGCGGCGAACCAGCACTTCTTCCTCTATGACGACGTCGCGCCCGTGCTGAACGAGCTGGCGCGACGCGCGGTGAAGATCGGGCTGATCTCGAATTCCCATCGCTGCCTCTCATCGTTCCAGCAGCATTTCGAGCTCGAAGGACTGATTGCGGCCGCGGTGTCATCGTCGGAGCACGGCTACATGAAGCCGCACCCGAGCATCTTCGAAGCGGCGATCACGCTGGCTGGCGTGACCGCGGCGGAATCGGTGATGGTGGGCGACAGCCTGTCCCACGACATCGACGGCGCGCGACGTGTTGGGATGCGGGGAGTGCTCCTGCACCGATCGGATGATCGTCCGCCCGTCACCGATGTGCCTGTGATTCGCAGGATGGGCGAGTTACTCGAACTCGTCTAGACCGCCGATCGAGTTCGAGCGACGCTCACGCAAGGGCACCGTCGTAGGGTCCGGCGACGACAACCGTCGCCCTCGATGGATCGACCGCTCGCGTGGCCGCGGCGTGAATCTCCTCGCCCGTCACGTGCTGCAGGAGCGCCGGCATCCGTACGTCGTAGTCGAGCCCCAAACCGAAGCGCTCGATCGTCTGCAAGAAGCTGGCGATACCCGCGTTCGTTTCCAGCGTGCGAGGCATCGACCCGATGAGGTACTGCTTCGACTCGATCACTTCCTGAGTGGTCGGACCGTCCTTCATGAGAGAGGTCAACTCCGCGTCGATGGACGCGACGGCGCGTTCGACGTTCGACGGGTTGACGCCCGCCCGGATCATCAGCGGCCCCTCGAGCAGGTTCGCATCGAGTGAACTGGACACGTAGTACGCCATTCCCTGGCGTTCCCGAATGCTGTCGCCCAGCCGGCCGCCAAGCGAGTACTGGCCCAGGATGTTGTTCATCAGCCAGTGCGCATAGAACGCGGGATCCGACCGTGCGATCGCGGTGAACCCGTAGGCGATGTCGGTCTGCGACTTGTTCATCATCGGGATCGTGCGCGTCCGTCGCGCCGCATTCGCGGGGATTGCCGGACGCGAGGCCGGCGGCTGAGCCGAGGCGCTCCACGTGCCGAAAGCCGCTGCCGCGGCGTCCAGCACCTCGCCCGGTGCCACGTCTCCGACGATAGCCAGCGTCAATGCGGCGGGCGAGGCGTGGTCCTGATGGAATCGCTGCAGCGCGGCGCGGTCGATGTGGTCGACGTGCGCGATGGTGCCTCGAATCGGCCGGCCGTACGGGTGTGACGCGCCGTAGAGCATCGCCATCAGGGCGTCGGTGGCGACCGCGGCGGGGCTGTCCTCATCCTGCCGAATCAAGGTCACGATCTCGCCGCGCCGCCGCTCGACTTCGTCGGCCGGAAATGTCGGCGAGATGAGGATCTCGCCGACCAGCGACAGAATCGCCTCGAAGTCCTCGACGAGGCACGTGCAGACGAGCGACAGCGCGTGGCGTCCGATCAACACCGACAACGACACCCCGCGGCTGTCGAGCTGTTCGGCGAGCGCATCGGCCGAGTACTGCGCGGTACCCCGGTCGATCGTGCGTGACACGAAGTGCGCGACCCCCGAGAGCTCCGCGGGATCGACGGCGCTTCCGCCCGCCAGGCTGGCATGAATGGTCACTGCCGGCGTCGTGCGCGTCTGCTTCGTGAGGAGGGTGACGCCGTTGTCCAGCACGCCGCGCGTCGGTGCCAGACCGTCGATCTTCAGCGCAACATCCGCGGCGGCTGACTCTCGACCGGTCATTGCGGCTTGAACCACCCGACCGTTCGGTTCGATGCTACCAGCCGTTTCGCGGCAACCGAGCCGACCTGTTCGAGCGTCACCGCGGCGATTTGCGAGTCGAGGCGGGGATACAGCCGCCAGCTGGCGATCGTTTCGAAGTAGCCGAGCTGGTGAGCGATGTTGGTAATGCTGTCGTTCTCGAAGACCAGCCGCGCGCGCAGCTGCGTTTTTGCCTTCTGCAGCTCGTCCGGGGTGATGCCTTCGGCACGGACGCGATCCAGCACACCCAGCGCGGCATCTTCGACTCGAGGCAGTTCGGCGCCTTCTGTGGCTGTCGCGGAGATGGTGTACAGGAACGGCTGATGCGTCGGGACCATCCCGGCGCTCACGGCCGACGCCAATCCGCTGTTGACGAGCGCCTGATAGAGCCGCGTGCTGCGCTGCGGTGGCGGCGTCCGGAAGCTGGCCCACAGGTTGATGCCCTTGGCGCCGGTCAGCGCGGCATCGAGCACCAGTAGCGGAAAGAAATCTTCGTCCCTCAGCGACGGACCGTGAAAGCCGATCTTCAGGTAGGCCGTGGTGCCGGGCTTCGAGATCGTGACGCGCCGCTCGCCAACCTGCTCAGGCTCGGTCGGGTGAACCCGCGGACCGACCTCGCGCGACTCCAACCGTCCGAAATGCGTCTGCACGGCGCGTATCGCTTCGTCGGCCACGACATCGCCGACGATCACCAACGTGGCGTTGTTCGGCACATAAAATCGCCGATAGTGCCCGTAGAGATCGTCGCGGGTCATCGTCTGGAGATCGGAGAGCCAGCCGATCGTCGGGTGACGATACGGGTGCAGCCGGAACGCGGTGGCGGTGAGCTCCTGGTCCAGCAGCTGGTCCGGGTCGTTCTCGCCACCTTGCAGCTCGGAAATGATGACCGTGCGCTCCGACTCGCAGTCCGCGGGATCGTAGAGGCAGCTGCCCATGCGCTCGGCCTCGACGAACAGCATGCGATCCAACGCGTCACGCGTCGCCGTTTCGGTGTAGGTGGTCTGGTCGATCCAGGTGTAGCCGTTCCAATAGCCGCCGTACTGTTCGATGATTCCTTTGACCTTGTCGCGGGGAATGTTCGTCGAGCCCTTGAAGTTCATGTGCTCGACCCAGTGCGAGATGCCGGTCAGGCCCGGACGCTCGTCCTTCGAGCCCACCCGATACCAGCACCAGACCGTGGCCAGCGGCGCGGTGTGCACCTCCTGAATGAGTACACGGAGGCCGTTATCGAGCACGTGTTCGCGGACCGTCGAGGCCTCGGTCAACGCCTGTTCCACGCTGACCATCAGGGAATTATAGGGCCGGGCTACAATCAGTGCGCCCGGCCAACGGGGCCGCAGCCGTGATTTGCACGGAATCTCATCCACCAAATCTCTCTCGTCCGGGCTAAAGCCGGACACTACAGCTACACGCCCAATGCCTGAGTGGAAGGACACCGTTAATCTGCCCCGCACTGACTTTCCGATGAAAGCCAGCCTTCAAACCGCCGAGCCGGAAGCGCTCAAGCGGTGGGCCTCGACGGATTTGTACGGTCAGATCCGACAGGCCCGCAGCGGGGCTCCCAAGTTCGTCTTCCACGATGGCCCGCCCTACGCCAATGGGAACATCCATCTCGGCACTGCGCTCAACAAGATCCTGAAGGACATCGTCATCAAGTCGCGGACGATGGCGGGCTTCGACGTGCCGTATACGCCAGGCTACGACTGTCACGGCCTCCCGATCGAGCTCAGAGTCGATCGCGAGCTCGGACCGAAGAAGCGCGACATGTCGATCGTCGAGATCCGGCGTGCGTGCCGCGAGTACGCGGGGCGCTTCATCAACAAGATGACCGAAGAGTTTCAGCGCCTGATGGTGTTCGGGGACTGGGAGCACTACTACCTGACGATGAACCCTCGCTACCAGGCGGACATCGCCCGAGCCCTGGGCAAGTTCGTCGAGCGTGGACTCGTCTATAAGGGCAAGAAACCGGTCCACTGGTGCATCCACTGCCGGACGGCACTGGCCGAAGCCGAGGTCGAATACGAGGACCACGTCTCGCCGTCGATCTATGTCGAGTTCCCACTGAACCCGGACGCGGCGGGCGAGCTCGCCACGCGTGTGCCGGCCCTCGCCGGACGCGAGGTGTCGGTCTTGATCTGGACGACCACGCCATGGACGATTCCGTCCAACCTGGCGATCGCGTTTCATCCGGAATTCGATTACGCCGCGTATGACGTGAACGGACGCGCGGTGATCATCGCTGAGGCGCTGGCCGCGCGCGTGTCGCAGGCCGTCGGACGCCCGTTCGATCGCCCGGTCGCGAAGATGAAGGGAGAGCTGCTCGAGGGGATCCGCTTCCGTCATCCGCTGTACACCCGCGACTCGGTCAGTGTGCTCGCCGACTACGTGACGCTCGAGCAGGGCACGGGAGCGGTGCACACCGCGCCGGGTCACGGCGCCGACGACTTCCTCACCGGGAAGAAATACGGTCTCGAGATCTATGCGCCGGTGGGACCTGGCGGACACTTCCTCGAGACGGTCGAGCGCTTCGGCGGTCAGCGCGTGTTCGACGCCAACCCGCACGTCGAGAAAGCGCTCGAAGAACAGGGACGGCTGTGGCATCGCGAGACGCTGTCGCACCAATACCCGCACTGCTGGCGGTGCCACAATCCGGTGATCTTCCTCGCCACCTCGCAATGGTTCGTGCGGATGGATGGCGAGCCGACGATCACGGGGGCCGACGGGCACACGCGCTCGCTGCGCGAGGCGGCGCGGCATGCCATCGATCACGAGGTCAAATGGATTCCGGCGTGGGGCCGCGATCGCATCTTCAACATGGTGTCGAATCGCCCCGACTGGTGCATCTCACGCCAGCGCGCCTGGGGCGTGCCCATCCCCGCCCTCGATTGCGTGTCGTGTGGTGAGGCGATCCTGACGACGGCGATCATCGATCGCGCGGCAGCGGTGTTCGAGCAGTACAACGCCGATGCGTGGTACGAACGCGCGACCGAGGAGTTCGTTCCCCCCGGCCTGACGTGCCCATCGTGTGGCGGCACGACGTTCGAGCGCGAGCGCGACATCCTCGACGTCTGGTTCGACTCGGGCTCGAGCCACGAAGCGGTGCTCGCGCGCGCCGCCGACCTGCGATGGCCGGCGGATATGTACCTCGAAGGCAGCGATCAGCACCGTGGGTGGTTTCAGAGCTCGCTGCTGGTGGCGCTCGCCTCGCGCGGCCGCCCACCGTTCCACGAAGTGCTGACGCACGGCTTTCTCATCGATCTCGAAGGCCGCAAGATGTCGAAGTCGCTCGGCAACGCCATCGTCCCGCAGGATGTGATCAAAGAGAGCGGTGCCGAAATCATCCGCCTCTGGGTGTCGATGACCGAGTTCACTGAGGAGCTGCGCGTCAGCCGTGAAATCCTGACGCGCGTGGTCGACGCCTATCGAAAGATCCGGAACACATGCCGGATCCTGCTGGCGAATCTCTACGACTTCAATCCGGAGACCGATATGCTGCCGGTCGGCGAGTTGACGCCGGTCGACCGGTTCGCGCTGGCACGGTATGCCGAGGCCACTCAGCGCATGCTCCGCGGCTACGACGAATACGACTTCTCTGCCGTGTCGCAAACGCTGAACATGCTCCTCACGGTCGACCTCAGCGCGTTCTACGTCGACGTGACGAAGGATCGGATGTACACGCTCGGGGTCCGGTCGCACGAGCGGCGATCGACGCAGACGGTGATGTATCTGATGTGTGACGGGCTCGCGCGCCTGCTGGCGCCGATTCTCCCGGTCACCGCCGATGATCTCTGGCGGCGCATGCCCGGGCCGCGTGAAGGGTCGGTGCATCTCGCCGACTTCCCGCGCGTCGACGGCTATGTGGACTCGGCCCTCGTCAAAGAATGGCAGCGCCTGTTGGAGGTGCGCGAAGTCGTCAATGCCGCCCTCGAACAGAAGCGCAAGGACAAGATCATCGGCACCGCGCTCGGCGCATCGGTCGAACTCAAGACGAGCGGCGAGCTGGGACGCTTGCTCGAGCGGCATCGTGCCGATTTGCCGATGCTCTTCAACGTCTCCGAGGTCGCGCTCCTGGTGGACGCGTCGAGCGGCGAGGACGTACGGGTGACCGTCGACCGGGCGCCAGGCGTCAAGTGTGCGCGCTGCTGGCGATACGTGCCCAGCGTCAGAACCGAACCGCAGTGGGAGGGAATCTGCGACCGCTGCGTCGACGCACTCGGCGGGACGGCGGCCGCGTAGCGTGGCGATCTCACGTCTCCCGATATGGGTCGCCACGGCTGTGCTCGTGCTCGACCAGATCGTCAAGATGCTCATCCGGCCGGCGCTCGCGCTCTATGAGAGCGTGCCTGTCATTCCCGGATTCTTCAGCCTCACACGGATCCACAATACGGGAGCAGCCTTCGGCCTGATGGACGCGGTGGAGTTCCCGTTCAAGGCGGCGTTGCTGGCGCTCGTGCAGACCGCGGCGCTGGTCGGGCTCGCACTGTACATCTCGGCCATCGCGCACGAGCAGCGGCTCACGCGGTTCGGACTCGCGCTCGTGATCGGCGGCGCCGCGGGCAACCTGATCGATCGCGTGCGCTTCGGCTATGTGCTCGACTTCTTCGACTTCTACTGGCGTGGCTGGCACTTCTGGGCGTTCAACGTCGCCGACGCGGCCATCACCGTGGGCGTCACGCTGATGGTGCTCGAAATGCTCGGGATGGGGCGGTACTACCGTGTATCCAGAACTGTTTAAGATCGGCCCGATTACCGTCTACACCTACGGCGTGCTGCTGGCAGCGTCGTATCTGCTGGGCCTGCGGCTCGCGATGTCGAGAGCCAAGCGTTGGGGGCTCGACGCCAATCGCGTGCTCGACCTCGGTATCTACATCATCATCGCGGCGCTGATCGGCGCGAAGCTGCTGCTCGTCGTCGTCGATCGCGATCAGTTCGCTCGCGATCCGCTGGAGTGGGTGGGACTGTTCCGCTCCGGTGGCGTGTTCTACGGCGGTCTGATTCTCGCGGTGGGCGTCGCGTTCTGGTACATCGCGCGGCATCGTCTGCCGTTCTGGACCACCTGTGACGTGTTCGCGCCTGGAATCGCACTCGGCCATGTGACGGGACGATTGGGGTGTCTCGCGGCTGGCTGCTGTTACGGCCGGCCGACAGAGCTCCCGTGGGGAATCACCTTTACCAACCCGCTCGCCAGCTCACTTGTAGGGACTCCGCTCAACGTCCGGCTTCACCCGACGCAGTTGTACGAAGCGGGAGCCGAGCTGCTGATCCTCGTGCTCCTGCTGGTCACCGAGCGGCGCGGTCGTCCATTTGCCGGACGAACGTTCTGGGCATACATGCTGCTCTACGCGATCTCGCGATATGTCATCGAGTTCTATCGCGGCGATCCGCGCGGGATGGTGCTCGGCATGTCGACCTCGCAACTCATTTCACTCATCCTCGCGCCACTCAGTCTCGCGATGCTGGCCTGGCTCGCTCGCACCACACCGGAGGCGCCGCGGACGCAGGGACAGCGGAAGCGGGTCGCCGCGTAGTGCTCGCGAGTTCCGGAGTTCCGAAGTTCCAGAGTTCCGGAGTTCTGCGAACGGCGGAACTCAGATCTGCGGAACTCTGAAGTGGTGAACTGTGGAACTCCCGGAACTCAGGAACTCGGGAACTCGCGGCATCGTGACATTCGACGTTCCAGCCGACTTTGACGCCCAGCGCCTCGATCGTTTCCTCGTCTCGGTCCTCGGCGACTACTCCCGGTCGCAGATTCAGAAGCTGATCACCGACGGCCACGTCGAGATCCGTCGCGGCGGAGCGTCAGGCCGCGCGTCGTCGTCCCCGAAGCCCAATCTCCTGGTCCACGAGTCGGACCAGGTCGTGGTCGTTACGCCCGAGCCCTCCGAATCGCCGTTGGCGTCGGAGGCCCTCCCGCTCGAGATCCTGTATCAGGACCAGGACCTTGCAGTGCTGAACAAGCCGGCCGGCATGGTGATCCATCCAAGTGCGGGCCATGTCTCCGGAACGCTCGTCAACGCCCTGCTGCACCACGTCACCGATCTGAGTGGAATCGGCGGTGAGCGCCGCCCAGGCATCGTGCACCGGCTCGACCGCGGCACGTCGGGAGTGATGGTGATCGCGAAGAACGACGCCGCGCA
>DASRJR010000481.1:0-5326 GCA_035649395.1 Vicinamibacterales bacterium
CGCGTCGACGAGTCGAGTACCGCGGGGTCACGCTCGAGGAGATGGACGTCGACGCCATCATCGCGCGCAAACCGCAACTCTGCGTCATCGACGAGCTCGCGCACACCAACGCGCCCGGCAGCCGTCATGAGAAGCGCTTTCAGGACGTGCTCGACATCCTCGACGCCGGCATCAGCGTGCTGACAGCGGTGAACATCCAGCACCTCGAGACGCTGAACGATGCGGTCGGACGTGTAACGGGCGTGCGCGTGCGGGAAACGATTCCCGACACGTTTCTCGATCGCGCCGACGAAGTGGTCAACGTCGACGTCACGGTGCAGGAGCTGCAGAGCCGTTTACGGCAGGGAAAGATCTACAAGCCCGAGAAGGTCGAACAGGCGCTCACCAACTTCTTCCGCGAGAGCAACATCTCCACGCTGCGCGAGCTGGCGCTGCGGGCCGTCGCCGACGAAGTGGGCGACAAGGCCGCCTCGCACCGGCAGCGCGAAGGGCTCGAGCCGGCGCTCATTCCCGAGCGCGTGATGGTCTGTATGAGCTCGGCTGCCGACGCGCCTCGGGTGATTCGCGCCGGCGCGCGAGTGGCCAGCCGCCTGGGCGCGCGGTGGTACGCCGTCTACGTCGAGACGCCGCGGGAGCTGCCCGGCCGGATTCGGCCGGAGGACCGCGATGCGCTGCAACGCAACCTCGCGCTCGCCGAGAGCCTTGGCGCGACCATCGTTCGAGTGAAAGCCGACCGCCCCGCCGACGGCCTGATCGCATTCGCCAAGCGCGAGGGGATTACGCACGTGGTGTTCGGCCAGAGCGCGCGGTCTCGCTGGGAGATCCTGATGAAGGGATCGACGCTGAACCGCTTCCTCGAGGAAGTGCGGGACGCGTCCGTGCAGGTCATCCCGCTCGGGGAACCCTGAGGCAGCGGAGGTCGCAGAGAAAGGCATCACGCAGAGTCGGCGATCTCTGCGTGATGCCTTTCTCGGCGATCTCGGCCAACTCAGCGATCGCATGTGCTACCCGGTGTCGGCTCACGTATATACGGGGACATGCTGCCATCGATCCAAGCCGGCCTGCAGACGCTGCGCGCCAACCCCGTACGGACGACCCTGTCGACGCTTGGCATCGTCATGGGGGCGGCGTCGCTCGTCGGCGTCCTCTCGCTTGGCGATGGCGCCGAAGCCTTCGCGCGCCAGCAGATCGAGCGGAATGGTCTGCAAGTCATCGCCGTTTCCGCCAGAACCAGCGAGATGGTCGACGGACTGACCGTTCCGCGGACCTCATATCCTGTCTTTACCATCGACCAGGCCACCGCGCTCTCGAAAGCGGTGATGCCGGGGAGTGCGGTGCTGCTGCGCGTCGAGGGTACCGGCACGTTCGTCGCGGCCAGCGGCGGCCGGAGTCGTGCCGCGCTCGTGACCGGCGTTTGGGGGGCGCCATCGGCGACAGGCGTGGACGTGGCACACGGGCGATTCCTGACCGACGCAGAGATGGCCGGCGGATCGGACGTGGTCGTCATCTCGAATCGGCTGGCGACTGAGCTCGCGGCCGGGCGCGACGTGTCGGCCATCGTGGGCACATCGTTCACGCTCCAAGGACACGAGTGGCGGATCGTCGGCGTACTGGCGGCTTTCCCCGGCGAGCGCCTCTTCGGCGCGATGGTTCCATTCGCCGCGGCGCCGCGTGCGGTCGTGCCCTCTGCTTCGCCGCGTCCGCACTCGATCCTGGTCAAGGCGCCGCGAATCGAGGATGTGGTTGCCGTTCGCGGCCAGATCGACGCGTGGGCGGATGCGACAAATCGACGATGGCGATCGGACTCGGAGGTCACGATCGCGACGACCGGGCTCGACCGGCTGCAGCAGCTGAATCAAGGGATCCGGTTGTTCAAGATCCTGATGGGCGCTTTCACTGCGATCTCGCTCGTCGTCGGTGGCATCGGCATCATGAACGTGCTGCTGGCGTCGGTGATGGAACGCACGCGCGAGATCGGCGTGCGCAAGGCGACCGGCGCCAAACGACGCGACATCGTCGCGCAGTTCCTGGCCGAATCGGTGACGATCTCGCTCGCCGGTGCGCTGCTCGGCGTCGTGGTCGGATTGGCGGCGGCGTTCGTCACCACGGCGATCATGCGCGCGCAGACCGGCGCGACAATCTATGCGGTGGCCACCTGGCAGACGATGGTCGTGAGCATGGGCGCCGCGGTGCTGGTGGGCATCGTCTTCGGAGTGTACCCAGCGCTCAAGGCCGCGTATCTGTCGCCGATCGATGCGATGCGGTACGAGTAGCGACGGATCATTTTTGATTTCTGATCTTCGATTTGTGAATCGTTGTTGATTGGAGATTATTGATTGTTGATTTGATGGCGGTGCCCAAAACGCCAAACCAGCTGGTTGAGTGGTCAATCATCAATCACGAATCAACAATCAACAACGAATCACTAATCAAAGATCGATGAAATCAACAATCGTCAACGGACGCGTCGAATGAACCGCTGCGGGCGCTGCTGCGTCGTCGTCAGCGCCGCAATCGACGCGCGCGACTGGGCCAGCGACACGGCTTCTTCGATCAGACGCGCGTGCACGTCGGCAAACGCATGCGCCCGCGTGGAATAGAGGGCAATGACCGCGGTCTCATCCTGCGGTCCACGGTGACGAACCGCCGCCGCCGATCGCAGCGCCTCTGCTCCGACATCGAACAGATCCAACGCCGCGTCCGCGTTGATCATCGGTTGACCGACAGCGGCCACCCAGCCGCTCATCCGCTCGCCCATCGCGATCGACAGCCGTGCGAGCTCCCGGGCGTGGCGGCCGCTCGTCCGCACCGGCGCCAGCGCCTCGTTCGCGTCGTTGACCAGGAAGATCGCCGCGGTGTCGACGTCCGGCAGTCCGCATAACGCGTCGGCGATGGCCTGCCACAGATCGTCGGTGTGCCGCGACAGACGAGCGCCGAGCTGCACGGCCATCTGGATCTCGTCGACCCCTCGGGCCGCAGTCGCGGCCGATTCGAGGGCGGGCGGTGCGCCTTCGAACACGGGCGTGGCGGCCGCGATCTCGGCTGGATCGACACCCTTCATCTCGCGAAACGCGTGAACGACCGCAGGGTCGTACACCTTCCCAGACCGCGCCTCGATGATGTGAAATGTCTCTGCCACCGACAGGGCGCGGCGGTACGGACGATCCGACGTCAACGCATCGAAGCAGTCGACGACGGAGAGGATGCGCGCGCCGATCGGGATTTCGGCGCCTTTCAAGCCGGCGGGATAGCCGGTGCCGTCCCAGTTCTCGTGGTGGTAACGCACGATCGGCACGACCGGATATGGGAAGTCGACGACTTCGAGGATGTCGGCCCCGATACTCGCGTGCGTTTTCATCCGGTCGAACTCCGCCGAGGTCAGCTTCCCAGGCTTGTTCAGGATGTGCTCGGGGATCGCGATTTTGCCGACATCATGGAGCAGCGCCGCGGCCTCGATGGCGCGCAACGCCAGCGGATCAGTGACGCCCATCCGTTGAGCAAGCGTGACGGCCGTGGTCTGCACGCGGCGAATGTGATCGTGGGTCACACCGTCCTTGGCGTCGATGGCGTGCGCGAGCGCCTCGATGGTCGACAGGTGCAGCCGATTGACCTCGGCGAGATGTTTGAGTTGATCCTCGACGCGGCCGGTGGCGTTGCGATACGCGAAGTGCAGGATGGCCGCCAACACGACCGGGAGCGACAGCACCACGATGCCGTAGGTGCCAAGCTGGAGAGCGAACACGACGAACGCCGCCCCGAGCGCGCCGCCGATGAACGTCACCCAGAGATTCTGAAAATGGCTGCGCCAGATCGCATACGCGCTCGCCCGCTGATGCAGGGCGACCGCGATCGCAATCGCGTAGGTGTTCAGGAAGAAGTACATGCCTGCAAACAACAACAACCACGGCGCCACGACCTCAACGCCGAGCGGCGTCTCGTGCAACGGTTGAATACCCGATGCAAAGAAGAACACACGGGCGGAGACCCACATCGCCGCCGGCGGCGCCGCGGCGTTGAACAGAATCCGCTCGAGAGGCAGACCGGCACGCGCCAGTCGTGCCGAGATGACCAGACTGTCGATGGCGACAATGACCGTTCCGGCCGCTGGACCGAAGACGACGGCGGTCGTCAGCGTGAACACATCAGAGATCGAGAAATTCACCGGCACCGACGGGATCTTGAGTACCGCCCATCCGCTGACCAGCGTCAGCGCCACGAGTGCCCACCACTGCACCGCTGACCGCAGCGACCAGACGTCGACGATCGAGGTCGCCAGAACCAGACACCCGGCAACGACGACGGTCACGACGTAGGGACGAGCAAACGGATTGACAGACTGCGCCGCGTCGCGCAGCGCTGACCCGCTGTTCGAGGCCGTGTGCTGAAGTGCCGCACCGTCTGTCGATGTTTTGCCTGCCGATTTCCGTTCACTCATACGCGTGTCCAACTGCTGACCACGGCCCCTGTTCCATCGCGCGACAGGATGTCAGCCCGCCCGTCGCCATCGTTCCCGCAACCCATGTCAGCGCAGCGACTTACTTTTCTGATCGACCTGGGTCCGCGTCTTGCTCTGTGGAGGACTGCAAGTTAACGACCCACTTACTGAGGGATTGAATGGCTCTCCCCAAGCCTTCGAGTGCGCCCTGCCGTCGTCTTCGTGTGATTCGCCTGCTCGGTGCCGCGGCGCTGTTGTTCGCGGTGTTCTCGCATCCTGCCGTCAACCACGCCAAGGATGGAGCACCGACGCCCAAACCGTCGAAGCTCGATCGCGTGCTGAAGCAGGCGGCAGACCGCCGCGATGCCTCAGACCAGCGCGTCATCGTGCGCACGCGCCGCGACCGCGCTGCGGCAGTCGCTGATCGCCTGAAGAAGCACGGCGACCACGTCGAGTCGGAGCATCGCCGTCTCAACTCGTTCACGGCGGTCGTGCACGGCGACGACTTGCGGGCGCTCGAAGCGGACCCCGACGTCGAGGGACTTTCCGTCGACGCGATCGTTATGGCCGATCAGGCCGCGGGAGAGCTCGGGGGAGACGAGTCGCAGGTGAAGGAGCTGGTTCGGGCGACGCTGGGCTTGAACGAGGCCGAGTACGAGGGCGACAAGGTCGGCATTGCCGTGATCGACTCGGGACTCGAGAAGAGCGGCGACCTCGGCGGCGGCCGCGCAGACCGGTTCTTCGATTTCACGACTGACGGCCGGAGCGGCAATCCCTACGACGACTATGGCCACGGCACGCACGTCGCGACGCTGATCGCGGGCGAAGGCAAGGAATCGGAACGGGACGTCGAGATCCGCGCAAACGGGAAAGTGCAGAAAGTCAAAGTCG
>DASRJR010000482.1:0-6661 GCA_035649395.1 Vicinamibacterales bacterium
GATCTCGCGCACCACGTCGCCGTCGAAGGTGAGGATTTGCGCGCCGGGCGTGGTGAGCAGAATCGGGGAATGGGTCGCGATGAGGAATTGCGACTTCCCCGCGGCCAACATCTCGGAGATGTGTGCGAGCAGCACGAGCTGCCGCTGCGGCGACAGCGCAGATTCGGGCTCATCGAACAGAAACAGCCCGGAGCGAATCCGATGCTGCAGGATCGCGAGAAACGCCTCCCCATGCGACCGCGTGTGCAACGAGCGACCGCCGTAGCTGGCGTACGGATCGCCGTAGCGCGTGAAATCGGGATCGGCTTTGCGCGCGTCGAGCAGCGAGGCGAAGTGCGCCTGAAATTCGGCGCGCAGGAAGTAGCCGTCTCGCGGACGGCGGCGAAACGATGGCCGCAACACGTTTGCGAGCGGGCTGGCCGAATCGGGCCCGTGGTTCGCCGCCAACTCGTTGCGGCTGCCCCCTGACACCGGCAGCCGGCACAGCGCGGCCACCGCTTCGATGACCGTCGACTTGCCCGTGCCGTTCTCCCCGACGAAGAACGTGACCGGCGAGGTGAACGTCAGGTCGAGCGAACGGACGAGCGGCAGGTGAAACGGGTACTCGTTCGATGGAATCCGTTCCAGTAGCGTGCGGACACCCAGCAGATACGGAACGACCGTCGTCATCTCAATGGCAGCTGGTAATCGTCGACTCGTTAACAACGATTGTTGATCTCGTGATCTTTGATCGTTGATTCGTCGTTGATTGGCGACTGTTGATTGTTGATTGAGCACGCAACGGGCTAACTCGACGCGTTTTCAATCAAGAATCACCAAATCAACGATCGTCAACGATTCAACAATCAAAGATCTGGCAATCAACAATGGCTTGTTAGCTCATTCAGCCCGCAGCATCGACAGCGGATCAATCCGGCCGGCGCGCCGTGCGGGAATCCATACGGCGACGAGCGCCACCACCCCGAGCAGGAGCGGAATGCTGACGAACACAACCGGATCGTGCGGCGGCACACCGAACACGAACGCGGTCATCAGCCGCGCGAGCGCGAGCGCTCCGATCGTGCCGATGACGACCCCGGCGAACGCGAGTCGCATCCCCTGCAGCACGATCATGCGCGAGATCTCAGACGACCCGGCCCCGATCGCGACCCGGATGCCGATCTCCTTCGAGCGGCGCTGCACCCAATAGGCGGCGAGGCCATAGACGCCGATGGCCGCGAGCACCAGCGCAGACGCGCCGAACGCGGTCATCAGCCAGGTGTCGAACCGCGCGCGTGCCGTCGATTCCGCAACCACGTCGCTCATCCGGCGAACGCGCGCCACCGGAAGTCCACCGCTCGCCGCCAGAAGATTTGTTTCGATCGGAACTCGCAGCGACAGCGGCTCGACGCTGGTCCGCGCGATCCAGACGAGCGGCAACAGCCTGACGTTGGGACCCGTCACGCCGTCCGGCAGCTGCGCCATCGGCACGTAGATCGCCGGCCGGGGGTTGGATCGAAGTCCGGTGTCGCGGACGTTGCCGACGACGCCGATGATCTGCCGGATCGGATCGGCATCGTACGCCGGCCGCATGCCTCGTCCGACGATCAGCCGATCGTCGAGCGGATCGCTGTTCGGCCAGTATCGCCGCGCCATCGCCTCGTTGATGATCGCCACGCCCGGCGCATTCGCGTCGTCGGCATCCGAGAAGTCCCGGCCGCGCAGGATCGGCACTCGAAACACGTCGAAATAGCCGGGCGAGACGAACGTCCATCCGGCGAAGCCGTGAAAGGTCATCGCGCCGGCCGTGGTGAGCCCCTGCCCGGCGCGACTTGCCATCACGAATGGGAGCTGCCAGACCGTCTCGAGCGGCATGCAGCACGTCGTGCTCGCGCGTGCGACGCCCGGAATCTGCTGCAGACGTCCGATGCCGTTGCGCGCCAGCTCGGTGATGCCGTCGCGCGTCTCGTATCGCGTCCCCGTCACCGACATCCGCATTGTCAGCACACCGTCGGGGTCGAGACCGGGTTGCACCGTTCGCAGCGCCAGCGACGTCCGAACGAGAAGGGCCGCCCCTGCAACGAGGACGACCGCAAGCGCCACCTCGACGACCACGATCAGCGCGCGCCCGCTCACCCTCCGACGACCGGACGAGGCGCCGCCGCGCATCAGCACGGCATTGAGGTCGGTCCGTCCGATGTGCATCGATGGCAACAGGCCGAAGATGACGCCCGTCACGATCGAGACCGCGAGCGTGAAGAGCAACACGCGCCCATCGACGCCGATCTGCGATCCGGCGTCGACCAGACGCGGTATGGTGGTCGACTCGCCAAGGACGAACGGATTCGTTTCCGGATACAGCGTCAGCAGCGCCCGCATCGCGATCGGACCCACGAGCAGGGCCACCGCGCCGCCGGCCAGCGACAGCACCAGGCTCTCGATCAGCAGTTGACGGACGATGCGCCAACGCCCTGCCCCGACCGCCGCGCGAATCGCCAGCTCGCGCGTGCGGACGTCCGCGCGAACGAGCAGGAGATTGGCGATGTTGGCGCAGGCGATGAGCAGCAGCAGACCGACGGCACCCAGCAGCAGATTGAACGACGAACGCATCGACCCGACCATCGCCTCCTGGAGCGGCTGCGCCGTCCAGGCGCTGCGACGGGCGCGGCGAACGGCATCGGACCGTGATCGCGCGGCGAAGGCGTCCCAGGCAACGGCGAGCTTCGCATCGGCCGACGTCGGCGTCACACCCGGGCGAAGACGAGCGGCGATCTGGAAGATGCTCGCACCGTCGACACGTTGAGGATCGGCCTGCAGCGGAACGAACACGTCCGGCGTCGGCTCGAACTGCTCGGTCTCGAAGTCCGGCCCGGTGACGCCGACAATCACGTGCGGAACACTGCCGAGAGAAATCGTGCGGCCAACGACCGCACGGTCGGCGGCAAAGCGCCTCGTCCACAGGCCATGGCTCAGCACGGCGATCGCCGGGCCACCAGGGCGATCCTCGTCTGCTGAAAACGTGCGGCCGGCGACGATCGCTGCACCGAACAGGCGAAAGAACGCTTCGCTGACACGCGCGACCGGAATCTGCTCGGGTTCACGCTCCGCCGTCAGGTTGACGAAGTCGAGCCGGTACGCGGAGACGTCCTGGAACGAGTCGCGGTCGTCCAGCCACACCTTGTAGGTGGTGGCGTCGGAAATCGGTTGAGGCACGCCGTTGTTGACCGTGACCGATCGCACCAGTCGAGCGGCGTCTGGAACTCGAAGCGGCGCGAGCACGACGGCGCTGACGAGGGAGAACACCGCCGTGTTGGTACCAATACCAAGCGCCAGTGTCAGGACGACGACGGCGGTGAACGACTTTTGCCGGCTCAGAGAGCGGAGCGTGTGCCTGAGATCGCGCGCGGTCTCTTCAATCCGCGCGGCAAGCGGCAGTGAGTGCGTCATGGTGGAACTCGATGTGCTGGCGCCCGAGAATAGCGCAAACGGCTGGCAATTGATGTAATGGACCCTCGGCGCCGGAGCCTCGGCGGAGGCGGATGCGTCTTAGTCAGGAGGGAATCATGGAACGCGACGTCGTCTGCGGAATGCAAGTGGACCCGGCCAAGGCGGCGGCCACCAGCCAGTACAACGGCAAGACGTATTACTTCTGCGCGAAGGTCTGCAAGACGAAGTTCGACGCGAACCCATCGCAATACGTCAAGAACTGAGAGTGTCCCTCGAGGCGAGGGTAAGAGATGGCTGCGCACCAGCACGTGCAAACTGAAGTCCTCGACCCCGTGTGCGGGATGACCATCGCGCCTGAAGACGCGGTGGGACATGTCGACTACAAGGGCGAGACGTACTTCTTCTGCGCCGAGAGCTGCCTCGAGCAGTTTCGAGAGAACCCCGAGAAGTTTCTGAATCCATCGGCCGCTCCCGCCGCGCCGGTGAGGACCGACGTCGAGTACACGTGCCCGATGCACCCCGAGGTACGGCAGTGGGGCCCCGGCTCGTGCCCGATCTGCGGCATGGCACTCGAGCCGGTGACCGTCACCGCCGAGGAGGAAGGCAACCCGGAACTCGACGACATGACGCGCCGGTTCTGGGTCAGCACCGTGCTGACGATTCCAGCGGTGCTGCTGGCGATGAGCGAGATGCTTCCGGGCACGGCGTTCGCGTCGTTGGCGCACTCATCGGCGTTCGGGTGGCTTCAATTCGCCTTGACCACGCCGGTCGTGCTGTGGGGCGGATGGCCGTTCTTCGTGCGCGGCTGGCAGTCGCTCGTGACGCGCCATCTCAACATGTTCACGCTGATCGCGCTCGGCGTCGCCGTCGCCTACGTCTACAGCGTGGTCGCGGTGGCCTTCCCGTCGATCTTCCCGGCGTCCTTCCGCCTGGCGCATGGGCGGGTCGGCGTCTACTTCGAAGCCGCGGCCGCAATTGTCACGCTCGTGCTACTCGGCCAGGTGATGGAGCTTCGCGCACGAAGCCGGACGGGTGCCGCGATTCGCGCGCTGCTCGGGCTCGCACCGAAGACGGCGAGGCGGCTCAACGAGAATGGCGGCGAGGAAGACGTTCCGCTCGAACACATACGCCCCGGCGATCGACTGCGCGTGCGGCCTGGCGAGAAGGTGCCTGTGGACGGCACGGTGCTCGAGGGCGCGAGCGCCGTCGATGAATCGATGGTCACGGGGGAGTCGATCCCCGTCGAAAAGCGGATCGGCGACCGGCTGATTGGCGCAACGGTGAACGGCACCGGATCGCTGGTCATGCGCGCCGAGCGTGTGGGCAGCGACACGCTGCTCGCGCAGATCGTCAACATGGTGGCGCAGGCGCAGCGCAGCCGCGCGCCGATCCAGAAGCTGGCGGACGTGGTCTCGGGCTATTTCGTCCCGGCAGTCGTCGGCATCGCGATCGTCACGGCAGTCGTGTGGGGACTGACTGGACCCGAACCACGGATGGCGCATGCGATCGTGAACGCGGTCGCGGTCCTCATCATCGCGTGCCCGTGCGCGCTGGGCCTCGCGACGCCGATGTCGATCATGGTGGCAACGGGGAAAGGTGCCACTGCAGGAGTGCTGTTCAAGAACGCTGAAGCCATCGAAGTCCTTCGTACGGTGAACACGCTCGTCGTCGACAAGACCGGCACGCTCACAGCCGGCAAGCCTGCGCTGGTGTCGGTGACCACTGTGGGAAGCATCGACGAACGAGCACTGCTACGCATGGCTGCGAGCCTCGAGCGTGGGAGCGAGCATCCGCTGGCGAGCGCGATCGTCGCGGGCGCGTCCGACCGCGGCATCTCACTGGCGAAGACCGAGAGCTTCGAGTCGATCACCGGCAAGGGCGTGCGTGGTCGCGTCGACGGAACGCGGGTCGCTCTCGGTAACCGCGCGCTGATGGACGAAATGCGCGTCACGACCTCCGACAGTGCGGCGCCGGCTGACGAACTGCGTCGCGAGGGCCAAACCGTCGTGTTCGTCGCGATCGATGGTGCGCTCGCCGGACTGCTCGGCGTCGCCGATCCGATCAAGGAGACAACGGGCGACGCGATGGCGGCGCTTCACAAAGAAGGCCTTCGCATCGTGATGCTCACGGGAGACAACCGCACGACGGCCGAGGCAGTGGCGCGTCGGCTCGGCATCGATGAGGTCATCCCTGACGTGTTGCCGGACCAGAAAGCGGGGATGATCAGGCAGCTTCAAGGCGCCGGCCGCATCGTCGCCATGGCGGGCGACGGCATCAACGATGCCCCGGCGCTCGCCCAAGCCGATGTCGGCATCGCCATGGGCACCGGGACGGATGTCGCGATGGAAAGCGCGGGGGTGACGCTCGTCAAAGGCGATCTCCGCGCGATCCTCCGCGCCATCAGGCTGAGCCGCGCGACAATGCGCAATATTCGGCAGAACCTGTTCTTCGCCTTCATCTACAATTCGCTTGGCGTGCCGGTGGCGGCGGGTGTGCTGTATCCAGCGTTCGGGATGCTCCTGAGCCCGATGCTGGCGGCGGCGGCGATGAGTTTCAGCTCGGTGTCCGTCATCGCGAATGCGCTGCGGCTCCGGCGACTCGAGCTGTGACCGGATCGCGGAGTTTGCGGAGATCGCGGAGACTCCACGCAGAGATCGCCGAGGGGCAGAGATCTGATTAGAAGTTCTCGGCTCCTCTGCGATCTCTGCGTGATGCTGTTCCCGGCGATCTCCGCTAGCTCTGCGATCCGAGGAGCATCAATCATGCGACGAACGATCGCGATTGCGTTGTGTACGTGGATGGCCGGTTCGGCGGTAGCTCTCGCACAAAGTGGCTACGTCACGCCGAAAACACCGTGGGGCGATCCCGACCTTCAGGGCCAGTACACGAACAAGTACGAGGCGATGACGCCGTTCGAGCGGCCGAAGGAGTTCGAGGGGCGCCGCATCGAGGACGTCACGGCCGCGGAGCTCGCCAAGGTGGTCGAGCGGCGCCAGGCCGACACGCTCGAGCGGGCGAAGTTCTTCGGCGGCGATCCGGAAGGTCGCATCGGCAACTCCGCCGAGTTCCGGGACATCTACGAGATCACCAAGGGCAGCCGGCCGTGGTTCGTCGTCGATCCCGCTGACGGCGCCATCCCGGCTCTGCGTCCCGACGCGCGTGCGCGCATCGCGGCGCAGCCGCGCACCGGAAGCTTCGGCAACGGTCCGTTCAACAGTCACTTGGATTTCAGCCT
>DASRJR010000483.1:0-9213 GCA_035649395.1 Vicinamibacterales bacterium
CACGTTCAGGCGGTTGGTCACGTTGAGCACATCGGCCTGGACGCGAACGCGTCTCGTATCGCGTTGCACGAGGACGATGCCGGCTGATGCATCGACCGTGAAGGACGGACGAAGACGGCCACGGTCGAAGTCGACGCGATCAACGATGCGCGGACCGAACTGCGCCTCGGCCTCGTCCCGATCGCCGTCGAATTCCTCCACGGGAAGGCCGCTGCCGTAGGTCCCGGCAACTGACACCCACGTACGCCGTGGCAGCTGGTAGCTCGCACGTCCTCGGACCGTATGCCGCTGATCCTGCGATATCGGGAAGCTGCTTTCCTCGTCCGACGGTTCCAGCAGATCGTCGTCGAGCAACAGGCCTCCGGTGATCGGCAGATAACCACGGCCCTTCATATATGCGTAATTGAACGAACTTGACAGGGCTCGCCATCGCGGCACGTCCACCTTCAGCTCCGTACCATGGATGCGAGCGCGGTCGAACGCGATCGGAAAGCTGACGCCGGTGTTCAGCAGCACGTCGTCGTCGGCGAACTGCGTCATCCGGCGGGCGAACTGGGTGACATCGACACGGAGCGCTCCAAACAGGCGCTTCGACAGACCAACGTCGAAGAAGTGCCCACGAGACGGCCGCACCGGAAAACGCACGACCTCCTCGCCGAGCGCATCGAGCTCGCCCGCGCTCGCGAGCAGGAGGTTCTCGGTCGCCGGTGTCTGGAACGCGCGATCGTACGACGCGCGGACCACGAGATCCCCGGTCGATGGTGCCCATGCGATCCCAAGGCGCGGGCTGACAGCGCTATCGCTGACGAGCAGACGGTAGTGATCCCATCGCAGGCCCGCAGTCACCGTGATCGCTCCCAGACGCATCTGGTCCTGCACGAACAGGGCCTGCTCGCGGTCGTCGCCGCGGCCGTCGAACGTCAGGCTGGGAAGCGTGCCCGGTGCGAAACTGGCCGCATCCGTGATCTGATAGCGAAACGATTCGCGCAATGATCCAAAGACGACGTCGCCGCCTAACTTCCACTCGTGGCGCCCTCGCATCGTCGCAACCGTCGCCTTGACGTAGGTCTCGCGCAGACCGCGATCCTGGTAGGCGAGGATCGGCGTCGAGCGTTCGTTCGAGGTCAACGCCGCCGTGAGATCGCGTACGAGTCCGCGCACATCGACGAGCGTCGCGCTGGTGAAGAGACGCTGATACGAGAACTGACCGCTGGTTTCGCGGGTGCTGCGGTCCTGACGCTGGCCGGCCTCTTCCTGCACCAATTCGTTCGGCACCACGAAACCGGCGCGGCCATAACGAACGATGGCGCCGACGCGGTCGCTGGCGCTCAGTTCCTGCTCCACGTGGGCGGCGAGCTCCGACGTCGTGCCGTGGTTGGTCACCGGCTCTTCGACCGGCGGATCGAGATACCGGTTCGTCTTGCCGACACTCGCGCTTCCACCGATCGAGCCGCCTGTCCACCCATACTGGGTCGAGCCGTAGCCGGTCGCGGTATCAAAGCTGCCGCCCGACAGCACCAGCGTGCTGTGGGCACCGCGCTGGGCCTGACCGGCGGTGACGACCTCGATCACGCCACCGAGCTTCCTTCCATACTCGGCCGGGTAGCCGCCGGTGAGAATGGTCATGGCGTGGACTTCGTCCGCCCCAAGCTCCGGTGCGAACGATGGCGAGCGGTTGTCGGTCAGCGGTAGACCATCAACCACGTACTGAACCTGGTACTCGGAGCCGCGTGGATGCAGCACGCCGTTGGCTTCGAGCAGCCAGCCGGGCTGCGTGTTGACCAACTCGGGAATCGAGCGACCCGGAAGCGCCGCCAGACGCCGTTGCGCGAGCTCGGCCCCGATCCGATTGGTCGTACTCGTGCCACGCAGATCCAACAGTGTCTCGCTGGTGTTCACCGTGACTTGCGCTTGAATCGGCGCAACCGCGAGCGTGACGCGGAAGTCGGTGGGAAGCGACGACTGGATATCGACCAGGCCCGTGAACAGCGCGAAGCCGTCTCTCGACACCGCGATGCGGTATCGCCCAAACGGAAGCCGCCTGGCGACGAGTCGCCCGTCGTCGCTCGTCTGCAGGCTCTCGCGGACTTGATTCGCTTCGCTAATCAGTTCCACCGCGCTCGGCACGGGAAGCCCGGCCGGATCGGTGACGAGCAGATGCAGTTCGCCCGTGCTCGCTTGCGCGAATTGAAGGGCGAGCAACGACACGGCGAGCAGCGTGCTCACAGAGGGTGATTCTACCGTTCAGTCGACTTCAGACCGACGTTGACGACTGGCCGAGCAAACGTCCGATGTTCTCCCGGTTGAAGAACGAACCGGGATCGATCATCTGGTTGCGTGCCTTGATCATCCGAGTCGCCTCTTCCGGGTTGTTCCTGACGGCCGCGCGCAGCGCGAGTGCCGTCGGCGGCATCGGCGGGAAACGGGCTTCCTGGATGTTCTGATCGTAATCGGCCGCTGATGCGGCGTTCCGTTGTGATTCGTAGTCGGCCAGGGCATCGTCCATCGGCCGTCGCCCAGCGAAGCCCTCGCCGATCGCGGTGGCCAGCAGTTCGGCGTCGCGCCATCCATCGCAGATCCCCAATGCCAGGAACGGATCCTTGTGCAGACCGGCATCGCCGACGAGCGCCCAGCCCGGGCCGTACGGCTTTCGGTAGAAATTGGGGAGATCCGACGCGCCGTAATAACGCTCCTGCTGCCGGCCGGCGCGGATGCGATCCGCGAAGTCGGGCACGATATCGAGCGTCTGCATGAACGCGCCGTTGATGTCGCGCCGGATCTCCGCGAACTCCTCGATCGGTGCGCCGACGAAGACGGCGAACAGGCCATCCTCCGTTCGGAAAGAAAAGATGACGCGCCGCTGCTGCGAGCGCACATACAACTCGAACTCCTCGGTCTCGACGTCGCTCCAGTAGCCGAAGTAATAGCAGAGCACCGTGTCCACGTGGTTGTAGATCCGTGCGTCCATGGCTCGCGCCAATTGCGAACGGCGGCCGTCGGCACCGACAGTCAGCGTGGCACGTTCGTCGATCTCGGTGCCGGTCGACGTGCGGCCGCGAACACCGACGACCCGTCCATCGGTGAGCACGTACTCGGACACTGCGATGCCTTCTCTGAACTCCACTCCGCTCTCAATCGCCGCGTCGATCAGGATCTTGTCGAGCGTCGTTCGACGCGGACCGTAGCCCCAGGGCAGGCCGTCCTCGATCAGATTGCCGACGCGCAACGGGAAGTCGCCGAAATCGATGACCATCCTCGAGACCGCCGGGGTACGCACGGCGACGCGCTCCAGCAAACCCCAACTCCGGAGCCGACGCGGACCGTGGCGATGAACGAAATGACCGTGCGGGATGTCGCTCGGAAACGTCGAGCGGTCGAGCAGGAGCACTTTCGCGCCTTGCCGTGCGACGAGCATGGCCAGCGCCGCTCCGGCACACCGCGCGCCGACGACGATGACGTCGAACATGGATCGGCCCTGAGGGACGTCCGCAGGATAGCAGAGAGCCGGAAGTGTTACCTATGTCCCCGGAATGGGGTGTAACCGATGTGTCCGGAATGGACTAGCGAAGAATGGTCGGGGCGACTGGATTCGAACCAGCGACCTCTCGGTCCCGAACCGAGCGCTCTACCAAGCTGAGCCACGCCCCGTCGAAACACCAAGTCTACCACGCACGAGCGAATGCACGAGCATCGTGTTAACTTAACGCTCCATGCCGATCTACGAGTACGAGTGCAAGGCGTGTGGCCATCAGTTCGAGCAGTTGATACGAACCGGCGACGTGGCCGCCTGCCCCTCGTGCAAGGGCCAGGATCTGACGCGGCTGCTGTCGCTCTCGGCGGTCAGCTCGGAACACACGCGACAGCTCAATTTCAACAGGGCGCGCGCGCGGGCCAAGCTGGTGCAGCGCGACAAGGACGTCGCGCAGGCGGAGTACGAGAAGAAACACCGAGAAGAGGGGCACTGAAGGTCCGGCTAAAGCCGGACATACAGCACAGCGCACGCACTCATGGCTGCGCGACGAGCTTCACCCGGAGCTTGCTTGTGTATGGAATGGCGGCGATCCGTTCCACCCCACCGCGCATACGCGCGGCGGGGACCCCGGCCAGGCGGCGCGATCAGCGGAGTAACCAAAAACGCGCTGTAGGCTTCGCCGCACGGCGACGGCGTGGCCATCAGCTGGGAAGATAAACGTGTGCCTCCCTGGAGTAGCCGGAAGCGCGTTTTTTCCGCGCCGACTCAGGGTCGCCAACGTTCCATACACAAGCGAGTTCCGGGTGTGTACCGGAGTCAGGGCCGCCTGAAGGCGGCCCCTACGATCTGTTCAGTCGCTACGTCCGATCGGGTGCGACGGGCTCTCCCAACGTTAGACCTTCGACGAACGCGAGCGCGTCGTAGGCGGTCATGTCGGGCTGCAGCGGCGTGATCGAAATGTAGCCGTCGCGCACGGCCTGATAGTCCGAGCGGTCGTGCGGCTCCCACTCGTTCTGCCCTTCCTCAATCCAGTAATACGGCTTGTGGCGCGGATCGACCCGCTCGCCCACCGTCGTCACGTGATTGCGCTTGGCCTGCACGGTGACGCGGAAGCCCTTGTTCGGGCCCCTGGGTGTGTTGATATTGAGGAACGTGAATTTCGGCAGGCCGCGCTCGAGCACGGCTTGCGCGGCTAAGGCCGCCGCGACGGCAGACGGCCCGAACTCGCACTCGTCTTTCACCCGCTGCGTCGACACCGCGATGCTCGGAATCTCCAGCAGCGCCCCTTCCAGCGCCCCCGACACGGTCCCCGAGTAGGTCACGTCGTCGCCCAGATTCCATCCCTTGTTGATCCCCGAGACGATGAGATCCGGCTTCGTCTTGAACACCTGGGTGATGGCGAGATTCACGCAGTCCGTCGGTGTGCCGTCGACGGCAAACACGTTCGGGCCGATCTCGTCGATGCGCAGCGGACGACGCAGCGTCAACGCATGGCCGATCGCGCTGGCCTCCTGAATCGGCGCGACGATGATCACGTCGCCGAGCGGCAGCAGAGCGTCGGCGAGCGCTCGAATCCCTTCGGAGTGCACGCCATCGTCGTTGGTCACCAGAATGCGGGGCATTGCCAGTGATCGTATCAGAGTCGTTCGGCGTTCCGGTTCAACAGACCGGTGTGCGTCTGCATGGTGACCAGCAGCGCCGCAGCTGTTCCCGCGAGTGCCGCACCAGTGCTGAATGCAATCGACGGTCCGAAGCGTTCGTAGAGCACGCCGAACGCGATGCTGGCGAGCAGTGTGCCCACGCCGAGCGCTGCGTTGTACAGACCGAAGGCGAGGCCATGTCGTCCGGCCGGCGTGAGATCGGCGACCAGCGCCTTCTCGGCGCCTTCAGTCAGCGCGAAGTGGATTCCATAGACGAGGAACAGCACGACGTAGGTCGACCCGCTCGAGTCGCTCGCGAATCCCAGATACACCAGGGCATAGATTGTCCAGCCAAGCGCGATGACACGCGCGCGGCCCAGTCGATCCGAGAGACTGCCGCCCCACGTCGAAAGCGAGGCCTTCACGATGTGAAGAGCGGCCCAGAGCAGCGGGACGAAGGTGACGCCACCAAGGGCATCGGACAGCCGCAGCAGCAGGAACGCATCCGCCGAGTTGCCAAGGCTGAACAACAGGATGATGCCCAGCACCACGTACAGCGACGTTGGCAGTGGCGTCGGTCGCTCGCGTCGTTCGACCCGATCGGATCGCGCCTGATGGCCGTCACGTTGATCGGGCTGGCGCGGCTGATCGGGCTCCTCGACGAGAAACAGCGTTGCCACCGCCAGCGCGCCAGGGATCGCCGTCAACGCGAACAGCAGCCGATACTGCCCGGGAAGGAAGTACAGAAAGACGGTGGCGACGATCGGACCGACGATCGCGCCGGTGTGATCCATCGCGCGATGAAAGCCGAAGATGCGTCCGCGTGAGCTCGCATCGGCAAACCGATTGAGCATCGCGTCGCGCGGCGCACCGCGTAACCCCTTCCCGGTACGATCGAGAACGCGGATCGCCAGCACCTGGGTCCAGCTCGTCGTCATGGCAATCAGCGGGCGTGCGGCGGACGACAACGCGTAGCCGAGAAGGACGATCGGGCGTCGCTGGCTTCGCCGGTCCGACCACCAGCCCGAGAACAGCTTCAAGAGACTGTTGACGCCCTCGGCCACGCCTTCGATCACGCCGAGCGACACCGCGCTCGCGCCGAGCACGCGCGAGAGGTAGACCGGAAGCAGCGGATAGATCACTTCGGTCGCCGCGTCGGTGAACAGGCTCACGAACCCGAGCAACCAGACCGGACGAGGAATCGTGGAGGGCTTCGGACGCATGCCGTGACGATCAGTAGACGGTGCGTTCCGCGTGCGTGTCCTTGGTCGCCAGACTGAATCGTGGCTGCGTCTCGGCCCCGGTCAGCACGAGCGTCGCCGCCTCCTCGCCGACCGCGGGGCCGTGCTTGAAGCCGTGACCGGATCCGCCACCCACGATCCACACGTTGTCGTGATCCGGATGGCGATCGATCAGAAAGTCGCCGTTCGAGGTGTTCTCGTACTGACAGACGCGGGTTTCGACGATAGGCGCCCTGGCCAGCGCGGGGAACCGCTGCGCCAGCCAGTCGCGGGCACGAGAAACGGCGGCGGCATCGGCGACTCGATCGTCGGAGTCGGGATCGATCGAAGGACCGTGTTCGTCGATGCCGACTTTGAGGCCGCGGTCGTCGAGATCCGGCACGCCGTAGATGCCGGCCGAGAAATCGACCCATGCGGGCGTGTGCGCCGGACCGAAGCGATCGGTTCCAGACAGTGTTCCGAAGTACAGGACCGTCTGACGGGTGGGCCTGATTCGCCCCGCGAGCAGCGCGGGAAACACGCGTGGAAGCCACGCGCCACACGCGAACACGAATCGATCGGCCTCGAGCGCTCGGCCATCGTCGAATCGAACCACATGCATCTGCCCGGACGGTGGCTGGACGCAGCCGCGCACGTACCGCGCTCCTGCTTGCTCGAGCTCGGACACGAGCGCCCTCACGGCGCGCCGCGCCATCAGCACGCCACACTCCGGTTCCAGGAGCGCGCCTGGCAGGTCACTCACATCGAGGTGAGGAAACCGCTGTCGAAGATCCTTCGGCGTCAGCGCCTCGACAGGGAGCCGTTCGTTTTCGAGGGTCGTCCTCGTCGCCGCCACGTACGAATCGCCTTCCGGCGCCAGCCACAGGACGCCGGACCGATGCCACAGCGCCGCGCGGTTCGCGCCGAGACGCCGCTGCAGCTCGCGCCACTGCTGAAGCGAGCGCCACGCCATCCGCGTGTAGATGGCGTCGGGGCCATAGCCGCACCGGAGGATTCGCGAGTGATCGCCCGAGCTCGCGCGCGGATTGGCGGGGCCGTACGCGTCGACGATCGACACACGTGCGCCGGCCGCGTGCAGATGATGTGCGGTCCATGCGCCAAACACGCCAGCTCCAATCACGGCAACATGCATCAGATTGACGGCTATCGTACGATGAGATCGAATGGCCACACTTCAGGACGTGCTCGCGGCGCGCACTCACGACGCGGCGTCCGAGCTCGTCGAGGTGCTCGATCGCTCCTCCGATCCAGCCTCGCGCAAGCCTCGGGTCCGTTGTCTCGCCTGCGGGCATCGCTGTCCGATTCCCGAGGGTGCGCACGGCGTGTGCAAGGTCCGGTTCGTCCAGGACGGACGGCTGCGCGTGCCGTGGGGATACGTCGGTGGTGTGCAATGCGATCCGGTCGAGAAGAAGCCGTTCTTTCACGCCTACCCCGGTGCGCTGGCCTACAGCTTCGGGATGCTCGGCTGTGACCTGCACTGCTCGTACTGTCAGAACTGGGTGACGTCGCAGGCGCTGCGCGATCCGCATGCCGTGTCGCCGCCGCAGACCGCGACGCCGGAGGCGCTGGTCAACGACGCGCTCGCACACGGCGCCCGGCTCGTCGTGTCCACCTATAACGAGCCGCTCATCACCAGCGAGTGGGCCGTCGCGGTCTTCGAACAGGCGCGACGCGCGGGCCTCGTCACCGGCTTCGTCTCCAACGGCAATGGCACGCCCGAGGTCCTGAAGTATCTGCGGCCCCATCTCGACCTCTACAAGGTCGATCTCAAAAGCTTCGACGACCGCCACTACCGCGAGCTCGGCGGACGGCTGCAGCCGATCCTCGACACCATCGCGTGGCTGCACGAGGCCGGCGTCTGGGTCGAAATCGTCACGCTGCTCATCCCCGGCTTCAACGACAGCGACGACGAGTTGCGCGGGCTCACCCGTTTTCTCGCCGGCGTTTCCGCAGACATCCCATGGCATGTCACGGCGTTTCATCCTGACTACAAGATGACCGACGTCGGCAACACCACCGCATCGATGCTGCTGCGCGCCGCGCAGATCGGACGCGAGGCGGGGCTCCGGTTCGTCTACGCCGGCAATCTCCCGGGCCGCGTCGGCGACCTCGAACACACCAACTGCCCTGCGTGCGGCACGCGCCTCGTGACCCGATACGGTTACCTCGTTCAGGAGTACAGGCTGAACGCCGGCGGCGCATGTCCGACCTGCGCGACTCCCCTGCCCGGGCGATGGGACAAGGCGTTCGGCGGCCAGATTACGGCGTTCCCCACGCGCGCGAGACTCAGGATGATATAGGGCGGATAATAGAGACAGTGCTTGTCGACACCCAGCTTCGGCCTCTCCGCAACCTCCGCCTCTCGGTCACCGACCGCTGCAATCTCCGCTGCAGCTATTGCATGCCCGAGCAGGACTACGTGTGGTTGCCGCGCGAAGACATCCTGCACTTCGAAGAGATCGAGCGACTGGTCGACATCTTCACGAGCCTCGGCGTCGACAAGGTCCGTCTGACCGGCGGCGAGCCGCTGCTCCGGCGCGGCTTGCCCGATCTCGTCGAGCGGCTGGCGCGGCGCGCGGCGATTCGCGATCTGGCGATGACGACCAACGGCGTGCTGCTGGCGGCGCACGCGCGGGCGCTGCATGACGCCGGGCTGCATCGATTGACGATCAGCCTCGACACCCTCGACCCCGAGCGCTTCCGGAACCTCACCCGGTTCGACGAGCTCGATCGGGTGCTCGACGGGATCGCGGTGGCGGCACCGCTCTTTCCCGGGCTGAAGCTCGACACCGTCGTGATCCGCGGCATCAACGAGCATGAGCTGGTCCCCCTCATCGAGTTCGCGCGCGGGTACGGCGCC
>DASRJR010000484.1:0-5462 GCA_035649395.1 Vicinamibacterales bacterium
TCGAATCGAACGGCATGGTCCTAGCGGCGAGTCCGGAAGGCGGATTGCCATCGCTGCTCGCCGTCGATCCGGGCCTTCCCGCAGGTTCGCGGGTGAGATGATCGATTCCCATTGCCACCTCGCCGGTGAGGAATTCGCCGAAGACCTCCCGGCCGTGGTGGCGCGAGCGCGGGCGGCCGGCGTCGTGCGTGCGCTCGTCATCATCGGCGCCGAAGATCGAACCGAGCGGATGCAGGCGGCGAACGTCACTGCAGCCTGGGACGACGTTCGGTTCTCAATCGGTGTCCATCCGCACAAAGCCGGTCAGTTCGAGGCCAATCCTTCTGAAGCGGCTCAGACCACACGCGCGGCGATCGACGCCGAGCCGATGGCACGCGCGGTCGGCGAAATCGGACTCGACTATCACTACGACTTCTCACCGCGCGACGTCCAGCAGGCGGTGTTTCGTCAACAGTTGCGGCTCGCGCGCGAGTTGAAGCTGCCCGTCGTGATCCACACCCGCGAAGCGGAGGACGACACCTTTCAGATCCTCCGAGATGAGCAGGCGAGCGAGATCGGCGGCGTATTCCACTGCTTCACCGGTGATCGAGACATGGCGACGCGCGCGCTCGACGCCGGCTTTCACGTCTCGCTTGCCGGCATCGTCACGTTTCCGCGCGCGCTCGAGCTGAAAGAAGTGGCGCGGCTCGTGCCGATCGATCGATTGCTCGTCGAGACGGACAGTCCGTATCTCGCCCCGGTGCCTCATCGCGGGAAGCGCAACGAGCCCGCGCACGTCGTGCGCGTCGCCGAGGTCGTCGCGGAGCTGCGAGGCACGAACGTCGACGCGATCGACGACGCGACTTCAAAGAACTTTGCGCGGTTGTTTGTCCCGTAACTCCAACACGACACACGGATTAGGGCGCCGCTCGCGTTGACACTCCGCGCGCGGATGTGTTCTGATCGGTGCCGAGTTGAATCCCACCGCGCAGAAACCTTCCGCCGCTGTTCTTGCGCAGCTGTTCGAGCCGATTCGCGAGGACCTTCGAGGCGTGGAGCGCGAGTTCGCCCGCCACGTGCAATCCCAAGTCGCGCTGATCCCGACCATCGGCAACTACATTCAGGACGGCGGCGGCAAGCGCATCCGGCCCGCGGTGCTGCTGATGGCCGCGCGGATGGCGGGCTACACGGGCGAACGCGCGGTGCTCTATGCGTCGGTGCTCGAGTTCATTCACACCGCGACGCTGGTGCACGACGACATCATCGATGAGGCGGAATTGCGCCGCGGGCGCGACGCCGTGCACACGCGCTGGGGCAATCACATCACGGTGCTGTTCGGCGACTTCCTCTACCTGAAGTCGATGTCGCTCGCGCTCACGCAGGACAATCTCGAGATCATCCGACTGCTGTGCGACGTCACATTGCGCATTGTCGAAGGCGAGATCTACCAGCTGACCAAGAACGGCTGCGTCGAGCTCACCGAAGAAGAGCACTTCGACATCGTCCGGCGGAAGACGGCGTATCTCTTCGCCGGCTGCGCGCGCATCGGCGGGATGCTCGGTCCGACGACCCGCGAACAGCAGGAGGCGCTCTGGGACTACGGCCTCAACATCGGCATGGCGTTTCAAATCGTCGACGACCTGCTCGATTTCACCGGCGAGGCCGGGGCGCTCGGCAAACCAGTCGGCGGCGACCTGCGTGAAGGCAAGATGACGCTGGCGGTCATTCACCTGCGCGAGCGCGGGGACGCCCGCGCGGCCGCGCTGCTGCGAAAGCTCGTCAGCTCGCGCCACATCAGCCTCGACGAATGGCTCGAGATCCGAACGATGCTGGCGCAGTGTCGATCGATCGACTACGCGCAGCGGATCGCCTCGGAATACGTCGAGCGCGCCAAGAAGACGCTCTACGCGTTCCCGCCGTCCGAGGCGCGCGATGCGCTGATGTACCTGCCGGATTACGTCGTCTCGCGAGACAGGTAGGTGTGGATCCAGCATCGCGCATAGAAGCTCTTCGCCGCGAAATCCGCCACCACGAAGAACGCTATTACGTCCTCAACCAGCCGGAGATCGCCGACGCGGAATTCGACGCGTTGATGCGCGAGCTCCAGCAGCTCGAGACCGAACACCCTGACCTGGTCACACCAGACTCGCCGACCCAGCGGGTCGGCGGCCGCGTCAGCGAGAGCTTTCAGGACGTCCGTCACGCCGAGCCCATGCTGAGCCTCGACAATGCCTACGACGAGGCGGACCTGCGTGCGTTCGATGACCGCGTTCGCCGCGGACTGACCGAGGCCGGCGTGTCGATCGACAAGGTCGACTACGTGACCGAGCTCAAGATCGACGGCGTCAGCATCGCGCTCACGTACGAGGACGGCCAGTTCGTTCGCGGCGCCACGAGAGGGAACGGCATCATTGGCGAGGACGTGACGATGAACGTCCGCACGATTCGCGCCATCCCGCTGCGGCTGACCGAGAAAATCCCCGGCCGCATCGAAGTACGCGGGGAGGTGTATCTCCCCCGGCAGGCGTTCGAGAAGATGAACCGCGAGCGCGAGGAGATCGGCGAACCGGTGTTCGCAAACCCGCGCAACGCCGCGGCTGGTGCGCTCCGCAACCTTGACCCGGCACTCGTTTCCAAGCGCGGGCTGCGGGCGTTTACCTACCAGCTCGTCGACGAGCGGTCGCGGCCGCCAACGCACGGCGAGACGCTGGAACGGCTGTCTCACTGGCGGCTGCCCGTCGAACCGCACTGGACCCGCTGCCACGGCATCGACGAGGTCTGGGCGTTCTGCGAGCGCTTCGCCGCCGAGCGCCGCAGCCTCGGGTTCGACACGGACGGAGTGGTCATCAAGGTCGACGCCATCGATCGACGCCGGCTGCTCGGGACCACGAGCAAGTTCCCTCGCTGGGCCGTGGCCTTCAAATACCCGGCCGAGCAGAAGACGACGCTGTTGAAGCGAATCGACGTGAACGTCGGGCGCACCGGCGCCGTGACGCCATTCGCCGTGATGGAGCCGGTGTTCGTCGGCGGCACGACCGTGACGATGGCGACGCTGCACAACGCGGACGACATCGCGCGCAAAGACATTCGCGAGGGCGACTGGGTGATCGTCGAAAAAGCCGGCGACGTCATCCCGCGCGTGGTCGCTCCGGTGCCGGGCCGACGATCGCCGGACTCCGCGCCGTGGGTCATGCCCACGACGTGCCCGGTGTGTGGCAGTGCGCTGCACCGCGAGGAAGAAGAGGCGGTCTGGCGGTGCGAGAACGTGTCGTGTCCTGCCAAGCTGCAGCGCGGCCTCGAGCACTTCGCGTCGCGGAGTGCGATGAACATCGAGGGGCTCGGGGAATCCTTGGTCGCTCAACTGATCGAGCGCAACCTGGTTCGCGATTACTCGGATGTTTACAAGTTGACGACGCCGCAGCTTGCGACGCTCACGAGCAGCTCGCAGCGCAGCGACGGCAAGCTGATCGAGCGCCGGTTTGGCGAAAAGAACGCGGCGAAAGTCGTCGAACAGATCGGACGGAGCAAAGACAATCCGCTCTGGCGTCTGATCTACGGCTTGGGGATCAGGCACATCGGCGAACGGGGCGCCCAGGTGCTGGCGCGCGCGTTCGGGTCGATGGAGGCGATTGCGACCGCGTCACAGGAACACCTGCAGTCAACGAGCGACGTCGGGCCGGTGCTGGCCGAATCGGTCCGCAGCTGGTTCGACGAGCCCCGCAACCGCGAGCTGATCGACCGGCTGCGTCAGGCGGGCGTCCGCACGGAGGTGCCCGAGGAGGAGCGACAGGCGGCGGCCGGCCCAAAACCGCTCGCGGGCCGAACTTACGTCATTACCGGGACGCTCGAGTCGATGTCGCGCGAGCAGGCGACTGAGGCGTTGGAGGGGCTGGGCGCGAAGGTTGCCGGCTCGGTGAGCAAGAAGACCACCGGCGTGATCGTGGGGGCCGAAGCGGGCAGCAAAGCCGATAAAGCGCGGGAGCTCGGCATTCCCACGCTCGACGAGCAGCAGTTCACGGCCTTGATCCTGAATCCTACTGAATCCTGATTCCTGAATCCTGATTCCTTATAATGATCCGAATGCCCCGGCGATTTCTGATCCTGACGGTGTGCCTGGCGGCGACGGTGTCGTTCGTCGTTGGCCTCATCGTCGCCGGATCGATGATCCCGGCGCCTGTGCACTCGGCGCCCAACCCGACGCGGGCAGCGATCCGGGCAACTCCGACGGCCGCCACGGGGTCGATCGTTGGCTCGTTCGCCGATATCGCCGATCGCCTGAACCCCGCCGTCGTCAACATCGACGCCAGCTCGCGCGGCAACGGACGGAGCCGCCGCCGCTACGAGTTCCAGCTGCCCGACAGTCCCGACTTGTTCGGCAGGCCGCCCGAACGTGAGCGGGAGGGGCCGCGGCGCGGAGCCGGCACCGGCTTCATCATCGACGCGGACGGATACATCCTGACGAATCACCACGTGATCGAGGACACCGATCGGGTGATGGTCCGTCTGGCTGACGGGCGAACGCTGAAGGCGGAACGTGTCGGATCGGATCCTGATACCGACATCGCGCTCATCAAGATCGAGTCGCCGCGACCGCTGCCTCACGCCGTGCTCGGCAACTCCGACTCACTTCGGGTCGGCGAATGGGTGATGGCGATCGGCAATCCACTTGCGTACGAACACACGGTCACCGTCGGCGTCATCAGCTTCATCGGACGGAAGCTGTTCAACTCGTCGCTCGATCGCTACATTCAGACGGACGCCGCCATCAACTTCGGCAACAGCGGCGGGCCACTGATCAACACGCGCGGCGAGGTGATTGGGATCAACGCCGCGATCAGCTCGCGTGCGTCGAACATCGGCTTCGCGGTTCCCATCAATCAGGCGAACGCGATCCTGCCGCAACTGCGCGAGAAAGGTCGCGTGTCGCGCGGTTATATCGGGGTCGCCTTGCGCGACGTCGATGCGGACCTGCAACGCTCGCTCAACCTGAGCACGACGAACGGCGCGCTCGTCCAGGACGTCACGGCCGGCTCACCGGGCGCTCGCGCGGGGCTGCGGGCCTACGACCTGATCACCTCCGTTGACGGCATGCCAGTGGCCCGCAACGACGAGCTGATTCAAACGATCGCGTCGCGGGCGCCGGGAACGATGGCGGCGCTGCAGGTCATCCGCGACGGCCGTTCGATGACCATCTCGGTGAAGCTGTCCGAGCGTCCCCCCAGCCGTCAGCAGAACCCGCCGTCCGACACACCGGTGCCGTCGAGCCAGCAGGGTCCGGTGCTCGGCATGTCTGTACGCGAGATCGATCCAGAGTTCGCGGCACGCTTCAACCTGCCGAAAGACCTGCAAGGGGTGATCGTCTCCCGCGTCGAGCCCATGGGCCCGGCGTACGACGCCGATATCGAGCGGGGACATGTGCTGCTCGAGATCAATCGACAGCCGGTGCGCTCGATCGACGACTATCGCCGCTTGACCGCGCACGC
>DASRJR010000485.1:0-13046 GCA_035649395.1 Vicinamibacterales bacterium
TGCGGAACGGCGATCTCGTCAGCGGCGAACACGGCGTCCATGTTGAGGATGAGCACGAACTTCGAGCCCATCTTCGCCATCCCCTCGAGATACTCCATCCGCACGCGCGTGCCGAAGGCGGGCACCGCCTCGATGTCGTGCGGCGCGTACTGAGTGACCTGACTGACCGAATCGGCGACGACGCCCATCGTGGCGCGCTCGCCGCCGATCATCGTCTCCATGATGATGATGCAGGTGCGCCGACTCACCGGGCATTCCTGCAGGCCGAACTTCACCGAGAGATCGACCACAGGTACCACGCTGCCGCGAAGGTTGATGACACCGCGAATGTAGGGCGGCGTTGTCGGCACACGCGTCACGACACCGTATTCGATGATCTCTTTGACCCGCAGGACGCCGACGGCGTACTGCTCGTCGGCGAGGAAGAACGTGAGGTACTGCTGCTGGTTCGCCGGCATTTCATGAGTCGCCATCGCCGTATTCCCTAAAACCGTTGAAACTCGGAGTCGACCGATGTCGGGTCCGACGCGGCGTGGCGCTCCATCAGGCTTTGCAGGGCGGCGGCATGCGGTGACGCGCCGATTGCCCCGGGATGCATCGTGGCCTCCCGCTGCCTCATCGACGCGGCGATGGTGACCTTGCCGACGCCATTGACCTTGAAGAACGCGATGAGCTGCTGCAGGCTCTCGGCCTGAGACGCGACCTCTTCGGCCGTCGACGCCAACTGCTCGCCCGCGGCCGCGTTCCGCTGCGTGACCTGATCCATGTGGCCGATCGCTTTGTTGACCTGGCTGATCCCCGATGCCTGCTCGCGCGAGGCCGCCGCCACTTCCTGCACGAGATCGGCCGTCTTGCGAATCGCAGGCACGAGCTCGGACAGCAGGGTGCCCGACCGCTCGGCGGTCCTCACGCTCGACGCGGCGAGCGCGCTGATCTCGCGCGCGGCCGACTGGCTGCGTTCGGCCAGCTTGCGAACCTCGGTCGCCACCACCGCGAAGCCCTTGCCGTGGTCGCCGGCGCGCGCCGCTTCGATGGCGGCGTTGAGCGCGAGCAGGTTGGTCTGATAGGCGATCTCTTCGATGATCGACACCTTCTCGGCGATCGACTTCATCGCCGTCACAGTTTCACGCACGGCGTGGCCGCTCTCCTCGCCGTCCTTGACGCCTTTGGATGCCATCTGCTCCATCTGCCGGCTGTTGTCGGCGTTCTGCGAGATCGACGCGTTCATCTGCTCGATGTTCGAGGTCGTCTCCTGCACGCTCGCGGCCTGTTCGCTGGTGCCGCGCGAGAGGTTCTGCGTGGTGGCCGACACCTGCGCCGACGCCGCGGCCAGATTGGCCGCGCCCGCACGCACCTCCGACACCACGTCGAGCAGCCGGGCAATCATCGAGTTGATGGCGTCAGCGACCTGTCCGACCTCGTCGCGCCGGGTGATGTCGACGTGTGACGCGAGGTCGCCGGCGGCCACTCGTTCGGCCGCGTGGGCGAGCGCGCGCATCGGCTGGCTGATGCTGCGGCTCAGATGCACGCCGAAGATCAGCGCCAGCAGCACCGAGCCGATCGCGATGATCGCCAGCACCGGCGTCTGCGACGACAGCTCGAGCTGCGAGTCGTTTTCCTTGATCAGCGCGCCGAGTGCACTCACCATCTGTCCGCTGCGGATCTCGGACTCGTTCATCGAGACGTTCACCGCCTCGTTGACGTGCTTGGCCTCGAACAGCGCGGCGACCTCGGCGAACGTCGCCTCGTAGCCTTTGCTCTTGGTTTTGACCTGGTCGAGCGCGTCGGCGCGCTTGGTGTCGCCGGCGTCGCGCGATCGCGTGATCTCGGCATCGAGCGCGCCCTCGATCTGCGCCCCGAGGGCCCGATGGGATTCGCGGTGCTTCGCATCACCGGAGAGCAGGTAATCCTTCTCGGCGGCGACCTGTTTCAGCATGTCGACTTGGATGATGGCGAAGCGGCCAGCCTCGCGGGCCGAGGTGGTGATCACACCGGCATCGCGGCGCATGCGCGTGAGGTTCGCGCTGCCGATCATGCCGACGGTCGCCACGAGCAGTGACATCAGCGCAAACGCTGCGGTCAGCCGCTTGCCGATCGTCCAGGTCTCAAAGATGCCCTTCATCGAACCAACCCCTCCTCCACACGGCGGCTCGCGCCCACCTTCGCCCTTCGGGCTACGGCGGGCCGGCCCGCGACACTACGCTCGTCGAGCGGTGGCGGATCCGCCGTAGCCCGTGGGCGACGGCGGCAGACCTGCCGCTACGACTGGGCTGCTGTAATCCAGGACGTCAGTCCGCAGCGCCTCGCGCAGCAGTCCGTCGACATCCAGAATCAACGCCACACGACCGTTCCCGAGAATCGCCGAGCCCGACACCCCGGGCAGTTCGCCGAGCACGCGGCCCAGCGGTTTGATCACCGTCTGGCTCTCACCGAACAGCCGGTCGACGACGAGCCCGACGCGCTGCTCCTGGACGCGCAGGACGAGCACGTTCTCGCGCTCCGGCGCCGCGCCGCCGAGACGGAAACACTCACGCAGGCGCAGATAGGGCAGCGCCTGGCCGCGCAGGTTGATGACCCCTCGACTCGCGGCGTCGGTGATGTTGACCCGCGGGAACTCGATGCACTCGACGACGGCGTCGAGCGGCATCACGTAGGTCTCACCCTCGACGCCAACCGCGAAGCCCCGGATGATCGCGAGCGTCAGCGGCAACCGAAGCGTGAACGTGGTGCCGACACCGAGGCGGCTGTCGATCGCGATCGAGCCGCGCAGCTGCTCGACGTTGCGGCGCACGACGTCCATGCCGACGCCGCGGCCGGAGTACTCGGTCACTTGCGCGGCGGTCGAAAACCCCGCATCGAGAATCAGCCGGTAGACGTCGGCGTCGGAGAGCTTGTCGAGGTCCGAGGTGTAGCCCATGCTCCGCGCGCGCTCGATGATCCGCGCTCGATCGAGCCCCGCGCCATCGTCCTGGACCTGAATCACGATCGAGCCGCCTTCGTGCCACGCCTGCAGGACAATCCGCCCGCGCGGATCCTTGCCGGCCATGCTGCGCCGGCCCGGCATCTCGACACCGTGATCGACCGCGTTGCGGACGATGTGCGTCAGCGGGTCGCGGAGGTGCTCGATCACGTTCATGTCGACGCCGACGTCCTCACCGCGCACCTCGACGACTGCCTGCTTGCCTTGCGCGGTAGCGACGTCGCGCACGGTGCGCACGAACTGCCGGAACGTCGGCCCGAGCGGCACCATGCGGACCTTCATCACCTCTTCCTGCAGGTCCAGGAACAGCCGATCGGCGGAACGGTGGGCCTCGAGGATGTCGTCGATCGCCAGCGTCCCATCGCTGCTGTCGAGCAGGCCGGTGAGGCGCTCGCGCGCAACGGCGATCTCGCCGGTGAGGTTCAGCATCCGATCGAGCTTGTCGATATCGACGCGCAGCGTCTGCGGGCGCCCCTTGCCATCGCGCGGTTCAGAGCGGCGATCCCCGCCTGCCCGGCGATCCACACGCTCCGCCGCGCCCGCGTCGCCGTGCGGCACGTCGCCACCGCCGTCGGCTTCGAGCTTCAGGTCGTCGAGCAGCTCGAGGTGCTCGGGCAGCACCTCGTCGGCCCCAGAGACTGCACCCCCGATCAGTTGCCGAAGGACGTCGACGCTGCGGAGCAGCAACGTCGCCAGCGGCGTGGTCAGCGACGTCGTCCCGGTGCGCAGCCGATCGAGCACGTCCTCGACGCCGTGAGCGAACTTGGCGAGCGACGGAAAGCCAAGACTGGCGGCGTTGCCCTTGATCGTGTGCGCCGCGCGGAAGATGGCTTGCAGCGTTTCCAGATCGCCGGGCGTCGATTCGAGCTGGACGAAGCCGAGCTCCATCTCGCGCAAGTTCTCTTCGGACTCGGCGCTGAAGATCGGAATCAGCTCGGCCCGATCGATGTGCATCGGGTCCACGTCAGAGGCTCCTGACCCAGGCCGCGCCGTCGTGCGTCTGAAAGATCAACTTGCGGCCGCGTGTCCCCTCGACGTCCTCGGCGGTGATCGGAATGCCTTCCTCGCGCAGCATTCGTCGAGCGACGTCCACGTTCGTGCTGCCGAGATGCCAGCCGCCCTTCCGAAAGGCGCGCAGGACGCACGCGCCCCCGAACAGCTTCGCCTGCAGCGCCCGGCGATGGCCGCCGGCCGCGATGACGCCCTCAATCAGCTCGCGTACCGCGACGTTCCCGAATCGCGGCGACGCGGCGCCATTGGCGAGCCGCTCGGGAAGCAGGAAGTGGTTCAATCCGCCGACGCCGGCCGCGGGATCCCAGAGGCCGACCGCGACACAGGAGCCGAGAACGGTCGTGACTCGGCACGGATCGCGCGAGACGATGATGTGGCCGGCGTGGAGATACGCGGCGCGCAGCGTCCCCGCAGGGGGCAACGCGGACCACCCTTGCGGCGCGCCGGCCGGTGCCGCCACCACGGCACTCCCAGCGGGCGATCTCACAGCGGCACTCCAACGGGATGATCCATCTCGCTGTAGAGCCGTGTGAACAGCAGCGCCACCGCGGCATGCGTCGAGAGCAGATCGAGCAGATCGAGATCGACGCTGTTCAGTCCGCCTTTGTGCGGCAGCAACCGGAAGATGGCGATCACGCCGAGCACGCGCTGACCGATCTTCATCGGGATGCACGCGGTGATGGCATCGTCGCCTTGACGATCGACCGAGCCGCCCTCGGTCCGAATCACGGATTCGCCGGTGGACGCTGCAGTGCCGATCAGGCCTTGCCCGAGGTCGACCTGCTGATAGCGGCCGGGCTCGATGCCCTGCGATGCGAGCAGATTCAATCGGCGATGATCGCCATCGACCTCGAAGATCGCCATCTCCTCCGACCCGATGAGGGTGGTGACGACGTCCTGGACGGATGCCAGGACGGCGGTGCGATCGAGCGCGGCGTGCAGGCTGTTGACGGCGATGTAGAGGCTGGCCATGTTGGCCATCTGTTCTTCGGCTGCGGCCTTCATCGACTCGATCCGCGCGCGCAGCGACTCGTTCTCGGTCGCCAGTTGTTCGTAGGTGGCCATGGCGACTCCTACTCGCCGATCAGATTCCGAACCTTCGACAGCAGCTCGGAACCGTTGATCGGTTTGGTGACGTAATCGTTGCAGCCGACTTCGAACCCGTTCTCGACGTGGTGCCCTTCACCGCGGGTGGTCACCATGATCACGGGGATGTCTCTGGTGGGCTCGAGCCGCCGCAGTTCTCGACAGGCTTCGAAGCCATCCATGTTCGGCATCACCACGTCGAGGATGATCAGATCGGGGCTCTGGTCGACCGCCTGCTTGACCGCCTCACGGCCGTCGCGCGCCACGACGACGTCGTAGTCGCTGCGCGACAGCAGCGTGCGTTCCATCGTCAGCGCGGTGGCCGAGTCGTCGGCCAGGAGAATCTTTTTTTTCATCACTGCGCTCTCACGCGAATGCGCATCGGCGAATCGTTCAGCGAGACCATCCGGCACATCACCTCTTCGCGGCCGCGGCCATCGGCGACCGGATTCCACTCCGCCGCCATGCGTGTCACCGCCGGCACCTTGAGCTCGAACAGCGCCTGATCGCCGACGCGGCTCAGCCACGCGCCGCAGACCATGTTGGCGAACTCTCCGACACCGTCGAACACCTGCGACTCGGGCAGTTCTTCGTCGGGCGTCATACCGAGGAGGGACGAGACCAGCCAGCGCCCGAGCCGCTCGGGCAGGACGATCTCGACGGATCCCGAGAACGCGCCGCTGAAGCGCACCGACGCCATCAGCCACGTGACCACGGCGCCGTGCGCCTTGTCGCGCTCCTGCTCGGCCAGCGTGGCGAACGCGGCGGCGGCGCACGCCTCGACGAACACGAAATACGCGTTCTCACCGACCTCGATGAGCGCCGCCTGCAGCGTGTCGTGCAGGTCAGTGGGCGTCAGCGCTGGCGATTTGGCAGAGGACATCGCGCACTACCTCCGGACGAAATGGTTTTTCTACGTACAAGTCCACGTTGAGCTCGCGCGCTTCGTCCCGCCGCAGCTTGGAGCCGTCGGTCGAGATGATGATGCGCAGCAGATCCTTCCAGCTGTCACGCTTGGCGATCTCGCGCAGCAGCTCCATGCCGTTCATGACGGGCATGTTGAGATCGGTGAAGATCGCCTGCACGCTGCAGGTCTCGAGAATCTTCAGGGCCTCGAGGCCGTTGGGCGCCTGGTAGATCCGCCCGATCGGCAGGTCGGCCAATCCAATCACGCGATGCAGCAGCGCCCGCATCGTCGCCGAGTCATCCACGATCAGGATGTTGAGCGGCTTGGTGTCGTTCATATCTGTCTCCGGTTCGGCATCACGCCGGACACTACGTTGTCGACTCGTCGAGCACGACCGAGAGCTGGCCGTCGGAGACGGACAGCGTGGCCTTCCGTGCCCGCGTGCCTCCGACCTCCTCGCCGTCGACGAAGACGCCACTGCGCCACAGCACGCTGCGTGCGGCCAGGATGTTGCGCTTGGCGATGCGATCCGATTCCGCGCGATCGCGGATGTCGGCGCCGCCAACCAAGCGAACCTTGCACCGGCCCTTCGTCGCGCCCATCACGCCGGCGCGCTCGAGCAGCAGCATCACGCCGGTGTCGGCAAACACCGCGGGTTCGCTCTGTGCTCGCGTCGGATCGCTCTTGGAGTCGGGCCACTCGAAATGCAGCACGCCGCCGACCCTGGACTCCGGATCCCACAGATACACGGCGACACAGCTGCCCACGGGCCGATTGGTCGTCAGCAAGTCCTTGGCGTTCTGCGACACGACGACGTCGCCGACACCCACACCAACCCTGCGCCAGTCGCCGTCCGGGATCATGGGATTACCAGTCATTGTCGGGATCGAGGACGTAGACCTCGTCGTCGGTGGTTTGAGGGGCCGTCACCTCGCCACTCGACGGCGCCGACGCATGCTCGCTGCCGGCGTCCACGAGGTCCTCGATCGCGTGCGAATGGTCGAACTCGATCGCTGATTCGTAACTGAGCGTGCCGTCTCGATGAATCGTGGACACGCGTGAGCGAACGATGCGGCCCTCGAGCCGTTTGAGCCGGGAGCTCTTGAGACGGATGCTGACGACGGTGCCGATGACCGGACGCGACTTGCCCTCGACCAGCAGGCCGGTCTCCGAGACATTCAGGACGTCGACCTCGCCGCCAGGCAGCAGTCGCGCCTTCTTCGAGACGCCGAGTTCGGCCGCCGTCACGCGCGTCGCCCGCTGACTGGCGACGATCCCGGGCACATCCTGGTGCTCGCTGGGTTCGGGAGAAGCCATTTCACATCTCCACGCTGCCGGTCTCCGGCGATGCGTTGTTCGACGGCGGCATCACGGCGACCTCGGACGCGAAGTCCTCCGACTCGAACGCGCCGGCACCGCCGGCGCGCGGCACGTACACGTTGAAGATCAACGACGACCCGGGATCGCCCGCGACGCCGACGTGTCCGCCCATCGCGGCGATGTTCCGCCGCGCCGAGGCGAGCCGCAACTGGGCACCGGTCGAGGGAGTGGCGGCCGAAAGGCGATCGTGGATGTCGGCATCGAGGCCCCATCCCGATGCCGCAATCGACAGCACCGCGTAGCGTCCGGGTTCGAGTCCGTCGGTGGCATCAATCGCCTCCACATCACGGGCGGCCGTCGAAATCCGGAGCTCTCCGCCAGCGGGCAGTGCGCCGCCGGCCGCGACGATGAGATGAACCAGCGCCTCCTCGAGCGCCGGCTGCGATCCGTCGACGGTGCCGACGGCGTCGCCGAGCTCGAGCGAGAGCTCGATGTACTCGTCGATCACACGACGCATCACGTGCTCGAGGGCGCGCACGGCGTCGTTGAGATCGAACGCTCTCGGGTCACGCGCTTCCTTTCGTCCGAACGCCACCAGCTGACGGCTCAGGGCCAACGCCCGTGACAGCGTCTGCTGAAGCGTGTCGGCGTGCGCTCGGGCCGCGCCGTCGGTCGGCGCCTCGCTCAACAACCGTTCCGTGGCGTCTTTGATCGACGAGACGAGGTGCGACAGATCGGCGGCGATTCCGCTCGTGACGCGTGCCGCGTCCTCCCATCGTCGCGCGCGGCGCAACTGCGATTCGAGCGCGCGCTGTGCGCCCACGTCCTCGACAACGACTTCGAACGACTCGCCGTCGCCCGCCGCGTTCGAGACCAGGCGGCCGTGGAGGCGCAGCGCGCCGATGGCGCCGTCGCGACGGCGCCAGTGATTCTCGACCGGCTCGGTGGACCCGCCGCGCCACTGGTCGACGGCCAACCGCCACCGGCGGGCGTCGGTGAACTGCGCGATCGAGGGCGCGCCGTCCAGCACGGCGGCTGGCGATTCGTAGCCGAGCATCGCCGCGAACGCCTGGTTCACCATCTGAATGGTGTCGTCCAGCGCGACGCGGATGATGCCGTGTGCGGCGGTCTGGACGAACGCCTCGTACGATCGCCAGTGCTCCAGCTGCTCGGTTTTGATTCGGGCGTAGGCATCGACTTGACGCGTGAAGGCGGCATCATGCTGCGTGGCGACCTCGCGGAGCAGCGTGCCGAGCTCGTCGACGGTGCTGCGCGCACGATCGGCGATCTGATGAAGGTCAGTCTCGAGATCACGAAGCACCCGTGCATCCGGCGGTGTCGCGGTCGCGGGCGCCATCGGCACGGGCGTGTCGGCAACGGCAGCAACAGGCTCGGGCGCCGCGTCAGCGGCATCGACGATTGGCGCCCGCCGGATCGCCTCTTCGAGCGCCGACTCGAGCCGCTTGCGATCGCTCACGTCACGCAACACCATCAACACCGACGCGCTGCCGCCAGCTTCGGCGGCCGATGGCACGGCGACGGCTTCGATGGTGCGGCTGACGCCGTCGAGCGCGGTCAGAGGAAACTCGAACGACCGCTGCTCTCCACCGCAGACGCGGCCGACGAAGGCGGTCCACCCGTCTCTCGCGTCAGCGCCCACCAGCGTGTCGAACGGTTTGCGCAACAGCTGATTCGGCTGTGAGGCGCCGAGCAGCGACATCGCGACGGCATTGGTCGCGAGCACGACGCCCTCTGGCGACAGCCGGACGACGCACGCAGGAAGCCGATCGACCAGCGCCCGCAGACGCGACTCTTTCACCCGCAGCGACGCCAGCTCGCGCTGCTGCTGATGGCGCGCGCACACCGTCTCGAGCTTGACCGCCAGTCGCGACGGCCAGTCGGGCGTCTTCGCGATGAACTCGTCGACTCCGCCGGCGCCGAACGCCTGCAGCGCAGAGGTCCGCTCTTCGCGTGGATCGAACGCGAGTACCACCGGGACGTCGAGACTGCGGGCGCGAACGTCCGCCAATGTGGTCGCGGTCTGGCGGCCGCTCGCGCCGTGGTCGATGACGATGACGTCGAAGGGGACCGGTGATCCTTGCGGCCGCACGTCGCTGTCTCGCAGCGCCTGGGTCAGCGAAACCATCTGCAGGGCGGGGGGCTCGCCGCCGAGCGCGGCTTTGACAGGCTCGATGTCGCCGGAGTACGCAACCCGCAAGGTCTTCGCGCTCGAGGCCGGATCGACGGGTTTCCTCGGCTGAATGTCCGCGACCTTCTCGGCCACGGGTTCCGGTGGCGCGATCGACGTCGGTTGGGACGCAGCGTTCGACGGCGCGACGCGCCCGGCCCGCTGCTGCAACGCATCCTCGATGGCGGTCGGGAGCTGCGCGATCAGCGTGCTGCTCTTCTGCACGCATTGATCGGCGCCGGCCTCACGCAGGGCGTCGAGCGAGTGGTCGCCGATGGCGACGATGGCGATAGTCGAACCCAACGCGCGAACGAATCTGACGAGCGAGGCAGCCTCCGAGGAGGGGACGCTCCACCCGATGACGAGCGCCTGGTAGCGTCCGGGCTGGGCGAGACGCGGACGGGCCTCGTTGATATCCAGCGAGAGATCGAGCGCGAGGTGCGGATGATCGTAACTGAACCCGCCCGGCAGCATGCGCGTCTCGCGAGCATCGCCGGCGAGATAGAGCACCGACGCACTCGCCTGACCTGCCCGCTCCGATGCTGGCGCGCGAGGCGCGGCCGACACCGCCGGACGATCCGCTGCGGCGCGCATCTTTTGCTCGCCGAGTGTTCCCTTCAACAACTGCTTGAACGACATGTATGTAGCCCTGCGGTAAACGTGTCGGCGCCTCAACGACAGCGCAATAGTTCGACCGCATGACCGTCATCGCGCGCAGCCTCGCGAAGTTCGTTGACGAAGCAGTTCTGCACACTCCTGCCATCGACCGCAGAACGGAAGGGCGGTCACGGCTATGCGACCGACATGACAGGGCCGATAACAGCTCGCGAGGCTCCGCGCCCGCTACGCCTGTGCGCCGTCTGCGGACCCTGACCCTGAAACACCGCGCGTCCGTCAGGCCCTGGGAGGGGCCGCAGCATGGCGACCGTGACGATTCTCGACAACCCGTACGCGACGCTCTGGTTCCACCCGGAGAAGGGAATCGTGCATCACCAGATTCATCAGTTCATCAGCGGACAGGCGTTCCGCGAACTGCTGATGACGGGCTCGGACGTGCTGCAGAAGCACAAAGCCACGAAGTGGCTGTCGGACGACCGCAGCAACTCAGTGCTGCGCCCGGAAGATGTCGAATGGAGTCACCAGCACTGGTTCCCGCAGACCGCGCTGGCAGGGTGGAAGTTCTGGGCGATCGTCCGCCCGGAAAAGATGGTCGGCCAGGTCACGATGAAGAGCCTGGCCGCCACATACGGCAAGTACGGAATCACCTCGAAGTCCTTCGTCGATCCGAAGGATGCGATGTGGTGGCTCGAGACGCAGTAGCGATCTTAGGCGCGGCCCTCGCGTCGACGCAGGAACGCTGTCCCACCCACTCCGAGGAGCAGCAGCGCCGCTGTCGCCGGCTCGGGCACGGCCACCACAGTCCGCGGTGGATTCTCGCCACCAGGTGGCGTGGAACTTATGTCGTAGTTCTCACCATCGCCAGAACCTGACTCGTTCTCGTTCGACGACGTGTTGTCGTTTGACGACGTGTTCTTGTTCGACGAGCTGTTCCCGTTCGGCCCTGAGTTGTTGGACTGATCAGACGCATCGGAGTCGCCAGGTTGATCGGACGGCGAGCCGCCGGTGCCCGATGAACCATCGCCACCAGAGCCGCCCGCGGGTGGCTGGGGGTTCAGACCAGAGATGGCGCCGCCGCCATTGAACCCGCCGCCTCCTGCGCTGCTGCTGCCGCCGCCAGCGCTGTTGCCGCCAGCGCTGTCGCCGACACCGCGGACCGGACCGAAGCCAAACCCGGTTGCGGCGTCGTGACGTGACCACTGCCTGAACGGGAATTCGGAGAGCGCCTCGTCGGTCGACGACAGGCCCGCGCAGCCCACGCACGCGAGCAGCGGATTCGACTCGATGTAATCCAACGGGATGATCCCGTCAGACTCCGATGGCAGTCGTTCGAAGTCGATCGAGCTCGCGAATTCGTCGAACGGACTCACGTCGTTCGTCACGATGCGATGGCCATCGATCGCGGACGCGGACGCGGCCGCGAGCATCGAGTCGAGCGCCGCGTTGCGCGACGTTGCTCGCGATGGCACGTGGCCCTTGCGAATGTGTTTGGCGAACCTTTCGGAAACGAGCGCCGCGCGACCTGGAAGGGCAACGTCGGCGCCGGCGAAGCGGTCGGCCGTGGAGAGTACCGCGATGAGCAGCGCGATGAGAATCGCGGCACCCACCGCAACGCGGGATCGTTTGTGGAGAAAGAGCGACATCGGCGACCGAACTGAGCAAAACTGCCGCCCCGTTCACGCGCGCTGAATCGGAAGGAAATCGCGAGAAGAAGTTCGCAGCGGCACGAGCGTCAGTCTCCTCCGAAGGAGACTGACTGCTCCTGCGTGCAACGGAATCAGAATTCTGAGAACGTGAGGGCGTGCGAGTCGATCAGTCGCCGACCAGACGGGCGAGATCCCCGGTCGTCCCCTGACGCTGCCACAGTTTTTCGTACACCTGCACGAGGTTGTCGCGCGGCACCAACCGACGGGCAATTTCGTTTGCCAGACCCTCGGTCTGCAGATACGGATGGTGCGTGAAGATCCAGACGTGACCGAGCTCGTGAGCGACGACACCACGCAGTTCGCTGTCGGTCAACCCGGTGAGGAAGGACTCCTCGATCGAGAGCCTGAACGCATTGGCGTGATCGTCGATCGGCTCGACCGACGTCAGCAGCGCGTTCTTGGGAACGATATCGACGTCGACCTTCTGCGGAATGCCGAGCTGCGCGCGGAAGTCGTCGACGATCCCCTGAATCCACTTCGCGTCACGCGGCGTCTCTGGTGTGTCGTCGGCGCGCCCGCGGGCGTGACTGTGACCAGGAAAACACAGCAGCATCAGCAACCACATCCACGACGCGGGCTGCCGGAGCCAGCTCTGCTTGAACACACGCCCATAGTGGTGATCAGCTTGCGGAACGGTCATCGAGGAGCCTTGCGTCAGGAGCCTTGCGAGCCTTCGGTGTTAATGAGAAGCACAGCAGTTACGTCCTTCGACCTCGCTCAGGACGCCCCGAGCGTCGTCGAGCGGCGCTGTGCGCTACCTCATATGTTGTCGGCACATGAACATGAACTCTTCACGTGCCCGGATGGTGTGCACGCGTGTCGGCAAGAATAACACGTCAGGGGAAAACCTGATACCCATTCGGGTCGCGAATGAGTGCATCTCGGGTAAGTAATACGTAGCCGTCTCCGGCATTTTCACGCCAGCTCGTCCGCATGCATGCCGTGATCGCGCCACGCGCGCACGATCGCAATTTGGTACACGCGTTGCCACATTGCTGCGCGAAGTTCCCCACCGGAGGTATTGCTAATGCACGCCACTCACCGTTCACTCGTCATGCTGGCGGCGCTCGTACTCACCGTCGCCTCGCTCGCGTTCGCTCAGGCACCCCAGGACAAACCGGGAGCGCCACCCCCGGGCGCCGGCGCTCCAGCGCAGGCGAGCGCGACCGCGTCGGGAGAGCTCACGGACGTCGACGCCAAGGCCTCGACGATCACCGTCAAGACCGCAAC
>DASRJR010000486.1:0-5640 GCA_035649395.1 Vicinamibacterales bacterium
GTTCTTGCCCGGCGCCAGGATCCCGTTCGGGTCGAGCGCGTCTTTCAACGTTTCGTGGAGGCGCCACAACGCGCGGTTGTTGTACGAGTACGCCGAGGCGATGTCGTCCATGAACGCGGTGTGCGTGCGGTACTCGCCCCATCCGTGATCGGCGGCGACCTTGACGAGGCGTCGGAAGATTTCGCGGTTCCTCCGATTCTTCTCGATGTCGTGCTCGACTGGGAAGAAGTAGATGATGACGAAGGCCCGAGCGAAGAACGACCAGATCGGTAGTCCCGGCAGCGCCCCGGCGGGATTTCCCAGGTCTGTGTAGACCTGCTCGAACACCTTCGTCGCTTCGAGAACCGCATCGCCCGTCATCGGAATGATTGGCGAGAACCACATGTGTCCCTGGCTGAACGGCCCACCGATCGCGAACGTCGTCAAGCTCGGAATGCCGAGCGGCACGGGATTCGGGATCTTCGCGAGGTCGGCCTCGTTGAGCGGAAAACGATAGGTCGCCCCATCGCGGAACTGCACGCCGGGAATCGCCGCGAACCGTTCTTTGGCGTATTCCCATTGCGCGGCGATTACTTTTGCCGGTCCATAGAACGGCAGGTCGACCGTCCAATAGCCGAGACCCTTCTGTGCGAGATACCGCTCGAGGTCGCCGGTCGACGAGCCGACGCGGATGCGGGCGAGCTCGGGATCGGGCGGTCCGAAGCTGGCCGTGTTGAGCACGCTCGTGGTGCCCTGGACGACACCCGAATTCAGCACATGTGCGAGTCCGTCGACGAGCGCGTGAATGTCGTCATGTTTGGGCACGCTGACCGTGCCGGAGAAGTACGCCTCCGGTTCCGGCAGCAGCCAGAATCCCATCTTCGTGACGACACCGAAGTTGGATTGCGAGAACATGCCGTCGAGATACGGACCGAAGCCGTATTTGTATTGTTGCCACGTCTTCGCATTCGGCAGCGCTCCCATGCCAGTCCGAACGACGTCGCCGTTGGCGAGCACGACTTCCATCCCGCAATGGGCGTCGAAGTGATCGCGCATCGGCGTGTAGCCGCCGCCGCGTTCGAGCGCGTTGCCGATCAGGCTGCCCCATCCGGGATCGGGCGGGTCGATCCAGAGCTTGAGGCGCTTCTCCTGGATGTGGCGGTACAAATCGAAATAGCTGACGCCGGGCTCGACGAGCGCGTAATGATTCTTCTCGTTGACCTCGAGGATGCGATTCATCCGCTTCAGGTCGAGGACCACGCTGCCGGTGATGTTCGGTGCCGAGCCTCCGTAACCGAGGTTCTTGCCGGTGGAAATCGTCCAGAGCGGAATCTTGTACTTGCCGGCGATGCGAACGATCTGCTGCACCTGCTCGACACGATCCGGCGCGACAGCCGCGGCCGGGATGCGCTCCTCGTCTTCGTGCCAGAACGGCGAGTACGAGTCACGATAGAGGTCGACGTCCTCGTCGCTCGAGAACACCCACTCCTTGCCGACAACCGAGGCGAACTGCGACAGCGCTTGCGAGAAGTCCGGTCGACTCACACCGGGCGGAAGTGGTCTAGCCATAGGTCAGCTTCCTGGGTCCGATTGTCCATGACACGAGACCGCCGTCGAGCGTGTGCCGGCTGGTCACGCGATGTCGGGCATCACGTGCCAGCGTCTCGAGGCAGAACAGCGCCGAGGCGGTGGTCATCCCGACGACCTCGATGGGCGCGTTGGCCCATGCGAAGTGCAGGTCTTGGTACCACAGTGCCGTCACGTCGCCACTGATCGCGTGCGTCGGCACGCCGCGCCGGCGCATGTCGCGCGCAAACGCGACGCCTTCGGGAAAGCGCTGGTCGAAGATCGCTTTGTAAAACCGGCGGTGTGAATCGATCGACGTGGAAATTGCTGGTACCGCGAGGAACGCCGCGCCGGTCAAACCCGCTTGCAGAAAGTCTCTGCGGCTCGTCATGCGCTCACCTCGTCATCGATCACGCCACTGACGTGGCGACCGATTATCGCACTGCCCGTGCCTATATACTCGTGCCCGTGACGGGAGCTAATCGGTCGACATTGCTGACCCGCGCGCGGCTGATCCGCACGCGCGGGCCGTGGGTCGGCGCCGCTCTGTTGGTCGCGGCATTTAGCAGCGACCCGCTCAGCGCGCAAGGTCGTGGGCAGGCGAGTCCCGCCGCGCAGCGGCCACCACAGACGGCAACACCGCAGCAGTACTCGCGCGAGCAGATCGATGCGGGCCGGACCCGCTTCGCGTCGCAATGCGGCTTCTGCCACGGACGCGACGCGGCCGGCGGCGAAGGTGGGCCGGACCTGACGCGCTCGGCGCTGGTTGCGGCCGACAATCGCGGCGACCGCATCGGTCCCGTGATTCGCAGCGGACGGACCGACAAAGGCATGCCGGCGTTCACGCTGCCCAACGGCGACATCGCCGCCATGGTCGCGTTCATTCACGCGCAGAAGGCCGAGGCCGATGCCGCGACCGGCGGCCGGCGCGCCGTCGACATCGCCGATCTTCAAACCGGCGACGCCGCGGCGGGGAAAAAGTACTTCGACGGTGCGTGCGTCAGGTGCCATACGGCGTCGGGTGATCTCGCAGGTGTTGCGGGACGGCTGCAGGGCCTCGCGCTGCTGCAACGGATGCTCAACCCTGCCTCCGGCCGCGGTGCCGGTCCGCGCACTGTCCCCAGCGTGACGGTGACGACCAAAGACGGCCAGGTCGTGACCGGGAAGCTCGCATACCGCGACGAGTTCACGATCGCGCTGACCGACGGGTCCGGCTGGTACCGCTCGTGGCCCGCGGCGCAGGTGAAGATGACGATCGACGATCCGCTGCAGGCCCACGTCGATCAGCTGTCGAAGTACACCGACGCCGACATGCACAACGTCTTGGCGTACCTACAAACGCTGAAATGACCATGAGACAGCTCGTTTTGACCGTGCTTGTGATCGGGTTCGCCACGGCCGCGTTTGCGCAGGGCCTCGATCCGTCGCTGCTCCTCAAGCCCCCCGCCGACAGCTGGCCGACGTATCACGGCGACTACTCAGGTCAACGCCACAGCCGGCTCACGCAGATGACACCGGACAACGTGAAACAGATCACGTTGGCGTGGGCGTTCCAGACCGGCCAGGCCCAATCGATCAAGGCGACGCCCATTCTGGTGAACGGCGTCATCTACGTGACCACGCCGGATAACCTGTGGGCCGTTGACGCCCGTTCGGGCCGACAGATCTGGCGTTACGCGTATCCGGCGAATGACGGCTTCCACATCGGACATCGCGGCGTGGCCGTCCATAACGATCTCGTCTATCTGACGACGCCCGACGCCCATCTGCTCGCGCTCGATGCGAGAAACGGTGACGTCAAGTGGAACGTGACGATCGCCGACGCGAAGAAAGGGTACTGGTCGACCAACGCGCCTCTCGTCGTTCGCGATCACCTCATCGTCGGCGTGTCGGGTGATTTCGACAACCTTCCGGGAATCCTGAAGTCGTTCGACCCCGCAACAGGAAAGCTGCAGTGGACCTTCTACAGCACGCCGCCGCCGGAGACGGCGAACTCGGTGAGCGGAGGGGCGACGGGCGGTCAGATGTGGATGACCGGCACCTACGATCCGGACCTGAATCTCGTCTACGTCGGCACAGGGAATCCCACTCCTGTCCTGAACGGACCCGTTCGGCCCGGCGACAACCGCTGGACCTGCAGCATCATCGCAATCAATCCGGACACCGGCGCGCTGGTGTGGGGCTTCCAGGCGTCGCCCCATGACACGCACGACTGGGATGCCGCGGAAGTGCCGGTGCTCGTCGACGCCGACTTCGGCGGCGCGCGCCGCAAGCTGCTGCTGCAGGCCTCGCGCAACGGCTACTACTTCGTGCTCGACCGCACGAATGGCAAGAACTTACTGACGACGACATTCGCGGCGGCGAACTGGGCGAAAGGGGTCGATGCCGAGGGGCGCCCGATTCCGCTCGAGGACAAGGAACCGGCGCGCGACGGCCGCCTCGTCGCGCCCGACGAGTCCGGTGGCACGAACTATCGCTCGCCAAGCTTCGATCCGGCGAACGGCCTGCTGGTTGTGAGCGCCTCGGATGCGTACGGCATCTATTTTTTCAAGGCGGAGCACGGCAAGTACGGATGGGCGGGCGCCGACTACACCGTGCACCAGCGCGGCGTGCTACGCGCGCTCGACTACCGGACCGGCACGCCGCGGTGGCAGCACGACCTGAGTGGAGGTGCCGGCGCCGCGGGGGTGCTCACCACCGCAGCGGGGCTGACGTTCACCGGCGACTCCGCGAACAGCGCGATGGCACTGCGAACGAGTGATGGCAGCACGCTGTGGCACTCAGGCATCGGCCGCGTGGGTAACTCACCGATCACCTACGAGCTCGACGGCCGGCAGTATGTGATGTTCGGCGGCGGAAGCGCGTTGTACGCGTTCGCGCTTCCGTAGAGCGGAGGCTTCAGCCGCCGCGCGATCGCGCAGGCTAAAAGCCTGCGCTCTACGATCCGCGCAGGTCGTAACACAACAGCCGCGGTCCGCTGCCGCGCGGCACCTCGCGCGTGTTCTGCACGACGTACAACAGACCTCGGCTCAACACCGGCAGCGTCCACGACTCGCGCGCCGGGAACAGCCACGCCCGTGACAGCTGCTTGTATCCCTTCGGAGTCAACTCCAGCCACAGCAGGTGGCCAAGCTCGCCGAGACAGAGATACGCGCCATCCACGGCGAGCAACGACCCGCGATACGTGCTGACTTCCTGCTGACGCCCGGCGAGCGTATCGGTCCACTCCGGCGTTTCCCGCCACACCGCTTTCCCAGTCGTGACGTCGATGCACGCCAGGGACGCGTCGGGTTCGTTGCGCCCATCGAAGCCGTAGAGATAGCCGTCGCGATAGATCGGGGTGTTCCAGTGCAGCCCGAACTCCTGCGTCGTCCACACTACTCGATGCGTGAAGTCCGGCCGAATCTCGACCAGCGCGCCGCCGGTGCGATAGCTTGCCGAGACGAACACCTTGTTGTCGAAGATGACCGGACACGACGCGTTGACCGATTCGTAACTGCGACTGCGCCAGGGGAACGAGAAGTCGACCTTGCCAGTGGCAGGATCGATCGACATCAGTCCACCGGTCGGCGGCTCCGACTCGCCGCCGGCGAAGACGAACACCCGTCGCTTGCCATGGACGACCGCGGGAATCGGCGAGGCGTAGCTTGGCCCCCACTCTTTGCCTGCACGCCACACTTCTTTTCCGGTGCTTTTATCGAACGCGACCACACAGGGGCCGCCCGGCGCGCCGACGTTGACGATCAGCAACTGCCCCTCGACGAGGGGCGTTCCAGCCGTGCCGAAGAAGTCCTGCGGCACCTTGTAGTCGACGCGGAGATCGTGCTTCCAGATCACTTTGCCCGACGCGATGTCGAGACAATGCAGCTTGCCTTCCGCGCCCATCGTGTAGACGCGTGTGCCGTCGATCACGGGACTCGACCGCGGTCCGTTGTTGTAGCCGTAGCGATCCTCGAACACCGTGCCGTACTTGAACTGCCACTTGGCGGCGCCGGTTTCCGCGTCCATGCACTCGACGACTTCTTCGTTGCCGACGCGATGAATGAACGCGAGGCGCCCGGCCGCAACCGCGGGCGAGGAGTAACTCGTCCCCTT
>DASRJR010000487.1:0-2977 GCA_035649395.1 Vicinamibacterales bacterium
GGGTTCGCTGACCCTCACGGTGGAGCCGCAGGGCACGTTCTTCTACGACACGGTGAAGCTCGTCGATCTGCGATTCTCCAAAGGCGTCGCCGTCGGCAGGAGTCGCCTCGAGGGACTGTTCGATCTGTTCAACATCACCAACTCGTCGGCGGTGTTGAGCACGAACAACCAGACTGGGACGAGTTACGGCGCCGTGTTGACGACGGTAAACCCGCGGATCGCCCGCCTGGGCGTGCGCTGGTCGTTCTGAGTTGAGGGTTAACGGAGCAGACGGAGGAAACGGAGTAGGGATCAAACACGGAGGAAACGGGGGAAACGGGGCAAACGGGGATCTCTACGGGGCGCCCACCCGGCTCTCCAGCGATCACGCCATCCAGCCCGCTCGGCCAATCCCACCAAGTACGACCCTGTTATCCCCGTTCCCCCCGTGTTGAATTTCAGCGCTCCGTCGCGCGGGCGCCGCTCAGGATGTTCTTCATCGCGTAATTGCCTTCGTGGCACGCGTACTCGAACAGGTGCGAGTCCGTGCTGCGTCTGAGCGACACCAGGATCGTCCACGGCTTCGTCCATGTCTGCGGATCGTTCACCGTGGCGACGTAGTCGAGCGTGTCGTCACTGGTGCGCGTAAACCGCTCGACCAGTCGCAACGCTTCACTGTGGTATCCGGGATCTCCTGGGTAGCCCGCGCCGTTCGATCCGATCGCCACCTTGTCGGTGAAGTTGGTGGTCTCGACGACGAGCGTGTCGCCCTCCCAATGTCCTCGCGAATCGCCCATGTACATTTTGAGGCTCGCGGACGGATGCGGACGTCCGTCGAGCGGGATCACGCGGCTCTCGTGAATCATCTCGTGTCGAAGGACGACGACGCCGGGGGCCTGCACGATTTCGTTGCCGTTGCCGTAGATGACCGGAATGATCGAGCCGAGCACACCGCGCGTGATGCAGCGATAGTAGATGTTCAGGTCCTCGTAGGTGTCGGCCTCGCCACGCCACTCACCGGTCAACCCTCGGCCGTCTCTGGCTTCCTTTCGGCGCCGCTCGGCCTCTGCTGTCAGCGGCGGCAGCCGTCCGTTCGGCGGGTCGACGACGAGCGAGGCCTGGCGCGTTGGTCGTCCGCGTTCGACCCAATGCGACGGTCCGCCGATGCCGCCCGGCCCGTCGCTGGGTCTCACGTAGATTTCCGCATCCGCCTTGGCCTGAGTGGCGGCCTGCGACTGGCGTCTGCCGAATTCGGCCTCGGTGAGCTCGGCTCGTTCACCGAACTCCGCCGGACGCTGCATCGGCACGCCCATATTGCCGGGCCACATCCCCTCAAGGTCGGGATCGCCCCAGGGTGTCCGCGGCACTTTGTACGTGTCCGCACTCGCGATGAGACCGACCGACAGCGCGGCGAGAATCGTCAGGAATCGAGCGAGGCAAGCACGAGGCATTGCGACCTCCGCGGCCATACTGTATCGCTCATCGCCCATCTCCGAGCTATTGCCGAGGCGGGACGCCTGTGGGGCGGGCTGACTGGCTATACTGCGTTCAGTGATGAATGCGGCGACGCCCTTCCTCGACTGACGCAATCACCGTCGCTGCCGTGATCCTGATGGCCGTCCTCAGCGGCTGTCGAACGACGCAGGCCATCGATCCGATTGCGATTCAGGACGCGCAGCTCGCCGCGCAGGTCAAGTCGGCACTGATCAACGATCCCGAGGTCGGCACGTCACCGATCGAAGTCAGCGTCGTGCGCGGCGTCGCTCGACTCACGGGCACCGTCGCGACGCCGGCGATTGCTCAGAGAGCTGCGACGCTTGCGCGGTCGGTTCAAGGCGTGCGCGACGTTCAGCCGAGTCTTCAGGTTGGCGTCACCACCGTCAAACCGGCCGCCGACACCGCGGCTCCTCGCCAGTCGACCGCAATCCCGGAGGCCTTCGAGACCGAGGAGAATCCTGGGTTCCTCGCTGTTGGAGCGTCGCTCGGCTGGAGCAGACCTCGCGTCAACGCGCTCGGCGAGCATGTCAGCGTCAGCCCGCTGGTGAGATTCGGATCCGGTCGCGGCTTTGGGCCGGCGATCGCATTCAACTGGTTCCGAACGTCGTTGGCCGGTGAACCAAGGAGACAGGATGTCATCAGCGACATTTATGTGCGGCCCATCATGATCGGCCTCGGCTACACCTTCAGATCGAACCGGATCTCGGTGTCGCCATCGCTCGTTGCAGGAGTCGCGTTCAACAGCGTGAGCGTCCCCGACACAGGAGCCGCCGATCGGATCGCGGTCGAAGTGAACGACAGTCTGGTCTGGCGGCCTGGCGTCTCGGTCTGGTTCGATGTGAACCGACACATTGCGTTGAATATGACCGTCGGCCATGTGGTCACCGGATTGCGCGTGACATTTCTGGAAGACGGACGACTCGTGAAGCAGAGCGTATCGGGCGACACGACGACCGTCCACGCGGGCATCGCCTACAAGTTGTTTTGAGGATCTGCTATGCCGCCATTGATACTGCTCTGGCTGGAAGCGGTCGGACGCGGATCGCAATTCGCCTTCCGCGCGTTCCGCGGGATGTTTCTTCCTCCCTACGAAATCCAGGAGACCCTGCGACAGCTGTTCGAGCTTGGATCCCGGTCCGTGCCGCTCATCGCCGTGAGCGGCCTTGCCGTCGGCGTCGTGTTGTCCATGCACACGCGGGCGTCGCTCGCACGCTTTGGCGCCGAGGCGCTGATTCCAGCTGGCCTCGCCATCGCGCTCGTGCGTGAGACCGGGCCCCTGACCGCAGGTCTGCTGCTGTCAGGACGAATCGGCGCCGGCATCGGCGCCGAACTTGGCGCGATGAAGGTCACCGAGCAGATTGACGCGCTCGAAGCCGTCGCCGTGGACCCGTTCAAATACCTCGTCGTCACCCGCGTGGTCGCGTGTGTGATCGCTGTGCCGCTGCTGACCACCATCATGAATGCGACGGGGATGCTGGGTGGATTCGCGGCCGAGACGGCA
>DASRJR010000488.1:0-13350 GCA_035649395.1 Vicinamibacterales bacterium
ATCCTCTGATCCTGGCAGGCCGCTTGCGCCGTTCCTTCCGTCCCAACGCACCGTCCCCGAGTTTGATCCGTTGTGCGACGCGCCGAAGCGCGCAATGGGATGCGACACACAGTTGGAGGAACGTGTATGCGCCCGATCAAAGCGCTTCCCCTCGTGATCCTCGTGATTGTGGCGTTCAGTGCGCACCCGATGGCACAAGCGCCGGCGCAAGAACATGCGGTCTCCGCGCAGATTCTGGTGAAGTTCAGGCCCGGTGCCAATGGTGCGACCAAAGCCGACGCGCACCGTGTGGCCGGCGGGCGCATGCTGCGCGAGATCTCGCGCACGGGTGTCCAGTTGGTGAGCGTCGCCGCAGGCGACGAGACCGGCGCGATCAATCGCTATCGTCGAAATCCCAACGTGCTCTATGCCGAGCGCAACGTCGTCCGAAGCATTCCGAAACCAGTCAGCAATGCCAAGCCGTCGAATCACATACCAGGCTCGGAACCCGTGCCAGGCGACTTCTACTTCAAGGAGCAGTGGGCGCTCCACAATACCGGCCAGGAGTTCGTTTGCATCCCGTGGATCTTTGGCCCCCTGTGCCTCTACATCGGCACGCCGGACGCCGACATCGATGCGCCCGAAGCCTGGGCGATCTCGACCGGCAGCACCGTTCTCGTCGCTGTGATTGACACCGGCATCGACTACACGCATCCGGACTTGATGATCAACTACGCCGGTGGCTTCGACTTCGTGAACAATGACAGCGATCCCATGGACGATCACGGTCACGGGACGCACGTCTCCGGTACGATCGCGGCGTCGCTGGGCAACGTCACTGGTGATCCAGCCGCGGAAGAAGGCGTCGTTGGCGTGGCCCCCCACGCGCGCATCCGTGCCTACAAGGTGTGTGACGCGACCGGAAACTGCGACGACTTCACCATTCAGCAGGCGATCGCGCAGGCCGTCGAGGACGGCGCCAAAGTCATCAACATGAGTCTGGGCGGGCCCGAAGAGTCCCAAGCGCTGAACGACGCCATTCAGGACGCGTGGAATGCCGGCCTAGTCATCGTCGCCGGAGCCGGCAACGACGGCAACCAGAACCTGTTCTACCCGGCGGCGTTCCCCAACGTGATCTCGGTCGGCGCATTCGACGAGGATCATCGCCGCGCGTCGTTCTCGAACTACGGCAGCTGGGTCGACATCTCGGCGCCGGGCAACGTGATCATGTCGAGCTACCTGATGTCGGAGTGCGGCGGCTCCTCCGGCATTCCGGGCGATTCGGGGTGTTACAACTGGCTGAGCGGCACGTCGATGGCGACGCCGCACGTCTCGGGCGCCGCGGCGCTCGTCTGGTCGCGCGGCGACGTCTCAACCAATCAGCAGGTCGTCGACATCATCCTCAACAGCGCCGATCCACAGGGTGTGCAGAGTGAGGCGCGCCTCGATTCATGGACCGCCCACGGCGGTCTCAACATCCACAACGCTCTCAGCCTCGGCTTGACGAACCTCAGTCCGATCGCGAATGCGGGTCCCGATCAGACCGTCGTCGATACTGGCGCTGACAACGTCGAATCGGTGACGCTGGACGGCTCCCAGTCGTCGGATCCCGATGGCAGCATCGTGACGTACGAATGGCGCGAGGGCAGCACCTTCGTCGCGTTCGGCGCCACGCCATCGGTCTTCCTCTCGGTCGGGACGCACACGCTGACGCTGCAGGTCACGGACGATCACGGCGCCACGGCCAGCGACACCGTCGCGATCACGGTGCGAGCGAATCAGCCGCCGGTCGCGAACGCCGGTCCCGACCAGACCGTGGTTGATAGCGGTAATGACAACGTCGAGTCGGTCACGCTGAATGGCTCGAACTCCTCCGATCCTGATGGCAGCATCGTCACGTACGAGTGGCGCGAAGGCAGTACCTTTGTCGCTTCCGGCGCGACCCCATCGGTGTCGCTGTCGGTCGGCGTCCATACGCTCACGTTGCAGGTGACCGACGATCGCGGCGCCACGGCCAGCGATACGGTCGCGATCACGGTGCGAGCGAATCAGCCGCCGGTCGCGAACGCGGGTCCCGACCAGACCGTGGTCGATAACGGTGGTGACAGCGTCGAGTCGGTCACGCTGAATGGCTCGAACTCCTCCGATCCTGATGGCAGCATCGTCACATACGAGTGGCGCGAAGGCGTTACCTTTGTCGCCTCCGGCGCCACGCCATCGGTGTTGCTGTCGGTCGGCGTCCATACGCTCACGTTGCAGGTGACCGACGATCGCGGCGCCACGGCCAGCGATACGGTCGCGATCACGGTGCGAGCGAATCAGCCGCCGGTCGCAAACGCGGGTGCCGACCAGATCCTCACCGACACCGGAGGAGATGGGAGCGAAGCGGTTGTGCTCAACGGATCGGCCTCCTCGGATCCCGATGGCACGATCGTGAGCTACGTGTGGCGAAAAGGCGCGACGGTCATCGCGTTGGGCGTTACGCCGGCGCCGGTCTCACTGCCGGTGGGCGTCCACACAATCACGCTGCAGGTCACGGATGATCGCGGCGTCAGTGCCAGCGACACAGTCGACATCGCGATCAACGCCGCGCCGCCGCCGCCACCGCCGCCAACAATGCACGTCGGCGACCTGGACGGATCTTCGATCGGAAACAAGAACATGTGGTCGGCAACGTTGACCGTGACCGTGCACAACACCAACCATCAGCCTGTCGCTGGCGCGACGGTGACAGGTGCATGGAGCGGCGCCTTGACCACTAGCGGAGCGTGTACGACCGGCAGCGACGGCAAGTGCGCCATCACCTCGGAAAGCGTGCGCAAGCGCGACAGCGCAGCGACGTTTACGGTCGGCTCCATCTCGGCGACTGGGCTGAGCTATGTCGCCGCCAACAATCACGATCCGGAGAGCGACAGCACAGGTACGGTCATCATGATCGCGAAGCCCTGAGTCGTCGTTTCTGACGCCGGTCGTCACACCAAAGGGGGCGAGCCAACAGGCTCGCCCCTTCGCGTTTCGCACGGACTTTGTATCCCTCGGTCCGTATGCCCACTACGACATCCGTGCTCATCGTCGGCGGAAGCTTGAACGGGTTGACGGCTGCGCTTCTGCTGGCCCGCCGCAACGTCGCGTGCATCGTGGTCGAGCGACACGCGCGCACGGCGATTCAGTACAAGTTCCGCGGCATCTCTGCGCGTTCGATGGAGATCTACCGGGCGGCCGGCATCGAACCGCAGATCCGTCGATGCGATGGCATCGACGAAAAGATGGCTCAGGTGGCACGCAAGGCCAACCTCGCTGATCCAGAGACAGTCTGGCAAGGCGTACCGGGTGTGGACGTCGTGGATCTCAGCCCGACGACTGCCGCGGTGTGTGATCAAGACCAGCTCGAACCGATCCTCAAGGCCGAGGCCGAGCGGCTCGGCGCTGACATCCGCTTCAACACCGAACTGGTCTCGTTCGAACAGGACGAGCGCGGCATCCGCGGGCGAATCCGCGATCGGGCATCCGGGAACGAAGACGTCGTCAGCGCGGCGTACTTGATCGCCGCGGACGGCACGAACGGCACCACGCGCGACGCGCTCGGCATCGAACGCCACGGGCCCGGTGTGCTTCAGCACTGGATGAACGTCATCTTCGAAACCGATTTGGCTCCGGTGATCGATGGCCGTCCTCTGCGGGCGATCTTCCTGACGGACATCAATGGCACGTTCGTCCCTCGTGCCGGCGGCCGATGGCTCATGGCGGTGCAGTACGTGCCCGAGCGTGGCGAGCGGGTCGAGGATTTCACCGACGAGCGATGTCGCGATCTGATTCGACGCGGAGCGGGTCGGTCCGACGTGCACGTCGGGGTCGTGGACGTGCGCCCGTGGGAAGCGGCCGCACTCGTCGCGGAGCGCTTCGTCGAGGGGCGCGCGTTTCTCGTTGGTGACGCCGCCCACGTCATGCCGCCTACGGGAGGCTTCGGCGGCAACACCGGAATTCAAGACGCGCACAACCTGGCGTGGAAGCTCGAGGCGGTGTTACGGGGACAAGCGGGCCCGCCTCTGCTCGATTCGTACGACCAGGAGCGCAGGCCGGTCGCAGAGCGCACGCTGGCCCAAGCGCTCGCCCGCTTGCAGGCCTGGTTCAAGGACCCCAGCAAACGGCTGCCACCAGCCGAACCGATCATCGACGATTACGCGGTGACGTTCGGATACTGCTACCCGGCCGGCGCCTTCGTCACAGAGGCGCCCGCTCCGAGCGGGCGACGCGCGTCGAGCGAGATATCGTCCAGCGAAGCATTCGAGCATCCGCGCGAGCCATCGGGCCGGCCCGGGTCACGCGCGCCCCACGTGATCGTCGAGTTCGATGGCACCCGCACGTCCACCACCGATCTCTTCGGCGATCACTGGACGCTGGTGGCCGGGCCGCGCGGAGCGTCGTGGCTCGATGCTGCCGCCAACGCCGATCAGGCTGGCCCGTTCGATCTACGGGCGTATCGAATTGGCGAACAGCTGCGAGACGTCGAGGAGCGCTGGGCCAGGGCGTTCGGCGTCAACGACGATGACGCCGTGCTGATCCGTCCCGACGGGTTCATCGCGTGGCGCAGCCGTGGCAAGCGTGGCGATTCGCGGCGATCACTGACAGAAGCGCTCGACTACCTGAGCTTCCGTCACGTGCTCACGCCGCGATAGGGCGGTGGCTTGTCATGCGCCCGGCCCTGGAGTGAGCACCCATTCGCGGTTCGGCGCAAACCATTGCCGAGTATCGGGGATAGCCGTGGTTCTGTCTCGGGTAAGCACCTGATGACGAGTACCAAATGCCGCCCACTATCATTCACTGCCCTCCATTAGCTGCCTCCCGTCGCCTGGATGCGATGCGGTTTCTGGCAGTCGACAGAGCCGTGCGAACGCGTCTGTCGCCGGAGGAGTCGACGTAAATGATTCCAACGTCTGCGCCAATGATTCCAGCGTCTGCCCCGCAGCGTGATCTCGCTCCCACCTCCATCGTCGGGCTCGACGATGTGTTGCGAGGTGGTCTCGTGCGGCACCACCTCTATCTCGTTCAAGGAGTCCCTGGTTGCGGGAAGACGACCCTGGCGCTCCAGTTCCTTCGCGCCGCCGCGAGCCGCGGCGAGCCGGTGCTGTACGTGACCTTGTCCGAAACGGAGGATGAGCTGCATGCGGTCGCGGCGTCGCACGGGTGGACGCTCGACGGCATCACGATCCACGAACTGGCGCCGGTCGGGGATCCGATCGATCCCGACGAGCAATACACGATGTTTCACGCCTCGGAAGTCGAGGTGAGCGCCACGCTCAAAGACGTGTTGACGTCCGTCGAGCGGCTCAATCCCACGTGCGTGGTGGTGGACTCGCTATCGGAGCTGCGTCTGCTGGCGGGGAATCCGCTGCGATACCGACGCCAGATTCTCGCGTTGAAGCAGTTTCTCAGCGCGCGCAAGTGCACTGCGATCCTGCTCGATGACCTGACCTCCGCGCCCGAGGACCTGCAGATGCAGAGCATCGTGCATGGCGTCCTTCACCTCGAGCAACTGAGTCCTGAATACGGATCTGAACGCCGTCGGCTTCGCGTCGTGAAATACCGCGGTGTGCCGTTCCGTGGTGGCTATCACGACTACGTCATTCGCCAGGGCGGAATCGAGGTGTTTCCCCGTCTTGTCGCGTCAGAGCACCGTCATGCCTCGGATCGCCTGAAGCACTCGAGCGGAATCGTCGGCCTCGACATGTTGCTCGGTGGCGGCATCGAAGAGGGGACGAGCACCTTGATCATCGGCCCGGCCGGGACGGGGAAATCGACATTGGCGACGCAATTCGCCGTGGCGGCGGCCGCCCGCGGTAAGCATGCCGCGTTGTTCGTGTTCGACGAGAGCCCTGAGACACTCCTCTCGAGATGCGCCGCGATGTCGATGGACGTGGCGTCACATGTCGAGTCCGGGCACATCTCAGTACAGCCGATCGCTCCCGCCGAGCTCGCGCCGGGGGAGTTCGTTCACCAGGTCCGGACGGCGGTGACCGAGGGCACCTCGATCATCGTGATCGACAGCCTGAACGGCTATCTGAACGCAATGCCCGGCGAGCGGTTTCTCACGATTCAACTTCACGAGCTCCTCAAGTATCTCGGCCAGCAAGGCGTGGCGACGATCCTCATCGGCGCGCACCAGGGTATCGTGGGCACTCAGATGCACACGCCTGTCGACGCCAGTTACCTCGCCGACGCCGTGATCCTGCTCCGCTACTTCGAAGCGAGGGGGGACGTGCGTCAGGCGATTTCGGTCGTCAAGAAACGTGGCAGCCAGCACGAACGGACGATTCGTGAGTTCTTCTTCGACACGTCCGGCATTCATGTCGGAGAGCCCTTACGTCAGTTCCACGGCGTGTTGACCGGCGTTCCGGTGTATGACGGCACTGCCCCAGCGTGAGGCGCAGGCCGCCGCCGTGAACACCCCCGACGACGCGGTCGATCGCGATCGGCGTTTGCTCATTCTCGCGCCAACACGCAAGGACGCCGCGCTGACGATGTCTCTGCTTCCCGCGGGCATCGTTGGCGAGATCTGCCCGTCGTTGAATGCGCTCGTCGCCGAAGTCGAAGAGGGCGCCGCGGCGATCCTGATCGCCGAAGAATGGGTGGCCACTTCAGGATGTGGACGTCTGGCGGAAATCATCGCGACACAGCCAACGTGGTCGGATCTGCCGGTGCTCGTCCTGACCAGACCGGGCGCCGATTCGGGGGAGGTGGCCGAAGCGGTTCGCACGCTCGGCAATGTCACGCTGCTCGAGCGTCCGCTTCGCGTCTCGACCCTCATGAGCGCGGTACGCACGGCCGTTCGAGCCCGCGAGCGGCAGTACCAGCTTCGCGGCTATCTCGCCGATCGATTGCGCGCTGAAGAGGCGCTGCGCATCGCCGATCAGCGGAAGGACGAGTTCCTCGCGACGCTCGGGCACGAGCTGCGAAACCCGCTTGCGCCGATGCAGGCCGGTCTGCAGCTGTTGAAGCTCTCGAATCTTCCCGACCAGCGCAGCGTGCGGGCCGTCGACGTGATGGAGCGCCTGCTGCAGCATCTCGTGAGGCTGGTCGACGATCTGCTCGAAGTCTCGCGCATCACGCGCGGTTCGATCGACATCAGGACCGAGCCGGTTGATTTGTGCGCCATCCTGCGTACGGCCGTCGAGACGAGTCGCCCGCTCATCGACGCCGCCGACCAGAACCTCGTCATCGACATTCCGAATGGACCCGTGTCGATTGCTGGCGACGCGGTCCGATTGACGCAGGTGTTCGCCAACCTGCTGAACAATGCCTCGAAGTTCACCGAAAACGGCGGACACATCTGGCTCACGATGAACGTCGTCGATCAGACCGCAGTCGTATCGGTGCGCGACGACGGGATCGGCATTTCGCCGACGCAATTGGAGACGGTATTCGATATGTTCATGCAGGTCGATCGATCGCAGCGCCGGGCACAAGGTGGGTTGGGGATCGGGTTGACGCTCGTGCAGAGCCTCGTGTCGATGCACGGCGGCACGGTCGAAGCGCAGAGCGACGGCGCGAACGCCGGCAGCGAGTTCACCGTGCGCCTGCCCGGTGTCGCCGAAGACGCGCGGACGATGGCCTCGACGCCTGTCCCGGGCCAGTTCCCCCCGTGCCGAATCCTGGTCGTCGATGACAACAGCGATGCGGCCGACACGCTGAACATGCTGCTGACCGAGCTGGGCGCTACGGTTGCGGTGGCGAACAGCGGGCCGGAAGCGCTGCAGACGATCGACAGCTTCGAGCCCGACGCGGTGCTCCTCGACATCGGCATGCCGGGCATGGACGGCTACGAGGTGTCGCGCCGCATTCGTTCGTCGAGCCGGCATAGCGACCTGCTGCTCATTGCGTTGACCGGCTGGGGGCAAGGCGAGGATCGCGAACGGTCGAAGCGCGCCGGGTTCGATCATCATCTGGTGAAGCCGCCCGACATCGATCGACTGCGCGCCATCCTGGTGGAACATCAATCGAGAACGCCGACGGGACGAGCGCGTCAGGAAGCGCCTCTGAACTATCCCCAGCCGTAACGCGCAGCCGAGCGATTGGGCCGAGGCCGTAACGACAGCGCCTTGGCTCGCTTCCTGCACTTTCTATCGCGTGTCGCGTCGCGGTAGAGCTTTCGCAATCATCAGCGTCAGCGGAACCATCGCGTTGGCGCTCATCACGCTCGGCGGATTCGCGCATCTGCGTTCGGCCGACGACGAGACCACCCGTTCGACCAGTGACGCACGCACGGTGTCGAAGACCGAGCGGATCGAGGCGATCGCGCGCGCGCAGGTCTGGCGCGAGCCGGCGATTCCGGTGGCGCGCGCATCCTTTGCGCCGGCCGGTACTGGGCCGAACACGGTTGATTGCCGGTTCAGGATCTCCGAGCTCGGCGGCACCACACCAAAATTCCACTGTCTGCTCCCAAGCGACGTCGAAGTCCGCGTGAAGTACGGACCTGGCGACGAGATCCCGGCTGAAGCCGCAGCCACACGCCTGTTGGCCGCGCTCGGCTTCGGCGCCGACCGGATCGCGCTCGTCGCGCTCTTGCGCTGTTTCGGTTGTCCGAAAGAGCCATTCGTGACGATGAAGCTGCTCGAGGCGGCGCGGGCGCAGAACGTCTACGAGAAAGTGATAAACCCCGACAAGCACGAGACATTCGAATGGGTGGCGATGGAGCACAAGTTCGCTGCCCAGCCGATCGAGGCCGAGGGTCAAGAAGGATGGGCGTTCTTCGAGCTCGAGAAGGTCGACGCGGCGAAGGGCGGCGCGCCGCGCGCGCACGTCGATGCGCTGCGGCTGATGGCGCTCTTCCTCGCGCATTGGGATAACAAGTCGGAGAATCAGCGGCTCGTGTGCCTCGCGAACCCGTGGCCGGACGGCAGGCCATGCCCTGAGCCGTTCCTGCTGTTGCAGGATGTTGGCTCGACGTTCGGCCCGAAGCGGCTCGATCTGGAGGGGTGGGCACGCGCGCCGATCTGGGACGATCGCGCGAACTGTACGGTGTCGATGCGCGATTTCCCTTACGACGGCGGGACGTTCGGATCGGCGCGCATCAGCGAGGCTGGGCGTCAGTTTCTCGCAACGCGGCTCGCGGCTGTCGACGATCGTCAGTTGACGGACTTGTTTTCGAGCGCGCGCTTCGACCAGCCGCGAAGCCCGCTGGATCGCCCCAGCCCGGTCTCGGACTGGGTACGCGTCTTCAAGCAGCGGGTGAAGACGATCAGCGATGGGCCCCTTTGCCCTGCTCAGTAGCCTCGTCCGCCGCGCGTTTCGCATCGCGCGCGTCCTTGTAGAGGGTGCCGGCGTCGATCGTCTTTCCAGTGCGTGAGATGGCTTGGAAGTGCAACTCGCGACCGTCGATCTCGATCAACATGAAGTGATAGTCGGTGTCGAAGGATCGCGCCACGTATGTGGCGCGCGTGGCGTCACCTTTCCGCAGTGATCCGGCGCCGCCGCTCACGAAGTACTGCACCCCGCCCTGGAGCTCAGTCCGCTCGTAGAGATGTTCATGGCCGGAGAAGGCGACGTCGACACCCTGCTCCAGCAGGATCGGCTCGAGCAGATAACGATACCAGCGCGATGACGTGCGGTAACGACCCGACGTGTACAGAGGATGGTGGAAGAAAGACACCTTCCAGACCGCGTGGGACTTCGAGAGCCGTTCCTGCAGCCATCGCAATTGGGTGCGATCGAGGTTGGTCGAATCAAGCGCGAAGAATTCGACGCGTGTCGCGATTTTGGCGAGCAGATCCTCGGGTGGCGCGAAGCTGTAGTAGCGCTGTCCCTTCATGTTGAAGGCGGGGTAGTCGACCTCACGCGGGTCGTCGTGGTTGCCGAGCGACGCATAGAACCGGACGCCCTTGTCCAGCAGCTCGCGATAGGGTTCTTCAAATTTCTCGCGATAGTCCTCGGGCGATGCCGGGCCTTCGTACAGGTTGTCGCCGAGCATGATGACGAACTGATAAGGGAGCTGTTCTCGGAACGCAACCATCTGCTTCGCGACGTCGTGCTGTGGCTGGGTGCCCCGGCCGCTGTCGCCGATGACCGCAAACTTCACTGACGTCGCGCGGTTCGGCAGCGTCAGCGCCCCTGCACTCAGCGCCTCGGTGGCAACGGGCTGCACGACCGGCGTCCGCGACGATGGTGGAGACTCTCGGCACGCGGATACGGCCAGGAGCAACAGAACGGCGACGCATCCGGCTCGGCGGTTTGATTGCATCTTCGCAGGAGGCTGCAATTCACACGCCGCGCGGAGTTGCCACATCGGGGGGCGGGTCGCTCGTCGAAAGTCGAGCTGCGGTCGTTAGACGAGCGCCCTGACCTGCCAATCGGTGCAGTGCATCAGCGCGTGATACTCGGCAGGCGAGACGGAGCGCTTCGCGTATCGACAGGCGACGACGAACATGTTCTTGTCGTCGTGCCAGTCGCTCCGCACCACCTGGCAATCGAACCGCTCGCCTGAGCTGATCTCCATCGACAGCATGGCACCGGGCTTCGGGATGGTGTCCACCTCGATCTGCTTGCTGAACCGGACGTCGCTGTTGTTGATCGTCTCCAGCGCGTCGGTGTCCTCGCGCCTGACGCGAAGCGATGGAATCCTCAAGCTGATCTCGACGGTCTGTGGCATGAGCTGTCCGCAGGAAGAGCAACTCCGAGGATGGCACAGGGCTCCGGTCGGCGTCTACGCCACCTGTGCCGACGATGCTAGGATGGCTCGTGAGCACGGCCGTACCCACTAGGATGCAGTGTTGGCTTTGCCCCGCTTCGCGGGCGGGCCGTCTTGACCAGGGAAAGACTTGCCTCATCTGCCACCATTGACAGTGGTCAAGACGGCTGTGACCGCCCTCCAGGATGCGCTCGCGCAGTACTGGGGATTCACGTCGTTCCGTCCACTCCAACAGCAGGCGATGGAAGCGGTTCTTGCCGGCCGCGACTCCCTCGTCGTCCTGCCGACCGGCGGCGGTAAGTCGCTGTGCTTTCAGGCGCCTGCCGTCGTTCAGCGCGGGCTCGCCGTCGTCGTATCCCCGCTGATTTCGCTGATGAAAGACCAGGTCGACACGCTGGTCTCCAACGGCGTGCCGGCCAGCTTATACAACAGCTCGCTGACGTCGGAGGAGAAGGCGAGTGTCGTCGCCGGGTTGCGCGAGCATCGTTATCGACTGCTGTACGTCTCGCCGGAGCGGCTCGTCGGCGAGGGCGGCGAGTCGTTCATCGGGTTGCTGCAATCGTGCGGGGTGTCGTTCGTTGCCGTCGACGAGGCGCACTGCATCAGCCAATGGGGTCACGATTTCAGGCCGGAGTACCGGCAGCTCGGCCGGCTGCACGACCTGCTGCCGGGCATCAGCATGCACGCCTACACCGCGACGGCGACGGGCAGAGTCCGGCGTGACATCGTGGTGCAACTTGGTCTGCGCAACCCTGTGACGTGCGTCGGCGGGTTCGATCGGCCCAACCTGGTGTATCGCGTCCTGCCGCGCGCGTCTCTGAAGAACCAGTTGATCGCCGTGCTCGAGCGTCATCGCGGTGAGGCCGGCATCATCTATTGCACCTCGAGACGGGAGGTCGAAGCGCTGGCCACCTGGTTGACGACCACCGGCATCAGGGCACTGCCGTACCACGCCGGTTTGTCGGACGAGGATCGCCGTCAGAATCAGGACGCGTTTCTGAGCGAACGCATCGACGTGATCGTGGCCACCGTGGCGTTCGGTATGGGCATCGACCGGTCGAACGTGCGGTTCGTCGTCCACGCCGGCGCCCCGCGCTCGCTCGAGCACTACCAACAAGAGTCGGGCCGCGCGGGACGCGACGGGCTCGAGGCCGACTGCCTGCTGATTTACTCGACGGCCGATTTCATGAAGTGGCGCGTCATGCTGCAGCAGAACGGCGAGCTGACGGATGCGGCGCAGGCGCTGCTCCGCGACATGGAGCGCTTCGCGACCGGCGTCGGCTGCCGCCATCGGCATCTGGCGGAGTATTTCGGGGATCAGTACGACGGCCAGCGGTGTGGCGCCTGTGACGTCTGCCTCGACGAGCTCGAGCTCGCCGACGAGCCCTCGGTGTTGGCGAGAAAGATCCTCTCGTGTGTGGCCCGGGTCGGCCAGCGTTTCGGAGCGATGTACGTGGCGAATGTGCTGCGTGGAAACGCGAACGAACACGTGGTGGCGCGGCGCCACGACGCGCTCAGCACGTTCGGACTCCTGCGCGACACCTCGGTGGCCGAGGTGCGCGGCTACATCGAGCAGCTGATCGGCCACGGGCTGTTGGCACCGACCGACACCGAATACCCGGTGCTCACGCTGACGGCGAAGGGGACGGCGTTGTTGAAGGACGCGGCGGCCGCTCCGGGGCTCGTGCTGGCGAGGCCGCGGCTGCAGCGGAAGGGCGCACCCCGCCCGGCGACGGGCGTGGAATCCGAATCGTGGGAAGGCGTCGATCGCGCGCTGTTCGATCGCCTGCGAGCGGTCCGGCTCGACGTGGCGCGGTCGCGGGGCGTACCGCCGTACGTGATCTTCCACGACACGACGCTCCGTGAAATGGCGCGTCTGCGCCCGGCGTCGGTCGCGGCGCTGCTGATGGTGAAGGGCGTCGGCGCGCGCAAGGCGGAAGACCTCGGCGAGCTGTTTCTCGGCGCGATTCGTGGTCACGTCGAGTCCGAGAAGCGTTAACGGAGGGGACAGAGGAAACCGAGTTATTCAACACGGAGGAAACGGGGGTAACGGGGCTAACAGATCTCAAATGCGAGTCGTTACCCTAGAGGCGACACGTGGTTACCGCGCTCAAGGCCGGGTGGCTGCCGGCCCTTCGGGCCGGCCGCGCGTCGCGCGGTCTGGATAGAGAAGAACCCGCGATCACGAGCGCCACATGATTGTCGAGGCGTTCATGATCGTGGGTTCCTCTCTATCCGAACGTCCACCCGGCCCCCCATCGCGGCGAATGGCTGGGAGCATCGACACCAGTCCGAACTCCGTTCTCTCCGATCCTCCGTGTTGAAAAGTCCGTTTCCTCCGCCCTCTCCGCAACAACTACTTTAGAACAAAAAGCCCTTTGCATATCGACACCAAGACGGCTAGGATATCGAAACCGTGAAGGTCAAATTCATCCTGCCGGCGTTGACCGAAGCCACGAGCCCGCTGTTTCGCCCCATCAAGTACTCGCTGTTTCCACCGCTCGGGCTCGCCACGCTGGCTGGGTATCTCTCAGCCGGTGACGAGGCCGAGATTCAGGACGAGCACGTCGAGTCGCTGCGGCTCGAGGACCATCCCGACCTCGTCGTCATTCAGGTCTACATCACGTCGGCATATCGGGCGTATCGGCTGGCCGACCACTATCGGCGCCGTGGCGCCTACGTCGTCCTCG
>DASRJR010000489.1:0-4737 GCA_035649395.1 Vicinamibacterales bacterium
ATGAATTGAATCGAAGGAGACGTATGCGTATCAAAGTTCGAGGAGGTACCGTCGATCACGGTCAGCCGTCGTTGTGCGAGAGCTGCCGGTGGGCGACGGTCATTCGCGGGCACAAGATCGGGGACGAGATCGTCGAGTGCGATCAGCTGTCGTCTCGCGATCCGCGGGTGCTGTTTCCCGTGATGTCGTGCTCACGATATAGCGATCGGCAACTGGCAAGCGTGAGAGAGATGGAGCAGATCGCCTGGATCCTGCGATCCGATCCACTTCGCAACCAGGTCGGGTTCGTCCGCTCGAATCGTCTCACTGACGATGAACGGTACGTACTCGAAGAGGATTAGCAGGCGACGCAAGGAGGTCCGTATGCGAGCGTTGGTCAGGGCGGCGTCTCAGGGCGCCGCCCTTCGTATTTGGGCGCGCTTTTCAGATCAATCCAGCGCGCCCGATTCCTGGCTCCAGGCCGTCATCTCGTAGACCACGAACTCACCACGCTCCGGATGGTGCTCCCGCCCGACGTAGGTCGCACCAATCTTCTCGAGCGCCCGTCGCGATCGGTGGTTGTCGGGCCCGACACGGAAGATGACGCGCCGGACGAAGCGGAACGCGTGGGTGAGCATCAGTTGCTTCATCTCGCCGTTGTACGTGCCACCCCAATACGAGCGGGCGAGAAATGTCCAGCCGATTTCGATCTCGCTGTTCCTCTCGTCGTACTCCGCGAAACGTGACGAGCCGATCACACGTCCATCGCGGCGATCGAGCACGAGGAACGCGCCGCCGGACTCGATGGCGCCGCTGAAGAAGCGACGAAACACGGGCTCGGTGTAGCGATCGCGTTCCGGGTGCAGTGCCCAGATGAGCGGGTCGGAGGCGACGGCGAAGAGCGCGTCGAAGTCGTCCTCGCGAAGAGGACGCAGCTCGATGAGAGGTCCGGTGAGGGTGGGCTGGAGTTCGAACGGCAAGAAGAAAGCGTAATGCAGAATGCAGAGTTCAGAATTCAGACGGTACAGGACGCTGTCTGCATTCTGCATTCTGAATTCTGCATTAGCGAGGCGGCGCTACTTCTTCTCGCCACCAGCCGCTGGCTTCTGTGTGCCGCCGGGCGGCGTCAGACCTGTGAACACCGCGTTGCGGATTGGTTTGATCGTCCGCAGATACGCGAAGATGGCCTTGAGGTCGTCGTCGGTCATGTTCTGATACACCTCCGACGGCATCGGCGGCATGATCGGCGTCCCATTGGGCTTCTTGCCGGTGCGCATCGTCGCGAGGAAGCTCGCCTCGTTGTAGCGTGTGCCGATGCCGGTCGTCGGATCCGGTGTGAGGTTCGACGCGACGCTGAACCCCCACGGCCCCTGCCATGCCGTCAGATCGGCCGACGCGTGGACTTCCTCCTTGCTCGGCGTCGGCAGCGCCGTCGTCGTGGGCCGCCCCGAGAGCGCGCGATCGAGATCGGGCGTCATTCCCTTGACCTTCGGCGAGTGACAGTCGTGACATCCCGTGATGCGGACGAGATAGCGGCCGCGCTCGACCGCCGCATTGCCCGCGGCCGGCTGCTGCGCCTCGCTCGGCGTGGCCGTGAACAGCGTCGTGGCGGCCGCGATGACCGCGACGGACAATCCGGCAACGCATCGGGAATGAAGAATCGGTCGGTCCATGTGTGCTCCTGTGGCGTCTACGCCGGTAACAGCCTAAATGATTACCCCTTCGCTATGCGAATCGTCCAACCGCCCAGCGGAACTGAGGATGTATCATGACCGGACGCGTCAGCGAACTGTGGGGAGCGCTTTCATGAGAGCCACGCGGCTTCTAGCGATATTTACGTTCATCATCCTGGTGTCGCTCGCCTCCGCGATCGACGTCGATCCGTTGGTGACCGGCGTGTTCGCGCAGCAGGGTGGCCGCGGCGCCCCGCCCGGTGCGCCTGGTGCGCGTGGCGGCGCCCCGCCCGGTGCGCCTGGCCAGGGACGCGGCCGCGGCGCGCCACCGCCGATCCTGGGACCGCCGGCCGGCGTCGAGCCGCTGGCGATCGATCTGTTCTCATCGAAGAACTTCTACAAGGACCGTGCGAACTGGCTCGATAAGCGGTACTACCGCTGCAACAATCCGCGCCAACTCTACGGCATGTGGGATCAGCAGCGCATCGGACCAAAGCCGCCCGAGTCGGCGTCGTGGGGCAACTGCGACGACGATTGGCCGCGCGATCGCATCGTCAGCAAGTATCCGTACAAGACGGCGAAAGAGCACTACGACGCGCTGATGGCGCAGGCCAAGGCCAAAGGCGGACCGACCGTCTACACCAAGGCGACCGTTCCCGACTGGGACGGCTACTACCGTCGCGACGGCCTCGCCGATCGCGGCTCGGAATGGATCTGGGGTGTCACGCAGGCGCCCACGGTGCTCGCGCTGCTCACGCCCGAATATCAGAAGCGCATGGTGCAGACGGCGTATCACGAGGCGGTAACGAACGCGCCGCAGTGGAGCGCCTCGTTCTGCTGGCCCGAAGGCTTCATCCGGTGGTGGGCGCAGCCGTCGCAGGCCGGCAACTTCCAACTGACGATGACGCCGTGGAACATCCAGTTCCTGTCGGGCATCGCGGATAACTTCCTGCGTCAGGTGATGGTCGGCAAGACCGCGCACGTGCAGAAGGTGCCGCAGTGGTACGGCGAGACGATCGGCTTCTGGGACGGCACGACGCTGGTCACGTGGACGGCGAACGTTCAAGCATGGCAGTTGTCGCACGTGATGTTCGAGACGAGCGACAATCTGGAAACGATCGAGACGTTCAAGCCGGCGCTCGACGCGAGCGGCAAGTTCATCGGCCTCGACCACGAGACGATCTTCTACGACCCGGACGCGTTCGTGACGCCGCTGCGCGCCTCGTTCCGTTTCCTGCGCGCCGCGACGCCGGATGACCCGGATCGCCGCTATACGTTCATCGAGTGTCTGAGCAACATCTTCAACACCGACGGCCGCCCGAAGCAGACAACGGCGTCCGATCCCCGCTTCGTCGACTATTACGGCCGGCCGTGGGCGAAGAATTGGGAGAAGTTCTTCGAAGCCGGGTGGGATAAGCCGCAGGACGAGCTGCCGGCGGCCGTGACAGACATATTTAAATAGATAGCAGCGGGCCCCGGGGCTCAGGGCCCAGGCCCCTGGAGTAGAAAGAGGTAGAGGTAGAGAGAGGTAGAGAGAGATGAACAAGCGCATTCTTAACGCGTCAGCGATCGTCGCCTCGCTGGTCGTGGTCGCCGTGCTGTTCGAGGTTCCGGTTTCGACACATCATTCATTTGCGATGTACGACCAGACGAAGGTCGTGACGCTGACCGGGGTCGTCAAGCAGTTCGTGCCTCAGGCCAACCACGCCGAGATCCACTTCCTGCTGTTGGCGCCCGATCACAAGTCGTTCGCAAAGGCGGCCGACGGCAAGAACGTCGAGTGGGGACTTGAGATGGCAGGCACGGCGCAGCTCGAGCGGCAGGGCATCTCACCGAAGACGTTCGGTCCCGGGACCGTGTTCAGCGTCAGGCTGAATCCGTTGCGCGACGGCTCGAACTTCGGTGCACGCGTCGGCGCCAGCGCCATCGTGAAGTGCCCGGTGGACTCGACGACCAACAAGCCGAAGCTGCCGGAGCCGGGGAAGCACTGCGACTCGGTGGCGGGCCACACGCTCAGTGGTGGCAACGCGTTTTAGTCCTTGGGCCTTGGTGCTTGGTTCTTGGTCCGTTCCTGGTCCTCGGTCCGGCCTTGGTCCTGGGTCCTAGGTCCTGACTTGAACCGCGCATCAACCTTGCTCGCCACATGGACTAAGGACCAAGGACCAGGGACGGACCCAGGACCAAGAACGGACTTAGAACTAAGTACGAAGCACCAAGGACTTTAATTGGCGAGCGTCGAGCCGATCGCCTACGACGTCCGGGACTCTTTCCGCGCGATGCGGAAGCGTCCCGGTTTCACCGCGGTGGTCATCGCGACGTTGGCGCTCGGCATCGGCGTGAACACGACGTCGGTTGCCGTCGCCTACGGCATTCTCGTTCGCCCCCTTCCGTACACCGAACCGTCGAGAGTCGTCCTCGTCAACCTGCGCTTTGCCGACGGTGGTGATCTCGGGTTCTCGCCGCCGGTTCTGCAAGACTGGTTGCCGCGCCTGCGCACCGTTCAAGACGCCGCCGGCTATTACCGGCGTGACGTCACGGTGCAGATCGCCGAACGCAGCACGGTCGTGCCGGCCGCGTTCGTCACAGATGGTTTCTTCGAGACCCTCGGTACGTCAGTCGAGTTCGGCCAGTGGCCATCCTCGGCCGAAGCGGGCGCCATCGTGGGGCGCCGCTGGCTCACGCGGTTCACGCCAGGAGACCCGTCCCAGTCGGTCGGCCGCCCCGTCTCTGTCAGCGGGGAAGCCCGCACGATCGTGGGGGTGATGCCGCCGGACTTCGCTTTTCCAGACGACGAGGTCGGTCTGTGGCTGCCGTCGAGAGCGTTGATACCGGGAACGACCTCTAAGAAGACGGGCTACTCGAAGATCGTCGCGCGGTTGAAGGCAGGTACGACGGTTGAACAGGCTCGTCAGGACGTCGACCGTGTTCGCCGGGAGATCGACGGCGAGGCGAGGCGCACGGGAGGGAACCCGGTGGACACGATCGCGTCGGTCGACGTGCTCGGCGAGGCGGTGGTCGGTGGCCTTCGGCCCTTGCTGATCGCGACGCTCGCCGGCGCGTTGATCGTGCTGCTCGTCGCCTGCGC
>DASRJR010000490.1:0-10278 GCA_035649395.1 Vicinamibacterales bacterium
TCGCGCAGATGGCGTCGGAGCGCGTCGACATCCCGATCGTGATCGGCGGCTGCGAGATCAGGACGGGGCGGACCGCGCCCTCGGTGATGCCGCACAACCATCGCCACGTGCTGGGCGACTGGCACATGGCCGAGGCGTCGCATGTGCAGCAGGCGATCGACGCGGCACTCAAGGCGTCGCGCGAATGGGCAAGCTGGTCGCTGCAGGATCGCGCCGCGGTGTTTCTCCGCGCCGCGGAGCTGCTGACCACGACGTGGCGCGCCACCTTGAACGCCGCGACCATGCTCGGCCAGTCGAAGACGGTGATTCAGGCGGAGATCGACTCCGCCTCCGAGCTGATCGACTTCTGGCGCTTCAATCCGCACTACGCCCAGGAGCTGTACGAAGAGCAGCCGCTCAGCAGTCACGTGATGTGGAACCGCGTCGAGTACCGGCCGCTCGAAGGGTTCGTCTACGCCGTCACGCCGTTCAACTTCACGTCGATTGCCGGCAACCTGCCGACGGCGCCGGCGCTGATGGGCAACACCGTCGTGTGGAAGCCGGCGTCGAGCGCGATGTTCAGCGCGCACTACATCATGCGGCTCCTGGAAGCGGCCGGCCTGCCTCCTGGCGTCATCAACTTCGTGCCGGGCGATGCCGCGCAGGTCTCGGCGATCGTGCTCGACTCACCGCAGCTGGCAGGCGTGCACTTCACCGGCAGCACGAGCGTCTTCAACAGCATGTGGAAGCGCGTCGGCGACAACGCCGGCAGCTACATCGGCTACCCGCGGCTGGTTGGTGAAACCGGCGGCAAGGACTTCATCGTCGCGCACCCGTCCGCCGATCCGCAGGAGCTCGCGGTCGCGATCGCGCGCGGCGCGTTCGAGTATCAGGGACAGAAATGCTCGGCGGCGAGCCGCGCCTATGTGCCGGCGTCGATGTGGCCCGATGTCAAGGATCGCGTCGTGGCGATGATGCGCGAGATGCGCGTCGGCGACGTCGCTGACTTCCGCACCTTCATGGGCGCGGTGATCGATCGAAAGTCGTACACGAAAATTAGCGGCTATCTGGACGATGCGGGAAGGAACGCGCGCATCGTGCACGGCGGCGGCGCCAAGGACGACGTCGGCTACTTCATCGAGCCGACGCTGGTCGAGACCACCGACCCAGGTTACCGCCTGATGTGCGAAGAGATCTTCGGGCCGGTGATGACCGCCTACGCCTATCCCGATTCGCAGTGGGCACAGATACTCGGAGTGATCGACACGACCTCGCCCTACGCGCTCACGGGCGCCGTGTTCGCGCGCGATCGCGCGGCCGTTCAGCACGCCACGTCCGCGCTGCGCCACGCCGCGGGCAACTTCTACGTCAACGACAAGCCGACCGGCGCGGTCGTCGGCCAGCAGCCGTTCGGCGGCGCGCGCGCGTCGGGCACGAATGACAAGGCCGGGTCGAAGCTGAATCTGACGCGCTGGGTCAGCGCGCGGACGATCAAGGAAACGTTCTCGCCGCCGCGCGATTATCGCTACGCCTACATGGCGGAGGAGTGACCGCCGCGACCGCGCCGCACGGTCGTTGACAGACGAGCGCTCCGGGCGCGATGATCGGCGCCGCGCCCTGAGCGCCATTCGCCATGAAAAACCGACTTCTGTACGCCGTTACGGCCGTCGCGTGTTTGTCTACGACCGCTGACGCCCATTTCGTCCTCATCTCTCCAGCGGCTTCTCTCGTTCAGAACCGTCTGGGCGACCCGCAGAAGATAGGGCCGTGCGGGGGCGTGTCGGCGAACCCGGGGCGAGGCACACCGGCGAATCCGGGTGTCCCGAGCGGCGCGGTGACGAACGTCAAAGGCGGTACGATGCTGCCGTTGATGGTGCAGGAGTCCATCTTCCATCCCGGCCACTATCGCGTCGCGCTAGCGAGGACGTTGGCGCAGCTGCCAAAAGATCCAGTGGTGACGACCGCCGACACCGGTCGCGGTTTGCGGTCGCAGTCGGCCGAGATTCAGAACCCGCCGATGGCGCCGGTGCTCCTCGACGGAATCTTCACGCACACGGAGCGGTCGGCGCAGAACTTCGAGGGCGAGATTCCGATTCCCAACATCAACTGCCCGACCTGCATCCTTCAGGTGATCGAGTTCATGGCGGACCATCCCGGCATCGCCGTCGATGGCGGCCACTCGTATCACCACTGTGCGATGTTGAATATCTCGGCCGATCCCGACAAGCCGATCGACAAGCGCTGGTAACGCAATTAGTCCTTGGGCCTTGGTGCTTGGTTCTTGGTCCGTCCTTGGTTCTTCGTCCGAGGTCCATCCTGCACAATGCCAGCGCCGATGCTGCTAGGACCTCTGGACCAAGGCCAAGAACCGGGGACGGACGAAGAACTAAGCACCAAGGACCAAGGACAACGAGGCGCGGGCCGATCCGGAAGAGCGCGCTAGTTTATTTTTACGAGCTCGATATCGAAGACGAGCATGCCGCGCGGACCATCGCCTCTCCCCTGATACGCGAGGTTCTCCGGGATCCAGAAACGCATCCGCTGCCCCTCGCCCATCAGCGCCACGCCTTCGGTCCAGCCTCTGATCACTTCGTCGAGCCGCATGTTGATCGGTTGGCCGCGCGTGACCGACGAATCGAACATCCGGCCGTCCGTCGTCCAGCCGGTGTAATGCACCGTGACCTGCGAGAACGGGCTGGCGCGGCGCGTGCCGGTGCCGGGGCGCAATTCCTTGTAGGCGAGTCCGCTCGCGGTCTTGTGCGCGTCGGCCGGCGCCGCCTTGACGTCTGGTGGTGCCACCAACGGATTCGGCCGCGTGTCGAGCAGTTCGATGTCGAACACCACGGTTCCGGTCGGCCGCCCTGCCTGACCCTTGTAAGCGAGCTCCTGCGGCACCCAGCAGCGGCGGATCTCGCCGACCGTCATCTGCAGGACGCACTCCTTCCAGCCCGCCATCACGCGGTCGAGCGGGAACATCGACGGCTTGCCGCGCGCGACCGAGCTGTCGAACATGAGGCCGTCGTTTCGCCACCCCGTGTAGTCGACGGTGATGACGTCGGTGGCGGTTGCCTTTTCCTGACTCGAGCTGGTGCGGATGGTCTTCGAGATCAACCCGGTGGAGCTCTTGACGGCGTCGTTCGGCGGCGCCAACAGATCGGCCGGTGCCGGAATGATCGTCGGCGACTGCTGCGCCAGCGCGGATCCAGCCGCACACATGAACACGAGCGCGAAAAGAGTTGGTCGCATATCTCGTTTCGGTCCGGCTCGAGCCGGACACGACGCTACCCTTCCAACAACAGATTACCCGGATCCTCGATGTAGTGCTTGATCTTGACCAGGAACTGCACCGCCTCGCGGCCATCGACAATGCGATGGTCGTAGGAGAGTGCCAGGTACATCATCGGCCGGATCACCGGCTGCCCGTTGACCGGGACGACCCGATCCTGAATCTTGTGCAGCCCGAGTATGCCCACCTGCGGCGGATTGAGGATGGGGGTGCTCATCAGCGAGCCGAAGACGCCGCCGTTGGTGATCGTGAACGTGCCGCCCCGCAGGTCCTCCAGCGTGAGCGTGCCGTCCTGAGCCTTCTTCGCATAATCGCGGATTGCCAGCTCGATCTGCGGGAACGTCATGCGATCCGCGTCGCGCAGCACCGGTACGACCAGCCCGCCTTCAACGCCGACCGCCATGCCGATGTCGTAGTAGTGCTTGTAGACGATCTCGTCGCCCTGGATCTCCGCGTTGATCGCCGGGAACGCGCGCAGCGCGGCGATCGACGCCTTGACGAAGAACGAGGCGATGCCGAGACCGACCCCGAACTCCTGTTTGAACGATTCCTTGCGCCGCTCGCGCAGTGCCATCACGGCCGACATGTCCGCCTCGTTGAAGGTGGTCAGCATGGCGGCGGTCTGCTGCGCTTCGACGAGACGGCGCGCGATGGTCTGGCGCCGCTTGCTCATGCGCACCCGCTCCTCGGACCGCGTGCCTGAGGGTGCGAGGGGTCTGACGCTCGTCGGTGCGATCTTGGCTTCGCGACTCGGTGCGATGGTGCTATCGCGCGTCGGTGCGATCTTGCTGTCGCTGGTCGGTGCGGGACTCTCCGCCTTCGCCTGCGGCGTCGGCGGGACTGACGGCTCGCGCTCTAGTGCGGGTCTTCCCACCGCGGCTTCCGTCGTCGGTGGTTGTGCTTTCGGCGCTGCCTTCGGTGCGGCTGGCGGCTCGCTCGGCGGTGCAGGCTTGGCTGCCTTCGCGCCGTTTCCGCCTGGCGGTGCCGCGGCGGCAGGTGCGTTCTCGTCGAGGACACCGAGGACGTCGCCGATCTTCACGTCGTCGCCCTCCTGGTGGGCGATGCTCGTGATCACGCCCGGCTTTTCGGCATTCACCTCGAGGTCGATCTTCTCGGTCTCGAGCTCGACCACCGGCTCGCCGATTTCGACGCGGTCGCCGGCCTTTTTCAACCAGCGCGCCACGCGCGCTTCGACGACCGACTCACCCAGTTCCGGAACGACGATATTCATGAGACGTCTTTCAGCGAGGCTGCGCCTCGGATCAACGAGGCTCCGCCTCGCTGATAACAGTATCTTCTGCCCGCGCTTTGCGCGGGCGAGCCGTCTTGACCGGGGCGGACCAACGCATTGATAAGCATTCTTGGCGGTCAAGACGCCTAGGGCTTCGTGCCGGTGAGGCTTCGCGCGGGTTTCGACAACACCTTGGGTGTTTCGGTCGGATGGCTGTCGAGGTCGAACGCGCGCTCGATCATGGCGCGTTGATTGAGCTGGTGCCACGCCAGCGATCCTTCCGACGGGCTGGCGCTGCGCGCGCGGCCGATGTAGCGCAGCGGACAGCGATCGGCGATGAGCTCCTCGAGCAGCGGGCGCATGAACTCCCACGCGCCCATGTTCTCCGGCTCTTCCTGCAGCCATACCACGTCGCGCAACGAGGGATAGCCGTCGAGCACCTCACGCAGCGAAACCACTGGAAACGGCGCGAGTTGTTCGACGCGAACGAGCGCGACGTCGCCGGCAGCCCGGCGCCGGTCGCTGGAGGCCAGATCGACGTAGACCTTGCCGCTGCATAGCACGACCCGTCGGATGCTGTTCGCGCGGCGGACGGCATCCATGTCGTCGATGACCGAGCGGAATCGGCCCTCGGCCAATTCGTGGGGCGTTGACGCGGTCGCCGGGTTGCGGAGCAGGCTCTTCGGCGTCAGCACGAAGAGCGGCAGCGGATCGCGCCGCAGCAGCGCCGCCTGACGACGCAGCAAGTGGAAGTACTGTGCGGCTGTCGTGCAGTTGACGACACGCAAGGTGATGCCGGCCGAGGCCTGCAGCAGCCGCTCCGGCCGCGCACTCGAGTGTTCGGGCCCCTGGCCCTCGTAGCCGTGCGGCAGCAGGAACACGAGCGATGGCTGCAACCCCCACTTCGCGCGGCTCGACGTGACGAACTGGTCGAGGACCACCTGTGCCCCGTTGATGAAGTCGCCGTACTGCGCTTCCCACACGACGAGCCGGCCCGGCTCCTGGATGTTGTAGCCGAACTCGAAGCCGACGGCGCCGTTCTCGCTCAACGGGCTGTTGTGAATCTCGAACGACGCGCGCGCCTGCGGGAACTGTTGCAGCGGCACGAATCGGTGCCCGGTCTCGGCGTCGTGGAAGACGGCGTGGCGCTGACTGAACGTGCCACGCTCGACGTCTTCACCGGTGAGGCGGATGGGGATGCCGTCGGCGAGGATCGTGGCGAAGGCGAGCTCCTCGGCCGCGGCCCAGTCGATCGTCGGCTCTGCCGGATCGTTGAGCACCGCCGAGCGCCGTTCGCGGCCGCGTTCGAGCTTCTTGTGGAACGTGAATCCCTCGGGCGCCTTCATCAGACCGGCGTTGATCGCGCGCAGCTGTTCCAGTGGGACGGCGGTCTCGGTGCGTGACGCGATGCCGGCGGGCGCCGGTTCGGAAACCGGCGGCCGGAAGTCCTCCTCGGGTTTCAACGACGCGTACGCCTGCTCCAGCTCGGTGAAGTATTTCTTCACCATCGCGTCGCCGGCGCCAGCCGGCATGGTTCCCTTTTCCGTCAGCATCGTCGCGAATTGCTCGCGGACCGTCGGGTGGGAGGAGACCTTCTTGTACATCATCGGCTGCGTGAACGCCGGCTCATCGCCCTCGTTATGCCCGAAGCGTCGATATCCGATCAGGTCGATCAGGAAGTCGAGGCCGAACCGCGCACGATACTCCCACGCCAGCCGCGCTGCCTCGAGGCACGCGATCGGATCGTCGGCGTTGACGTGCACGATCGGGATCTTGAAACCACGCGCGAGTCCGCTGGCGTAGCTGGTGCTGTACGACTCGTCCGGCGTCGCGGTGAACCCGAGTTGGTTGTTCGCGATGATGTGAATCGTTCCCGAGGTGTCGTAGCCCGAGAGGCGCGACAGGTTCAGCGTTTCGGCGACGATCCCCTGCCCCGGGAACGCGGCGTCGCCGTGAATGAGGATCGGCAGGGTCGTGGTGCCCTCGAAAAGCGGCGCGCCTGGATGATCGGTATCGGTCCCGGACGCACGCGCCATGCCGACGACCACCGGGTCCACGGCCTCGAGATGACTCGGGTTCGGCGGCATCGTGATGAAGCCCTGGCCGCTCGGCACCGGCGTGCTCGCACCGGCGTGGTACTTCACGTCGCCCATCCAGCCGAGATCGAGCCGCAGCTGACGTGCGAGCACGGGGTCCTTGAACTCGGCAAGGATCTGCGCGTACGGCTTTTCGAGCACGTGCGCCAGCACGTTCAACCGGCCGCGATGGGCCATCCCGATGATCGTGTGCCGTGCTCCCTGATTGGCCGCCCCCGAGATCATCTCGTCGAGGATCGGCACCAGCATGTCGAGACCCTCGATCGAGAATCGCGTCTTGCCTGGAAACGTGCGATGCAGGAATCGCTCGAACACCTCGACCTGAGTGATCCGATCGAGCAGCATCTCCATGCCGGCGGGATCCATGGACGGCAGGAACCGGCCCGACTCCGCCGCGTGGCGCAGCCAGGCGCGCTCCTCGGGGACGAAGATGTGCGCGTAATCGAAGCCGGTCGTCGAACAGTACACCCGGCGCAGTGTCTCGATCGCCTCGAAGGCATTCGCCGACGATTCGGCGACCGGCCCTCCCACGAGCGTTGCCGGCAGCTGCTTCAGATCGTCATCGCTGATGCCGTGCGCGCGCGGCGACAGTGAGGGATCGCCGATCGGCTGCGAGCCGAGCGGATCGAGCTGCGCCGCGAGATGACCATACCGGCGGATCGACTCGGCGAGATTGGCGGCGCCGACGATGACGTGCACGTCGACGCCTCGCACGCCCGAAGCCGATTCGGTGGCCTCGGCTGGTATCCACGACTCGAACACTTCCCGTGTGGCGGGGTCGACCGATTCAGGATTCTGCCGGAAGCGCTCATAGAGTTCCACGACGTAACCGGCATTCACACCCCCGAACGGCCCCAATGTCATAACCTTTCTATCCTACCCCGGTCGTGCGCGAGGGGCCGAAACTGTCGGCTCTTCGACGCATGCGACACTTCGACGCATCACATGATTCGCCTCATTGGGATCGATGTCGATGGCACGCTCCTCGACAGTCAAGGAGTGATGCCCGATGAGAATCGTCTCGCGATCCACGACGCCGTCGCGTCGGGTGTGCACGTCGCGCTCGTCACTGGACGGAGCTACCCGTTTGCTCGGCCGGTGGCCGACGGCCTCCCTTCCTCGATCTCACTCATCGTCAGCAATGGCGCCGTCGAGCGGTCAACGGATGGCGGCACGTTCGCGCGGCGTCTACTCGACCGCGACGTGGCACGAGCCGTGCTGACCGCGACATTGCCGCACCGCGACAATGCGGCGCTGATCTTCGACCGCGACGTCGAGCGGCAGGTCATCTTCGAGACGATGGATTGGGAGCACCCGGGACGGCGGCGCTACTGGTCGCGCAACCACTCGCACATCGCGCAGTCGGTGCCGCTCGAGGATGCGCTGACCGAGGACCCGATTCAGGTGATGTTCAACGGATCGGTCGAGGCGATGCGTCCGCTTGCCGACGCGCTGCGTCGACGGATGATGGCCGAGAGCGGCGCACGGACGTACTCCGTGCTCATGACCGAGTACGAGCACCGCGATTTTTCACTCGTCGACGTCACGGCGCCGGAGGCGACCAAGGGGCGTGCGCTCGCGTGGCGCGCCGAACAGCTCGGGCTCAGTCCGGACGACGTGATGGCCATCGGCGACAACTTCAACGATCTCGAGATGCTCGAGTTCGCAGGCACGCCGGTGGTGATGGGAAACGCGGTGAACGAGCTGAAATCGCGAGGCTGGTTCGTGACCGGCCATCAAAACGAGGCCGGAGTAGCGCAGGCGATACGGAGATTTCTTTCGAGGACAGTGTAGGGCGGGTCTTCTAGACCCGCCGGGCTGCTCATCTTCGACGGGATCCCCAAGGCTCCCGTGTTGCGAGCATCCCGAAGAAGACGCCGAGCTCGGGATCCCACACCGACCACGTGTGCTCGCCGCCTTCGATTTCCTTGAAGTCGTGCGTCAGGTGATGGGCTTCGAGGTGTGCGACGAGCTCCCGGTTGGCGGTTATCAGCGGATCGCGCGTGCCGCATGACACATAGAACCGGGTGACCGAGCCTTCCGCCTTCCGTACCGCCTCCTCGGCATCCGTCCGGACCGCCGGGCTGAACGCCCCCACCGCGCCGAAACGAGCGGGATGTTGCAGGGCGGTCATCACCGAAATTCGTCCGCCCATCGAGATCCCCCCGATCGCTCGCCCCTGCTGTGATGCGACCGTCCGGTAATGCGAGTCGACGTATTCGACCAGCTCCGATGCCACATAGTCGTGATACCGTGCCTGCGCTTCGGGTGACATGTTGCTGTAGTTGCGATCGGCCGCCGGCATCACCACGATCATCTCGTGCTGCCGTGCCATCGTGGCGAAGCCCGTTCTCGCCATGAATGCCGTGTGGTCCTGACCGCCGCCATGAAACAAATACAGCACGGGGTAGCGCTGCTCGGAGTCGGCGTAGTTGGCCGGCAACAGCACGGCGAAGATCCGCTCGCCACCTAAGGTCGCACTTGGGTGTCTTACGGTACGTGCCTGTGCGAAGGCGTCGGCTCCGATGACGAGCACGGCCAGGGCAACCAGTCCTGGTATGAGACGTCCCATGGCGAGAGCGTACGTCAGGTCGCGTCTGCCGCGAAATGATGGCGTAGTGTCCGACTGTAGCGGACCATTTCGGAAGTGATAAGGTAAGGGTTTCGGAGGCGACGACATGGCGACAACAGTGAGCGTTCCGGACGTGCTCGTGTCCACCGACTGGGTGGCGCAACATCGAAGCGATCCCAATGTGCGTGTGGTGGAGGTGGACGTCGATACGGCGGCGTACGATCAAGGACACGTCCCCGGCTCGCTGGGCTGGAACTGGACGACCGAGCTGTGCGACACGGTGATCCGCGACATCGTCCCGAAGGACAAGCTCGAAAGTCTGCTCGGACGCTCGGGAATCACGCCGCAGACGACGATCATCCTGTACGGCGACAACAACAACTGGTTCGCCGCGTGGGCATTCTGGCAGCTCAAGGTCTACGGGCATCAAGACGTGCGCATCATGGACGGCGGCCGGAAGAAGTGGCTCGCCGAGGGGCGCGAGCTCGAGACGACGAAGGCGACGCCGACCACGACCACCTACAAGGCGAAGGACGCCGACGTGTCGATTCGCGCGTTCCTGCCCGAAGTCCAGGCCGCCTACAAGCGCGCGGACACGGTGCTGGTCGATGTGCGCAGCCCGCAGGAGTTCACCGGTGAGATCCTGTCGCCTCCAGGACTTCCGGAAACCTGTCAGCGCGGCGGTCACATTCCGGGTGCGAAGAGCATCCCGTGGGGCAAGGCGTGCAACGAGGACGGTACGTTCAAGTCAACCGAAGACCTCGGCGCGTTGTACGGCGGTCAGGGTGTGACCCCCGATAAGAACGTGATCGCCTACTGCCGCATCGGCGAGCGCTCGAGCCACACGTGGTTCGTGTTGAGGTACTTGCTCGGCTTCCAGAACGTGAAGAACTACGACGGCTCGTGGACCGAGTGGGGCAATCTGGTCGGCGCGCCTGTCGAAAAGTAGAGGCACGATGAGCGACACGCTGCGCAGCGAAGAGTTCCGCGAGACGAAACAGGAGCTCGACGGCTGGCCGATCAACATCGTGTCGTATCGCATCGGGAGCACTTACTACTGCTCGATCGACAACGTGAGCCCTGGCGCGCGCTTCGCGCGCGCCGAGGGCCCGAC
>DASRJR010000491.1:0-7492 GCA_035649395.1 Vicinamibacterales bacterium
GGACGTGACTGGCGCAATCCGCTGAAGTGGCCGTGGGCGCGAATGCTGTGGGCGTACGGCTTCACGGTGGTCGGCGTCACGCTGACCGCCGTGGTCGCGAGCGCGATCTGGACGATGGTCACGTCGGCCGATCGGGCACGCGTGCCGACGATCAAGATCGAAACGTCACAAAGCTTCAGGGTTGTCGAGTGACCTCACGGGGTCAGAGCTGGGGTCAGACCCCAGCCCCGACCGGGCCTGGGGCCTGATCGATCTAAGGCTGTCGCGGCGGTGCTGGTGTGGGGACGATTCCCGTCGGAAGCGGCCAGTTGCCGTCGTACGGTGGCCAGTTTGGAACCGCGAGCTCCGGTGCCGGATAGAACATCGCCGTGTAGATGGTTCGGATCTTCGCCTCGTCGATCACGAACCATTCGCTGAACACGTTGCGCGGCGTCGGCGATCCCGGACGACGGATGAAGACCGCGAAGGCGAGCGCGACTTGTGCATCTTCGTCCACGAGCGGAATCCGTCGCGCCACGACCATCTGCCCGTTGAAGTTCTGCAACCCGGACACGCAATCATTGGTCGCTGGACCTGCCGGTGCGGCTGGCGCTTGCCCTGAAGGTGCCGCGGCAGGCGCGGCAGGCGGCAGGAAACGTCCCGCAGGCGCCGGCGAGCCGTTCTCCACGCGCCCACAGCCCGCGTGCGTCAACGCCACCGACCCGTCGTGCGACGTGATCGCGTCGAAGTAGCTCTCGACGATCCGGACGAGGCTGGCTCGATCGGAACGCTGCTCGCGGGGGACGACGCGTTCGGGCGGTGGATTCTGCGCGAGGTACTGAGGATTGTGGAGATTGGCCGGTGGCCGCCCTGGCTGACGCGGACCGTTGAGACCGGGATCGTTTTCACGAGCGAGGAACCACTCGGCCTCTGTGAGCTGCCGGTTTTCGACACGCACACGCACGGTCACGATCGCCGTCGCACTGCCCTCGTCGACGGTGCCGTAGTACGCCGCCTGGCCGGTCGTCGCGTCGAGATAACGCCGCTGGACCTTGCCAAGTCCCGTCACGGTCTTCCAGACGCCGTTGCCGGGGCGAACATTGATCGCGTTCTCGGTCTGCCGGAAACCCACGACGAGCGGCGCCGCGCTCGGATCGTGCTTGACCACGGCAGCGAGGTACTGATCGAGCGTCGACCGCAGACAGCTTCGATCGCACGCGGTTTGCGCCAGCGCGGGCGTCGTTCCTACGACTGCGACGAGCAGACCACTGAGCAGCCACGGCGAGTACCGCGACATCACACTCCTCCTCATACGCACCCCCGGCCTCTCACACCTGTTCACCATCTCGAGATTCGAGGCCCGATCTTAGAGCGATTTCACCTGAACGTAGCCCGCACGCTTCAGCGGGCGCGGGCGCGTGAGTCCCGCGACGAAGAGCGTTACTCGGAGCGCAGGATTTCTGCGGGATCGTCGCGCAGCGCACTCAGCGCAGGTGCCCACACAGCGGCACACCCAATCGCCAGATAGAGGACGCTCACGATGGCGAGTAACGCGGGCTCGGTCGGCGCGACACCGGCGAAATTCGCGCGCAGGATGCCGCTGCCGCTCGTCGCGGCAACGAGACCGACCAGCAGACCGACACACGTCCACCGAATCGTCGGCGCAGAGACCAGACGCACGACGTCGCGAACACCGGCGCCGATGGCACGCCGCAACGCAATCTCGCGACGACGGCGCACGGTCACGTAAGTCACCAACGTGAACATCCCCGCGCCGGAAATAAAGACGGCCAGCAACGCGCCGCTGCCAAGCAGCACCGCCAGGCTGCGCCTCGGTTCGGCCGTAAAGGTCGTCAACCACTCGGACAGCAGTCGCACATCGAACAGCGGTTGATCCGGTGTGACTGACCACACCGCCTGCTTGATTGATTCGAGAGGAACCGGTCGCCCCTGACGGCTGCGGATCAGCATCGTGACGATCGGCTCGGGCTGCTGCAACAGCGACACGTAGACCTGCGGGATCGGCTCGAGCTGCATCGCGGGGCGCACGTTGCCGACGACGCCGACGACGGTCATCAGTGCGGATCTCGGGCCTTCGCCAGCGCGCACCTGGCGGCCGATCACCTGCTGGCCGGGCCAGAACGTGTGCGCCATCTCCTCGTTAACGATCGCGACCGGCGGACGGCCGGCACGATCGTCGTCGGTGAACGTCCGGCCGGACCGGACCGGAATGCCCAACGTCTTGAAGTAGTCCGGGCTGATGATGGTGTACGCCGCGCGTTGTGCCGATAATGTCGCGGCATCCGCCCGCCCACCATCGACCGCGAAGTTCGTCGATGGAAACAGCGGAAGCTGCGCGTTGGCAATCGCCACGGCTTCGATATCGGGGATAGCGCGCAGACGCTCGAGGTACCGACGGTACATTTCCCCGACGGCCGGGCCCTGCAGGCGCGCCACGGCACGCAGCCGGAGGCTGATCACGTCGTCGGTCGTGTAGCCGCGATCACCAGCATTCAAGCGGGTGATGCTGTGAACGAGCAAGCCGGTGATCGCGAGGAACGTGACAGCCACCGCCACTTGCCCCGCAAGCAGCACATATCTCGCTCGTGTCGGAGGCGCCAGCTCGCGCGTGGCGAGTGCGTGCAAGGGCGCCGGTCGTGCCCATCGCACCAGCGCCACGAGGTTGCACAACGAGGCGACGACCGCCGCGGTGCCGATCGTGAACAGCGCGACCGACCCGTTCAGTTCGATTCGGCTGGCGACGAACGGATCCTGCGACATCGAGTACATGCGCAGCAGGTAGATGAACCCTTCGGCCTGAAGAAGACCACCGGCCGCGGCGATCGCCGCCAGCACCAGCGACTCGGCGGCGAGTTGACGGACCAGACGCACGCGCGACGCGCCGAGCGCGCTGCGCACCGCGATTTCCGTGCGGCGCTCCAACGCGTGCGCGAGCAGGAACTGCCCCATGTTCACGCACGCGATCAGCAACAACAGCGCCGCTGCCGTGGAGAGCAGGGTTGCCGTGCGCTCGCTGCCGGCGAACAGGGTGCGCTGCAAGGGCTCAGCGTGCATCGCAAAGCCGACATCGCGACGGTCGGCGCCAATCCGGTACAGATCGGCATGGTCCGCTTCGATGCGCCGCGCCACTGCCACGACCTCGGCGTCGGCCTGTTCCTGGGCCACGCCGCGTTTCAGTCGGCCCACCGCGATGACACGCCGTACGTTCGCGAACTCGGCGGTGCGCGACGTATAGGCAGCAATCATCGGATACGGCACGTACAGGTCGACCGGGTCCGCCGCGAAGAAGTCGAATTGAAAGCCAGCGGGAAGGACACCCACGACCTCAGTGGGCAGGCCGTTCAGCACGATGCGTTTGCCGACGATGGCGGCATCGGCGGCGAAGTTCGTGCGCCACAGCCCGTCGGTCAGGATCGCCACTGGGGGCTGCCCGGGAGTCGCATCGGCTTCGGTGAACAAGCGGCCCAGCGCCGGCGTGACCCCGAGTACCTGCAGCAGTGCGACCTCGGCGCGTGCGCCCATGACACGCGCCGGCTCCGTCCCGCCGCCGATCTGGAAGTCGCGCCAATCGACCCACGACAGCCCGTCGAACACGGTGGCCGCGGCCCGAACGTCGAGCAGTTCGGGAATGGTCGGTCCGGTGCGCGGCGGCCCGGTACGGAACGTGTCGCCAACCGTTACCAGGCGATCGGCGTCGTGATATGGCAGGGGCCGGATCAGCATGCCGTCGATCAGCGCAAACACCGAAGCGGTCGCGCCCACCCCGAGCGACAGCGTGATCATCGTCAAGGCGGCCAGTCCCGGCCGGCGACGAGCCATGCGCAACGCGACACGCAGGTCTCGGCCGAACGCCGGGATCCACTCGGCGACGCGCGCCTCACGCATGCCCTCACGGGCGCGGATGACGCTGCCGAAATGGCGCTGTGCTTCTACGATGGCGTCCTCGCGCGGCAGACCCCGGCGCAGGTTCGCGTCGATCCGCTGCTCGATGTGGAACGCGATCTCGTCGTCGAAGTCGCGCGCAAGGGTGCGGCCGCGCCAGACGTTCAGCAGCCGGCGGAGCACGCGCACGTCAGGCGAGCCTCAGCACGCGCTCAACCGCGCCGGTGAGCCGGGTCCAATGCTCTTCCTCCTCCGCCAGCCGGCGTCGTCCCGCGCCCGTGATGGTGTAGAAGCGGGCCCGGCGGTTGTTGTCGGACACGTCCCACTCCGACCGGACCCAGCCCGCCTCCTCCATCCGGTGCAGTGCCGGGTACAGCGAGCCGGCTTCAATCCGAAGCACGTCGCGCGAGATCTGTTCAACGCGCTCAGTGATGGCGTAGCCATGCATCGTGCCACCGGTGGACAACGTGCGGAGCACGAGGAGATCGAGCGTTCCCTGCAACTGGTCCCTGCGGTTATCTCGTATAGACATCTTCTAAGCGACAGAAAGGTACGCTCGATGGCGAAGGTTGTCAAGATGTCTATAGGAAGTTTCCCTCTGATGCGCGCCGCTCTATCAGCGTCGCCGCACGCGGCCGCGCGCATCCTCCGATTCTGGACGCATGATGCTGAATGGGGTCCGACCGCTGCGAATCGCTAGGGCACACGGCTGAAAGTTCAGCCCATCGTGAGTCGATTGACGCGAGCGGTGAAATGCTGACGCGGCAACCGGCTCAACTCCATGGCTCTCGCGGCTGGCAGGCGACGGCTCATGGTGTTCTCTTTGCAGGTGGCTGGAATGCCGCAAGCCCAAGGAGGGCGTCATGTCCCGTTCCACCTCGACGCTGCTCTCGCACATCGACGAAGACGTTGTCGCACCATCCCGGCTCCACGTCACGCAGTCGGCGCTCGACGACTTGAAGTCGCGCATCGCGCAGACGCGCTGGCCCGACGAGCTGCGGAACAGCGGGAATGACTACGGCGCGACGCTCAGCTTCGTTCGAGACGCGGCTCAGTACTGGCGCACCGGCTTCGACTGGCGGGCACAGGAAACCAAAATCAACGTCGTCCCTCAGTTCACGACGACGATCGATGGCCAGCAGATCCACTTCTTCCATGTGCGCTCGACCGAATCGGGAGCGCTGCCAATCATCCTGACGCACGGGTGGCCATCGACATCGGTGGAGTTTCTGGATCTGATCGGTCCGCTGACAGCCCCGCGGCACCACGGCGGTGATGCCACTGACGCCTTCGACGTCGTCATTCCGTCGATACCGGGCTTCAGTCTCTCAGGTCCGACACAGGAGCCGGGGTGGAACAGCGCGCGGACGGCCCGTGCGTGGGCCGAGCTGATGCGCCGTCTGGGCTACGAGCGGTACGGCGCGCACGGCGGCGATCTGGGCGCCCTCGTCTCGCACGAACTCGCGTTGCTGGAGCCGCCGGAGCTGGTCGGCGTTCACGTCCTGGAAATCTACGCCTATCCGTCTGGCGACCCGTCGGAGCTCGAGGGCCTGTCGGAGTTCGACACGCGAGGCTTGGAGATGCTGAAGGCATTTCAGAGCCGGGCCGGCTATCAGGGTATTCAGTCGACTCGTCCGCAGACGCTCGCGTTCGGATTGACCGATTCCCCCGTGGCACAGCTCGCATGGAGCAGTGAGCTCTTCACGGGGTTCGGCGGTTTGTTCGGCAATCCTCACACCGCCAACCGCGACCTGTTCCTCACACACGTGTCGCTCTACTGGTTCACGCGCACGGCCGCGTCTTCGTCGCGGATCTATTACGAGGATGCGAAGGCCGGCACCGGCTATCGCCAGGTGAGGAACTCGACGCCCACCGGCGTCGCCGTCTTCCCTAACAACTTCCGCTCGATCCGGCGGCTCGCCGAACGGACCCACAACATCGTCCACTGGTCGCAATTCGATCGCGGCGGTCACTTCGCGGCGATGGACGCGCCCGACCTGCTGATCGAGGACCTGCGCACCTTTTTCCGCCGTTTTCGCTGACACTCGCGTCCGTTTTGGCACGCGCACGTTCGACTAAGATCCGAGTCATGCCGCTGGCATGAGAGAGCTCGAAGGGATTCTCGCCCTGGTCCTCGCGGCGGTCGCGCTCGCCGCACTCGCGCGGCGCGTCGGCGCACCCTATCCGGTGTTTCTCGCGGTCGGCGGCGCGCTGCTGGCGTTTCTCCCCGGCACGCCTTCGTTCACGGTTCCGCCAGAGCTCGCGCTCGCGCTGTTTGTCGCGCCGATCCTCCTCGATGCGGCGTACGACGCCTCCCCACGAGACCTCAAGGACAACTGGCTACCCCTCACGGGTCTCGTCATCTTTGCCGTTGGCCTCACCACGATCGCCGTCGCGATCGTGACGCGTGCGTTGATACCAGCGATGCCGTGGGCACCAGCCATCGCGCTCGGGGCGGTCGTCGCCCCACCCGATGCCGCCGCAGCGACCGCAGTGCTGCGTCCGCTGCGTCCGCCCCACCGGATTCTCACGATCCTCGAGGGCGAAAGCCTGCTCAATGATGCCAGTGCGCTGCTGATCTATCGGCTGGCGGTCGGTGCCGTGTCGACAAACGGATTCTCGACTGGTGCGGTGGCGCCGACGTTTCTCGGTGCCGTGGCCGGCAGCCTGGTCGTCGGCCCCGTGCTCGGATGGCTGTTTCTGCGTCTGATCGGCCACGTGCAGCACATCCCGACCGCGATCATCCTGCAGTTCGTGACGACGTTCGGGGTGTGGATTCTCGCCGATCGAATCGGCCTCTCGGGTGTGTTGACGATGGTCTGCTATGCGATCACCATCGCGCGCACGGCGCCGGAGCGTACGCCGGCCCGCCTCCGCATCCCGTCGTACGCGGTTTGGGAAACGGTCGTCTTCGTCCTCAACATCCTCGCGTTCATTTTCATTGGGCTGCAGATCCGCCCGATCCTCGACAGCCTCGAGCCGGCGGCACGGGGGCAGTACTTCGCCGTCGCCGCGGCGGTCCTGTTGACGGTCATCGTGGTGCGCCTGGCCTGGCACATGTCGTTCAACGCGGTGGTCCGCTGGCGCGATCGCCGGCTTGGCTTCCGCCCGCCGAGACCGATGTTGCGGCCCACGGTCGGCAGCGGTCTCGTCATCTCGTGGGCTGGCATGCGCGGCATCGTCTCGCTCGCAGCCGCGCTGGCGCTACCCTCCGCGTTTCCGTACCGAGACTTGATCGTGCTCACGGCGTTTGCGGTGGTCTTCGGCACGTTGACGATCCAGGGGCTGACGCTGAAGCCACTGATTCGCGCGCTCGACCTGCACGATGACGATCCCGTTGGCCGCGAAGTCCGCGCCGCCCGCGAGCGCGCGCTGGCGGCGGCGCTCGCAAGTTTCGAGACCGATCGATCGCCCCTGGCCGAGGCGATTCGGCAGGAGCTCGTCGCGCACCTCCAAGCCGAGCCAGCCGCGGAAGCGGCTCCGGATGACGACGGTCGATCTCCGCACGACGACATTCACGATGTCGCGGTACGAGCGGCACGCGAAGCGGTGCTGGCGATGCGCGCCAGCGACGAGATCGGCGACGACGCGTTTCACCAGATGGAGGAAG
>DASRJR010000492.1:0-31107 GCA_035649395.1 Vicinamibacterales bacterium
ATGCGGAAGTCGCGCGTCGCCTCGCTGTAATCGATGTGCGCGTGGCGGCGCGACACGGTGTCGTTGACCGTGCCGGCGCCATCCTTGAACACAACGTGGTTGGTTCGAATCAGGTGATTGCGGCTGTCGCGCACCTCTGCACATCGTCCCAGGTTGATCCGGTCCTGCGTCAACGTGTAGCGCGGCTTGTCGCCCGCGCCGTGCGCGATGGTCAACTCGATCTCTGGAATCTGCGGCGCCGGTTCCGGCGGCGCGGGGTCGGCCGGCGTGCCCTGGCCGAAGTCGATGTGGAATTCCGGGGTGGTCCAGCCCTCTTCGGGTTGGGCGACGTACGCCAGTCTCACACTCAGTCCGGTGCTGTCGCATCGCGCGGCACGAAGGCGATTGACGATGCGATCGCGCAGTGTTGGTCCGCCGTCGAGGACGGAGGCGAGGCGAGCGCGCGCGTCGCGCGTCGGCGCAACCACCGTGACTTTGATCCGATTGAAGGGAAAGACGCGCCGGCCGCGGCCGGCCGGCTCGACGCGCTCGTCGACAGCTTCGAGAATGGCGTGCAGGACCTCGAGCGGACCGCGCGGGCCGGACTGGGACCATTGCTGCGCGGCGCGATCGAAGGTGCGCGTGAGGGTGGATTCGAGCTTCTTGGCCTTGGCGAGGATGTCCATGTGTTTTGTCTGGGCCGCCTGAAGACGGCCCCCACGTAACTCAGCGAATCAAGCCGCTCGCCGCCGCGGCGGTGACGATCTCGCCGGCGGCTGGTGCCGCGGCCCGGCCGCCGTAGCCGGCGTTCTCGATCAGCACCGCGAACGCGACACGCTTCTCGGCGTGGTCGTAGGGCGCGTACCCGATGAACCAGGCATGCGACGGTGCGCCGCTCACTTCCGCCGTGCCGGTCTTGCCGGCGATGCGCCACGGATGACCGCTCAAGGCGCGACCGGTGCCGTTCAACACGGCGTCGCGCAAGTCGCGGCCGAGTATCGCGGCGGCCTCGGGGCTCAGCAGCGTTTTCGTCGGCGATGCCTTCAACGACCGTTCGACGCGTGTGTCGCGCAGCGCTCCACCACTTGCAATCACACCGGCGACGCGTGCCATGCGAAGCGGTGTGGCGACGACGTCGCCCTGCCCGTATCCCGCATGAGCGAGCGTCAGATTGACCCGGGCGGTCGAATCGTCGCGCGCGATCGAGATGCCGAGCAGACGCGCCGTGTCGAGCATCGCCTGCGGGCCGACGCGAATCGCGAGTTGCGCGAAGTAGGCGTTGCAGGAGTGGACAATGCCGTCGTGCAGATCGATGTTGCCGTGCGCGTGCCGCTCCAACTCGTCGTCGCGAATCACGCCCCACCCATTGACTCTGGCGCCAGCGCGTCCGTCGGCTTGAAGGGCGCACATGAATTTCGTGGCGCTCATCGACGTCTGCTCGCGAAGCGCGGCGGCAGCGGTCACGACCTTGAATGTCGAGCCAGGAGGGTAGAGGCCGAAGCGGGCGCGATCGAGGAACGCGTCGGTGTCGGCGTCGTCGGAGGTCCGGCTCGAGCCGGACACGACAGGAGGAACGGGGTAGCTTGCGGTGGCGAGCAGATCGCCGGTGTCGGGATCGATGATGACCGCGGCGGCGTGGCCGGTTGCGGAGCGCGCGGCGTATTTCGCGAGGATGGTCGAGACGCGCGCCTGGAACGGTGCGTCGATCGTGAGCGTGACGTCGCGGGTGCGCGCCGTCGGTGGCGAGGTGTAGCGATCGCGCACGAGCGGAATCAGCTCGCGGTAGTCGCGCCGGATCGTCATCACGTCATGACCGGACGCGTCCTGCACCTTGACCGTGACGGCGTGATCGTCGAAGCCGCGCAGGTGGTCCTGCGCATCGCGTTCGACGTACGCGGTGTTGCTCGCGCCCCAGTTGCGCCGATCGCGTGCATCGCCGAGCAGATGGAACGCCGCGGCGCCGAGCGGATAGCAGCGCTCATCGACGGATAGGTCGCAGGGCGCGCTCTCGAGACCGTGCTTCTTGTAGCCGTCTGGCGTGTTCCGCGCGGTTGCGGCGTCGCTCGTGGCCAATGGCAGCCCGTCGCGATCGAGCACGTTGCCACGCGGGATCGACGCGAGCACGTCGAGCACGCGCGGATTGTATAGATAGCGCCGCACGCCGTCGGCCTGCAGACCGAGGTGCGGCCGGACGAGATTCGCATCGGCCTGGAGCACCTGCGCGTTGAACAGGACCGCGACCAGACCAACGGCGCTGCCGGCGAGTACGGCACTCAGTCGATGGACGCCGGTGCGGAACGGCGCCGTGACCTGAGGCGCGTCCATCGGCTGTGACGCCCGCGCGATCCCGACGAGCAAGCCGAGCGCGACGAAGTTGGCCACCATCGCCGAGCCGCCGAAGCTCAGAAACGGCGTGACGATGCCGGTCAACGGGACGATGCCCAGGATGCCGGCGGCCATGATCAGCACCGGCAGACTCAGGAACAGCGTGATGACGGTCGCGAGGAAAAAGCGATAGTCGTCGGCGGCGCGCAACGCGATCCTGAAACCGCGCGCAGCGATCAGCGCAAACAGCGCGATGACGGCCAGACAGCCGATGAACCCGAGCTCTTCACCGATGGCCGCGAGCACGAGGTCGGTGTGGCCGGCGGGGAGGTAGCGCGTATCGCCGAGGCCGAGACCGCTGCCGAAGAGACCACCACGGGAGATGCCCCAGATGGCCTGCGCGATCTGATCGCCGCCGCGCACGCCGTTGTCCCACGACGACTGCCACATGGCGACGCGCGCGGTGAGCGTCGACGAGATGTTCAGCGCGTAGCCGATCGAGAACCCCGCGATCAGCACGCCCAACCCGGCGAGCGCGAGGCCGACGCGCCCTCTCGCGACCGCGTAGGTTGCAAGGAACACACAGGATACGAACAGCGCCGGGCCCAGATCCTTCTGCAGGAAAAAAAACAGCAGCGCGGCGCCGACTCCGGCCACCAGCGGCAGCACGTAATCGGCACGCGGGACGTTGAGCCATTCAGGAATGCGAAACGTGCGGACGACCGAGCCGCGGATGTCGCGAAGCAGCTCCCATCGCCGCGCGAAATAGCCGGCGAGAAAGAGCGCGAGCAGCAGCCGGATGGCCTCGACCGGCTGCACCGGGCCGAGATTCACTTTGGCGTTGCTGCCCGACGGACCGCTGCCGAACAGAATCAACACGACCGAGAGCAGCAGCGCCCCGATCAGCGGGAGGTAGCTCATTCCCGCCAGCATCGTCTTACCGAGATCGAGCGATGAGATCCACGCGAACAACAGGAACCCGAGCGTGGCACCCTGCGCGTATCGAACGAACAGCAGCATGTCGCGCAGTGGGTCCTGGCGGCTGAGGAGCACCGCGAAGCCGATCGCGGTCAGTAGATGCGCCGCCGACAGCAGCACGTAATCGCCGCGAATGCCGCGCACCCACCAGAACAGCGCGACCGCCCAGACGGCGGCGAGGTAGATCAGGCCCCACACGAGGAGCTGATTTCGTACGGTTCGCTGCGTGCGGACCACGACCGCCGGCTTGAGCGCGGTCAGCTGATCGGGGGTGAGCGCGGGCGCTTTGCCGTCGACGGTGGCACGTCGCAGTGCGCCGACGTTGGCCAGCTCGTCGCCCGAGTCCTGCTGGATCCGTACGAACTGATAGAGGCTCGTCGCGGCGCGCCGGCGATCGGTGGCGCCGGGGAACAACGGTTCCAATGCCGGTTCGAGCGCGCTCGCATCCTTCATCGACGTCAGGTTGACGACAGCACGAGTCGGAGTGCTGGCGATCGCCTGGGCGCGAACGCGCCCGCCGTAGGCAAGGGCGATGGCGAGCACCGCCATCAGCGAGGTGATCGCCAGGAGCGCGTGCCGCGCGTCGAGATCGCGGGCGATTTCGGTCGTACGCCGGGTGTCTCGCTCGATCGTCGAAACGTAGGTCACCGCCACGGCGCCCGCTCCTCGCGGTACACCGATCGCGTCGGGCGCGCGGCGGGTGGCTCGGACGGCGTGGCTGAATCTTCGGTCGTACCAGGCTGCGCCGCGTCAGGCTCCGACTCGGCCGGCTCGTCGGGCGGCGAGGACGAAACCTCGTCGAGGTGCCGCTGCGCCTGATCGAGCGCACGCTGCGTCTGCCGGATGCTCGTCGTCACGTTCGGCACGCTCGTCGACTGCGTATACAGCATCAGCGCGCGCGAGTACGCCTCAATCGCACGCGTCAGGTAATCGCTTTCCTGAGACATCCCCGCCAGTTCCTTCGCGCTGCGGACGAGCGTGTTGCCGCGCGCGCGATAGCCATCCGCGAGCTGCGCCGTCTCGCGTTCGGTCGGCATATAACCGCGTTGCTGCGCCTGGTTCATCGCGTCGGCACCGCGGTCGATGTCCTCGAGCCCGTAGATGAACGTCCGCGCGAGTCCGAGGAAGGGATCGGGCCACTCGGGCCGCAGGTCGGCCGCCTCGCGGAACGAGGCAATCGCTTCGGTCAACTCGCGCTGCGCCTCTTCGTCCTCCTCGCGCTTCTTGTGCGCTTCGCCGTTGATGCGATGCAGATGGCCGTCGCAGTATCGGAAGGCGGCTCGCACCCGGCGATCGCCGCCGGAGACGGGAATCGCACGGGCGAGCATGTCGCGCGCGGTTTGCCATTGCGCCTCACGCACCGTCGGCAGGCCCATGCGGTAGTTGCCGATGACGCGATCCGTCAACGTCAGCGTACGCTGCGTCAACGCCCTCTCGAGTGCCCACGTGCCCCAATTGAGATGGCTGCGCTCCGCGAGTCGGTCGTGCGCGTCGAATGCCGGCGTGAGCTGATCGAGCTCGCGCGTGGACACGTTCGCCGAGAGGCGCCGGGCGTCGGATGCGACGTCGCATTCGTTCGCGGTCAGGCCCACGCCGCCGACGATGAACGCGATGAACAACAGGCGCGCGACCGCCTGGTCGGGCCGGCGGCGACGCGCGGGCGTGGCCGCTCGTGCGGCAGGCGCGGGAGGGATCGTTGCGGCCGAAACGGCAGACGGCGTCGGCTGCCTCCGATTCGTCGCGCCCGGTTGGGTGCGTCGCGTCGCGTCGGGATCGGCGATTCCAGGGGCGGCGGCCACAGCGGGCGAGGCACCTGTGGGCTCGTCGACCGGGCGTGTGCGTCGCGTCGCGTCGGGATCGGCAGGCTCGACCGGGCCGCCGCGACGGATGTCGGGCGAGGGCCAGCCGAGCTCCTCGGCCTTGGTGATCTGTCCCGACTTGAACCGCTCGAGATCCTCACGCGCCGCTCGCGCGCTCTCGTAGCGCACCGACGGCGTCGGGCCGAGCAGACGCGCGATCACCGCTTCGAGGCCAAGCGGGCAATGTCCGGTCAATGGCACCGGCGGGACGCGCGCGCGGATCAGCCGTTCGAGCCGCTGCGTGTCGGCGGCTTCATACGGGCGCAACCCGCGCACCATCTCGTACAACATCACGCCGACGGCCCACAGATCGGCGAACTCGTCGACTTCGCCGGCATCGAGTCGCTCGGGCGACAGATACGGCATCGTGCCGAAGTCGTTGCGCGTCACCTTGCGGCTGAGTGACAACGCCTTCGCGATGCCGAAGTCGAGCACCTTGACGCTGCCGTCGGACGTGATGCGAACGTTGCGCGGTTTCAGATCGCCGTGGACCAGACGGATGGGCCGGGTGCCGTCGGTGGGCTCGAAGCGATGCGCCAGTTCGAGGCAGGCACACAGGTCGATCGCAACGTTGACCGCGCGCTCGGCCTGAATCTCCCCACGCGCGATCACGTCGGAGAGGTTCTCGCCGTCGAGGTACTCCATCGCGACGAGGAAGTAGCCCGATTCGTCCTCGCCGTGGTCGTAGACCTTCGGTACGTGCGGGCTGACCTGACTGAACTGCCGCTGCAGCTCGGCGCCTGCGCGCTCGGCCGCCAGCACTTCGCGCGAGTCGTGATCGCGGCCCGGTGGCACGACCTTGAGCGCGACCGTGCGATCGGTGCGCGTATCTTTGGCGAGGAACACCTGCGCCATGCCACCGCGACCGATCTCGTCGAGGATCTCGTACGCGCCGATGCGATTGAAGACAGCGCTCATCGCTCAGTGAAACCAGTTGTCGCGCTGAAGCGCCTCTCGTGCCGCTCGTGACAGCGAGGCGAACACGTCGGGGCGAACACCAACGAAGACGTTCCGCTGGAACAACGGCATCGCGGCGGCGTCGATCGCAAACGTCGCCGGTGTGCGTGGCGACATGCCGTTGCGGCCGAACATCGAATGCGTGATGCGCGGAGCGGCACCCGCCTCGATGACGAGTGCCGCGCCGGGATTGTTGTGGATATCACTGCCCACGAGCGTCGCGCTGCTGTCCCGTGCAAAGGTAATTGCCGCGGTGGCGGCACCTGAGACTTCGACGTCGACGACTGACACACCGTTGCCCGCCACGAGAATGCCGACCCCGAGCGGTGTACGGGCGTCGCCCAGGATCTTGAAGCCGTGGATCTCACCCCCGTCCGATCCGGTGGCGACGACTGCCGGTTCCGGTTTCGTGTCGGACGTCGTCGCGGGCAGGCGAATGATGGCGCCGCGCGGCACGCGGCTGACCAGACGGACGTTGTCGCTCAGCGTCACGCGCTCGAGGTACTCGCCTGGTTCGACGACGACTTCGGAGCCCGGCTTCGCGCGGCTCACGGCCGCGGCAATCGATTCACCGGGTTGCACGCGTTGGATGAGGGTGATCGTCGGCAGTACATTGACGATCGGTTTGACCGGCAGCGACAGCGACGTGGCCGTTCGGTACACGATGAAGCCGGTCATGATGAGCGCTACGACGACGGCCGCCGTCCAGATCATCGTGCGGTGTGTCGTCGACGTGCCCGAATGACCCGCGGCGGGAACTGACTCGGGCTGCCTCGGTCGTGTGTCTTCGTCCGGTGAAGCGCGTTCGCCGAGGGAACGGTCGGCACTCCTGGTGCCTGGAAGCCTAGACGGAAGGCCCATCGCGAAGGTTCCGCCCTCGACATACACGGCCGTGACGTTATCCTTGCCGCCGGCTGTATTTGCCGCGTCGATCAGCGCGTGAACGACGCGTTGGGCGTCGCCGGCGTGCTCGCTCACGGTCCGCTGAATCGTGGCCGAGTCGAGCTGATCGCTGAGCCCGTCGCTGCACAGCAGCAGGGCTTCGTCCAGCTCGAACGGGGCCTCGTGCACCTCGACGAAATCAGCATCCGATGGCGTATGCGGCTCCGAGCCGACATCGCGATAGACCTCGTTGCGGCGCGGGTGGCGCATCGCGTCGAGCTCGGAGATCTCGTGCGCGTCCTCGCGCTCGCCGACTGGCGAATGATCGTGGGTGATCTTGTCGATTCGATCGCCGCGAAGCTTGTAGAGCCGCGTGTCGCCGACGTGGCCGATCGTGGCGACGCCGTCCTTCACCACGGCAACGGTGAGGACGCACGCCATGCCGTCCCATTCGGGGCGGGTGGACGCCAGGCGATAAATCTCGTTGTTGGCGATTGCAATCGCTTCGCGCACGCGCTCGCACACCGGTCCCGTCTCGCGCTCGAGGCGTTGTCGCAGCATCGAGAGCGCGACGTCGGCCGCACGGCCGCCAGCCGCCTGCCCGCCGATCCCGTCGACGACGATGAAGAGGCCACGCGCGTCGTCGGCGTGGAAACGATCCTCGTTCACCTCGCGCAGACGGCCGGTGTCGGTGGCGCCGGCGGCGACGAGACTGTTCACGGTGCGCATGTGTACCTAGACAGGCTCGCTGCGCGCAAGCCAGATGTGCATCGCCGCCACCGCGATCAAGGCGGCGAGGAACACGTAGCGGGCGAGCAGCAGCAGCGTCATTTCACCACATCGAACTGCAGGTAGACGATGTCCGCGAGTCCGATGCGTGCCTGATCGGGCAGCGGTGTTTCGGCGCCGTTCTCGCGCTTGGTGCCGTCGACTTCCTCGTATCCGCGCGGCACATGCCGGCCGTTGAGCGTCGTGCCGAGGGAGCTGAGATCGATCAGGTAGAAGCGTCCGGTCTGTGAATCACGGCGGATGCGCGCATGCTCGCGCGACACATCGGCCGACGACAGGATCTTGACGTCGACGGGATAGGTGGTGCCCCCGCGGCCGATGGTGATCGAGTCCTTGACGATGTCGAACGCATGGCGCCCGGCCTCGTCGTCATAGGTCAGACGCGCGAGCGCGAACACGGGCGTGGTGGCCACGGCCGGCGCCTCGACGATGCGCGCGCGGGTGGTGACGTTGGTACCGACGTGATGCGTCGTGATGCGGCGCGTCTTCTCGCCGCCTCCGAGCTCCAGGGCCGGCGGCAGCTGCAGTTGCGAATCGATCAGCAGTGCGCCTTCTTCGACTTCGCCGTCGGGATCGGGCAGGAACTCGACCTGCCATTCGCCGGCCGCGCTCTCGACCGGCGGCGTGGCGTTGCCGAGGAAACGCTCGGTGTAGCGTTGAACGGTCGAGCGCTTGTTGAGCCGGGTGAGCTCCTCGGACAGCGCCCGCGCGGTCTGTTCCTGCAGCAACGGGATGATGCTCTCCAGACGCGCGTACTCGGCCGGATGCAGGTAGACGAGATACCGGCTCGGTGCCAGCGTCGAGTAGCGAAGTGGTTCCAGATTGCGTCGCATGTTCTTGAGGACCTCGACGATCAGGTCGCGCGCGGGCCTGCGAGGATTGACGGTCGGTTGGTCGGTTTGGTTCGGGACCATATCAGTGGCCTCACGGGCCGCCACGAGGTCGGGCCAAGTAGAATCCCGGGAAGCATGACACCGCGCGCCGATGCGAGTCTTAAGGATTCCCGAAGGATCTTCTAAATCCTGGAGCCGGGCGTGAGGGTGCGGTTCGCCGACTTCGTCCTCGACTCGGAGATGCGGCAGCTGTCGGCCGCGGGGGCAGAGGTGCACCTTTCCCCCAAAGCGTTCGATCTGCTTTGCACGCTCGTCGCCAGCCGCCCGAACGTCGTCTCGAAGGGCGAGCTGTTCAGCCAGATCTGGCCCGACACGTTCGTTGTCGACGCGAACCTCAACGTGCTGGTCGGCGAGCTTCGCCGCGCGCTCGGCGACGACGCGCGGACGCCCACCTTCATCAAGACGGCGCACGGCATCGGCTTTTCCTTCTGCGGTAAAGCGACCGACCTCGAAGGGACCGTGACGTCCACGGGCGTCGAGGTGCGATGGTGGCTGTCGTGGAACCACCGTACGTTCCGGCTCTCCGAGGGCGACAACATCATCGGACGCGATCCACGGTGCGACGTCTGGCTCGATCACGACGGCATCTCGCGGCGTCACGCGCGCATCCGAATCGCCACGGCATCGCAGCCGGCGATGGTCGAGGATCTGCAGAGCACCAACGGCACGTTCGTCGGTCGCGAACGGGTGGTGGCGCCGCGGCCGCTCGCGGATAAAGACGTGATCAAGCTGGGATCGGTGACGGTGCAGTTCCGCGAATGGACCGAAACGACGCAGAGCACCAAACGCATCCGGCCACGATAAGAGCAGGCCTCAGGGCCCAGGCCCCAGGCCTCAGGGCCCCGGGCTCAGGGCCTTTCTCATGCGTGCAGCCAGAACCCGTTATCGGCAAAGACTGGCTGCGTCCACCAATTGAGCCGGCCCGTGCTTCTCGTGAAGTTCGTTGCGCCGGCCTGGCTTTGCAGCGGCGCGATCACCTCGCCGCTCTCATCACGCTTGGCGTTCGCGTCGCTTGTTTCGGGGATGACGACCGCAATGTGTCCCGGCCTGCCATCGTCCACACGACGAGCGACGATGAGGCCGATGGCGCCGATGTTGGCTTCCGTCTGCAGCTTCGTGAGCGTGCCGGTTTGCCGCCAGCCGAAGCGCGGACCGAACGCGCGGAGCCACTGGAACAGATCGTTCGCGCGTTGTTCCTCGATCGTACTCCCGAGCCGCGGCTCGACGCTCTCGCCGCGCGACAGGCGTTCGATGGCGTCGCCCGTCCACCACACCCGCGGCAGATAGACCCCACCCAGCATGCAGAAGTCGTGTGCGTAGACGTTGCAGAAGGTGCGTCCGTCGACGGGTTGGTAGCGCCGATGCGATGACTTCTCGACGTCGAGATAGTTCACAATCGCCGCGATCTCCTCGCGCAGTGCGTCGGGCGTGGTGCCCGCACGTCGGGGTTGATTCGGCTCGTTCAGCGAGTGTGCACTGGCCGGCGCCTTTCGAGTCGTGAACGTGCCAGGTTTCCTCGGTGTGAATACGGCGACGATGCCGTTCGTCGGCGGCGAGTCCGATGGAACGACGACCGGTATCTCGGGTTCGCCAGACACACGCGCGAGGAATGCCGACGCGGCAAAGCCGCGGAAGTGTGCTCCGTTGAGGCTCGTCTCCACCTCCACGAACGTGTCGTCGAGCCGTCCAGCGACGAGACGAACACGATGGCCGTCTGGCAAACGTGCGAGCACATTCCTGTTCGTCTTGTCGATGCGCGGTTCGCGGCGAAGGAGGAGCGCCGTCTCGCGGACGGCGACCTCGAGTACCTCACCGTCTGCGACGATCGACGTCGGACGTGCCACCGGTGCCATGCCGGGCTGTGACTCCCGAAGTATTGGTTCGGCGGCATGAATTGAAACGGTTTGCGACAGCCGCAGGAAGTCGAACACCCTTTCGCCGTAGAACCGTTCGCCGTCGAAGAATCCCTGCTGCAGTCCTTTCTGGGGTCTGAACGTTCCAGTGTGGTAGGCGATGGCTACGTGTACTTGCTCCAGGTCGGTGAGCGGGGCCTGGTTCTGGAGATCGATTCGGATCGATGCGTGCGACAACCCAACGACGGCTTTCGCGAGCGAGGCATCGAAGCGACGCCATTCCCGGTTGAGAAAGTAGTCAGGGTCCCTGCGGAAGAACTGGAGGTCGTACTGGAAGATGCCGTAGCCGTGGCAGAACTTGTGCGGCCGACGCGCAGCCTTCGCCAGCGACGCGACGTAGGGCGCGGCGGCGAGCAGTGCGCCGCGTGCGACGTCGAACATCTCGCGGCCTCGCGAGACGCTGAGGAGATCATCGCGCGTCCGCGGAAACGCCGAGCGGCCGGCGTCGGCGTCGAGCGTATCGCCAACGCAGATTTCGAGCAGCGCGTCGACGTCGAGTGCATCGTGCAGCGGTCCCCAGATGTGACCCGTTTCCTGCGCGGCGATCGCGGCAATCAGATCGACGCTGAACGGTGTGCCGGCAATCGCCGGTTCGATCTGGTCATGGAACGTCGACTTGAACCAGTGGAAGGCCTTGCGTGTTGACATGACGGGCCGTGCGATGTTCGTGGCGGACGCTCGGATCGTTACTAAGAACGACCCCGGCACCGCAAGAGAACACTACGGTTGAGCCCGGTGCGCGCTAGGGGACGACGATGTGCCGGAGCGGACGATCGGCGCGATACCACGGCGCTTGAACCGCGGCGACGTTCGCAGTCGCGCGCGCCGGGTTGAGCAGCATGCGCGACATGGCGCGTAGCACGACCGAGTCGGTACGGTGTTCGATGCGCGTCACGACGAAGCGGTCGAGCAGGTCCTCGCCCATCATGATCGCCAGTCCGCCGATCGGCGTCATGACGTGATCGACCCAGCCCGCCGTCTCCGGGCGCAGGCCGACATTGCCGATCGACGCCTCGCTGAACGGACCGATCTCGAATTGCAGGCTGTAGCCGGTGGCGAACGCCATGCCGCGCAGCCGGGAGTGCAGATACGCGCGATTGGCGACGAACGATGGCGGCGCGCTCGGATCGCGCTGTACCCAGATGAATCCGGACGCCGCACCCTGGCCGGGATGGCCGCCGTAGTTGGTCAATCCCGAATCACCGTCACCCCACTGATGCGGCATGTGCACGGAGCGTTTGTAGTCGGGGAAGAAACGGCCCCCGAGTTCGTGCCGCGTCTTCTCCTGCAGCCCGATGCGAAGCGAGTGCTGCATCGCGAGCAGGCGGATCGAATCTTCGAAGACGTGTTTCAGGCTCGTGCGATCGATCGATATCTGTGTCGTGCGATCCGTCTGGGCGTACAGAGGCGCAAGGTTGAAGATCAGTAACAGCGTGACGGCCACGCTGGTCTTCATCACGGTCGTCATACGGCATGCGCTCCGACTGACGATGATAACCAGACTGGCACGGTTGGGGCGCGCAATGCCGCGCCGCTACTCGTTGTCGTTGTCGTTGTCGTTGTCGGGCAGACTACTCGCCGTCCACTCGTCGGGCCTCCAATCGCCTGCCGACTCGCCCTGTTCGATCTCCGACGCCGTCGACGCGGGCTCGACCGCTCTTGGCGAAGCTCGCTTCGATTTCTTTCGGCGCGGCTGGGCCGGCGCGGAAGACCGCTTGGTGGCGCGCGCGTCGGCGGCCGTGGCCTTGTGCTTCTTTGCGGCTTTGGCGGCTTTCTTCTGCGCCTTCTTTGCCTTGGCGCTGGCTTTGGCGGTCGCCTTCGTCTCGTCCTTCCGATCGGCCTTTTCGTCCGCGGACTTTTTCGACCGCTCCGGCCTGGCCGTGGCCTTGGCGTCCTTCTGCGATCGGCGCGCGGCTTTTTCGGCGCGCTTGGCGGCCTTCTTGGCGGCCTTGAGTCTGGCTTTCGCGTCGCGCGCTTCCTTCTTCAGCGCCTTCACGAGCTGATGGGCGTCCCTGAGCGCGCGGTCGGCGTCAGACGTACTCGCGTTGGCGGCGGAGTCTCGGCGTTTCATAGCCGGCCATCATAGATCGTCTTCAGGGTAAATCCATCAACCCCACCGTCACGAGCAGCGGAATCGCGACGGCGACCAGGGCTTCGCCGGCGATCAGACCGGACGCAATCGGAATCGAGTACCGCTCGTGCGTCGCCGGCGAGATTTTGGACCAGATCGTGTCGGCCAGCGCGCCGATGAAGATCATCGTGACGGCGTTGACCGGAATCACCATGGCGATCCCCATGCCCGTGGGCGACGGAATGAACCGTCGCCACTCCTTGCGCTGCTCCAGCACGGTCAGCGCGACGCCGATGACCGCCCCCACGGCGACCGACGTCAGCATCCACGATACGCGCGCAGCCGTTGCCGGGTTGGCACGGCCCGCGGCGGAAAAGTCCTGGGTCATCAGCTTCGCGAAGCCAACCCAGCGTTGCGACGTCGGGCTCAGCAGCTGTGCCTGATCGCCGATGATGCCGTAGGTGTCGCGCAGCAGCGGATACATCGCCGCCAGCGCCAACGCGCCGACCGGAACGGCCAGCAGCTGCATGTAGGTCAGGATGCGCGGCGTGGAATGAATCATCGCGCCGGCGCGGAAGTCCTGCATCAGTCCTTCCGACTCGGCCGCCACCGCGCCGGTGATACCGCTCGACACCATGCTCGCGCGCAGATCGCCCGGCGCGACGACGCCGAAGACCGCCTGCGTGAGGTTCGTCATCTGACTGATCGGTCCCCAGTTCGTTTCACCGAGTACACGCAGAGCGACCAGTCCGAGCGGCACCGACAGCGCGATCGCGATCAGCGAGTGCCACACCGGCGTGCCGAAGAAGATCCGCTGCACGGCGATCATTGCCACTGCTGCCAGACCGCCGCCGATGAAGACCCAGCGAAGCGGCAGATCCTCCGACGTGCTCGTCGATGCCGTCATGTCGCGGAAGGTCTTCACGAGCACGCGCCAGCGCAGCAGCAGCCCCGATAGCCCGCCCGCGATCAACATGCCGACGGCGGGCCACATGATGATCAACAAGATGTCGACGCGCCGGGCGTCGGCGGCAATCAGCCCGCGATCGAGCAGCCACGGCGGCATCAGCACCCAGCCGATGATGCCGCCGATCATCATGCTCACGCTGATGCGAAGGCCGATGATGATGCCCGAGCCGATGCTCAGGAGCGACACACCGAAGCCAAGGCCGACCCGCGTCGAGAACGCGTTGACGACGAGCGGAATCGAATCCCGAATCCACCGCAGCACGGTGGCCAGGAAGGTGAGCCCCGACAACACCACTGCCGTCATCATCGCGAACGACGACTTGCGCGCCTGGGGACCGTGGGAGTCGAGCATGATCAACGTCTCGCCCGCGGCCATGCCGTCGGGGTAGGGCAGGTTCTCATCCTCGATCAGGTGCTTGCGCATCGGCACGGCGAGGAACACGCCGAGGATGCCGGCGGCCGACAGCCAGATCCACGTTTGCACCATCGTCAGATGCACGTCGAAGCCGCTGTTCGGTTCTGCGGCGAGGATGTCGAACGCAGCGAGCAGCCAGCACAGAAACGCGATCTGCCCCGCGGTCGTGCCCGCCGTCTGCACGATGTTGTTCTCCCAACGGTTGTAGCTCTTCGAGAGCAGACCGAGCGCGAGGAAGCCGAAGAAGGCCGAGACGACCGAGATGTTCGGACCGAAGCCGAACTTGAGAACGACGTAGGGATACGACGCGCCGATCACGAGGGCCACGAGCAAGCCCACGGCAACCGAGCGCGGCGTGAACTCGCGAATGTGCGCCGGTTTCCCGACGACGGGAACTGAGGCGGAAGCTGACACGCTGTCTCCTCTCGCTGCCGCGAAGCCTCCGCGACGTGCGTGAGTATCGCCTGAAACGTGCCCGCAGGCGCGTGATCGCGAGTCGGGGAAGCCTCGTGAGCCCGCGATGGCTAGTGTCTGCGTCCCACGAAGAGAAACGAGCGCGGCACGCCGGGTGTGCCTCTCGGAAAGTAGCCGTACAGCCAGCGTCCGTAGTTGGCCTGCGGCGCGCCGGGTAGCACGCTCGAACCGCTCCAGCCAAAACGCTCGAGAAACTCCTCCGGCTCGTCGATGCCGAAGATCCATCGTGGACGTCCCAGCGTTTTGAAGCGGTCGAACATGGGTTTCATGAAGGGCGACGCCAGCGTGGCTGCCGATGTGAACTCACACCCGAGCCAGCTCCCTGGCGAGGCGAGTCGCCTCACCTGGCGAAAGAGACGCAAGACCTCGCTCGTGTCGAAGTAGACGAGCGCCCGCTCGACGAGAAAGGCCGCCGGTCGCAACGGATCAAATCCCGCTTTGATCAGAGCGCCGGCGAAGCGAATCGCATCTGCCTTGACGATCCGCCGTTCGCAACGCGGGCTCGCATCGACGTGGTGAAGGACCGACTCCTTGCGAGCGAACACCCGACTCGAATCGATTTCGAACAGGGACACGCCACTCGGCCAATTCAACCGAAAGGCGCGGGTGTCCATGCCTGCCGCCACGATCACCACTTGCGTCAGCCTGTGCTCGCGCACGGCGCACAGGAGCGCATCGTCGAAGTACCGCGTACGAATCGAGACGTACGGTTCAGGCCCACGGCCGAATCCAGGCCACGATGTGGAGCGCAGTGTCGCGAACAGCGCGAATCCGTCGTTGCCGGCGAGTGAACGGGCGAGCGGGTCGCGGAAGAGCGGATGCTCGAGCTCGGTTTCGAGCGCTCGGTGTGCCGCCACGACCAGCGAGACCGAATCGAGCGCCGAGAGGGACTGACGCGCGCCGATGTGGCGCTTCATCTCCGCCCAACTCGTGAATCCGTATTCACGCGCGATCGCGCGCTGCGCGTCGTGCAGCGCGGCATGCGGATCTCGCGCGCGCCATGCGCGCAGCAGTGCACGGGCGCGCTTGCGTTGATGCTCGAGGCTCGGATGGTCCGGCAGAACGCGAACGGGAGATTCCGATGCAGACACGGCCGCCTCCTTCAAGAATGCCTGACGTCCGCGAGCAGGCTGAAAGAGGTTGCGGCGATCACGAAGGGCCCAGGGCTCAGGCCCTAGGGCCCAGCGCTGGCAAATGGCACTGAGGCCTGGGCCCTGAGGCCAGGAACTCGAGGGTGGGCGAAGCCCTTTCCGCGGACTGAAGACGCGTCCCAGTGGCGCGCATCCGCAGCATACCACCTGGTCCATGACGCGAGAGAGGGCGTCAAACGCGGGCATTGCGACTGGGCCTTCGCACCACGAATTCCTGAGGAAATCGCTCGATTTGACAAGGCTCAGTCAGTAGCCGATAATAGTGAATAATCGTTTACTCACTATGCCACGACATCGATTCCCCGATACTCGCGACCGCCTCGAAAAGGCCGCCATCCGGCTGTTCGTCGAGAAGGGCGTGACCGAAACCAGCGTGCGGGACATCGCTCGAGCGGTCGATATTTCCGAAGGTGCGCTCTATCGCCATTACGTCAGCAAGGACGAACTCGTCTGGGCGGCGTTCGAACATCACTACGTCGAATTCGCCGGCCGGCTCGAGGCGCTCGCGCACCGGGAGCCGACGACGCGCGGAAAGCTGGCGGCGATGATTCGCGGGTTCTGCCAGGCGCACGACGAGAACCCGACGTTGTTCCGATTCCTGCTGTTCGTGCAGCATGCGCAGTTGAACAAGCTCGCGCCCGGCACCCCGACTCCGGTCGATGCGGTGCGGCGTGTGATCGAACGTGGCATCGCGTCGAAAGACATTCCCGAACAGCACCCGGACTTCGCGACGGCACTCGTCTTCGGCATCGTGCTGCAGCCGGTGACGTTCGCGGCGTACGGACGACTGCCGTCGAAGATGGAGCCGATCAGTGAGCGGCTCGTGCACGCGGCCTGGGCCGCGGTGACGTCGCACTAGGAGCGGAGATCAATCATGCGATCGCCTCTTGTTCAACTGTTGACGGCTCGCCGGTTCGCGCCGCTGTTCGTCACGCAGTTCCTCGGTGCCTTCAACGACAACCTGCTGAAGAGCGCGATGGGCATCGCCGTGACGTTCCGCCTGGCGGAACAGACCGACAGTGCGTCGCTCGTGATGCTCGCTGGGGCCGTGTTCACCGCGCCGTATTTTCTGTTCTCCGGCATGTCAGGGACGCTCGCTGACCGCGTCGACAAGGCAACGATTGCGCGCATCGTGAAAGTCGTCGAGATCGGCATCATGGCTTTGGGCGCGGTCGGACTGTGGCTCACGAATGTGCCGACCCTCTTCGTGGCGCTGTTCTGCCTCGGGACGCATTCGACCGTCTTCGGTCCGATCAAATACGCGCTGTTGCCGCAGCACCTCCGCGACGAGGAGCTCGTGGCAGGCAACGCGTTGATCGAGGCGGGCACGTTCCTCGCGATCCTGCTCGGCACCATCCTCGGTGGCAGCGTCGTACTGGTCTCGAACGGCGCGCTCATCGTCGGCGGTCTCGGCGTGGTCGCCGCGATGACCGGTTGGATTGCGTCGCGTCAGATCCCTGCCGCACCGCCGTCGGCCGGCGCCGAGCGGCTTCGGCCGCGCTTTTTGCACGACACCGTCGCCGTGGTCGGTTACGTGACGTCGCGTCCCGCGCTGTTGATGCCGATTCTCGCGGCGTCGTGGTTTTGGCTGTTTGGTCTTGTCGTCCTGTCCGGCCTCGCACCATTTGCCAAGGACGTGCTCTTCGCCAACGAGCAAGTCGTGACGATGATGCTGGCGCTGTTCGCCGTGGGTGTCGGCATTGGATCGATCGTGGCCGAGCGGCTCCTTCACGGCGAGGTCAGCGCGAGGTATGTGCCGATTGCCGCCATGGCGATGGCGTTCTTCGCGTGGGATCTGCATGCCGCCAGCTTGGGACGGGCGCAGGGCGCCGAATTGGCGACCAGGGCGGTCTTCCTTGCACAACCGGGAACGTGGCGCATTCTCGTCGACCTCGTGGGCGTCGCGATGGCCGGCGGTCTCTTTACCGTGCCGCTGTACGCGATCCTCCAACACGAAAGCGAGCCCGAGCATCGCGCCCGTGTCATCGCCGCCAACAACATCATCAACGCGGTGGCGATGGCGGCCGGAACGGTCGGTTCAGCCGCACTGTTGAAAACGGGCATGACGACCGGGGAGTTGTTCGGATGGTGCGGCCTGGCGACGATTCCCGTGGCGCTCGTTGCCGCGTGGATCCTGCGCCGTTCGCTGGCCAAGAGCCTCGTGCGGCTGATCCTCAAAGTGCTGTATCGCGTGAAGGTCGAGGGGCTCGAGCACGCCCGCGCCGCGATGCCGCACGCGGTCATCGCGGCGAACCACGCGTCGTTCCTCGACGGCCTGTTGCTCGGCGCGTTTCTGCCCGGCGACCCGATCTTCGCCGTCGACACGCTGATCGCGAAGCAGTGGTGGGCCCGGCCGTTCCTGATGTTCGTCAACGCGCTGCCGGTCGACCCGACGAACCCCTTGTCGATTCGCTCGATGATCCGCGCGGTCGAGGCCGGATCGGCCTGCATCATCTTTCCTGAAGGGCGCATCACCACCACCGGCTCGCTGATGAAGGTCTATGAAGGGCCGGCGGTGATCGCGGAGCGCACCAAGGCAGCGCTGTTGCCGATTCGCATCGATGGCGTCGAGTTCACGCCGTTCTCGCGACTCGCCGGCAAGGTCCGGCGGCGATGGTTTCCGCGGATTCAGATTCGCATCCTGCCGCCGCGGATGCTGACGGCTCCGGAAGGCGTGACCGGCCGCGCGCGCCGCGTGGCGCTGCGCCGCGCGCTCGGCGACCAGATGGTGCAGTCGATGTTCGCGGCGGCGCACATCGATACCACGCTGTTCGATGCGCTCCTCGCCGCCCGCGAACAGCACGGCGGCAGCCACGTCATCGCCGACGATCTCGAGATGCGTCCGCTCAGCTACCGCGGGCTCGTCACGGCGAGCTTCGCGCTGGGCGGCGCGCTGGCGCGCCGGACGCGCGAGGGCGAGCGCGTCGGGCTGCTGCTGCCGACCTCACGCGCGTCGCTCGTGACCTTCTTCGCGCTGCAAGCGCATCGACGCGTGCCGGCGATGTTGAACTTCTCGACCGGGCCGGCGTCGGCCATTGCGGCCTGCCGCGGCGCCGAGATCGCGCTGATTGTCACCGCCCGCGTCTTCATCGAGAAGGCGAAGCTGCAGCCGCTCGTCGCCGCGCTCGAGCCACACGCGACGATCCTGTATCTCGAGGACATCAAGCCGGAAATCGGCCTGATGGCCAAGCTCTCTGCCCTGGTCCGATCGCTCGCCGCGAAGCCGGATGTCAGCGGTGCGCGCGCGAACGAGCCTGGCGTGGTGTTGTTCACGTCCGGTTCGGAAGGCACGCCGAAGGGCGTGGTGCTCAGCCATCGCAACCTGCTGGCGAATCGCCATCAGATCGCGTCGGTCATCGACATGAGCCCGAAGGACATCGTCTTCAACGCGCTGCCGGTGTTTCACAGCTTCGGGCTGACCGGCGGCCTGTTGCTGCCGCTGCTCGCCGGCGTGCGCACGTTCCTCTACCCGTCGCCGCTGCACTATCGCACCGTGCCCGAGTTCGTCTACGGCGTGAACGCGACGATTCTCTTCGGGACCGACACGTTTCTCGCGGGCTATGCGCGTGTCGCCGACAACTACGACTTCTACTCGGTACGTTACGTGTTTGCCGGCGCCGAACGGGTGAAGCCGGAGACCCGTCGGGTGTGGTTCGAGAAGTTCGGCATCCGCATCCTCGAAGGCTATGGCGCGACCGAGACCTCACCCGCACTCTCGGTGAACACGCCGATGCACTTCAGGGCGGGCACCGTCGGCCGACTGCTGCCCGGGATCGAGCATCGTCTCGAGCGCATCGAGGGGATCGATGCCGCCGGACGGCTGTTCGTGCGTGGGCCCAACGTGATGCTGGGGTACTTGCGGGCCGAGAACCCGGGCGTGTTGCAGCCGCCCGCCGACGGCTGGTACGACACCGGCGACATCGTCGACATCGACGCCGAGGGGTTCGTCACCATCAAGGGGCGCGCAAAGCGCTTCGCCAAGGTCGCCGGCGAAATGGTGCCGCTTGGCGCGGTCGAGGACTTCGTCGCCAAGGTGTGGCCGGAGGCGATGCATGCGGTCGTCGCCGTGCCCGATCCGAAGCGCGGTGAGCAGCTCGTGCTCGTGACCGAGCGCGGGGATGCGACTCGAGCCGCCCTGGCGACGGCTGCGCGCGAGTCGGGCCTGCCGGAGATCTTCGTGCCGCGCAGCATCATCCCGGTGCCGAAGGTTCCGATCCTCGGCACCGGAAAGATCGACTACGTGACGTCGGGGCAGTTGGCGACCGAGACGGTCAAAGCGTCGTAGTGCTCAGGCCGTCGGCGCGGGACATTCCTCGAGATCGTGGAAGACCCGCGTGACGTCCTCGAGCGTCGTGACGCCCTGGCGAACGAGCGCCAGCGCCTGCTCGCGCAGCGTCGACAGACCGGATGCGCGCGCGGCTTGCAGCATCTCCTCCTCACTGGCGCGGGCGAACAGCAACCGGCGCAGCTCCGCATTCATCGTGAGCACTTCGAAGACGCCGACGCGTCCGCGATACCCGATACCGCCGCACTCCTGGCAGCCAGCACCGTGATACAGCGTCTCGGGAACACGATCGCCGAAGAGGTGCTTCGATTCCTCCGGCACCGCAACCGGCTGTTTGCATGATTCGCAGATCCGTCGCACCAGCCGCTGCGCGACGACGCCGGTGATCGTCGACGCGAGCAGGTAGGGTTCGATGCCCATCTCGAGCAGGCGCGTCACAGTCGCGACCGACCCGTTGGTATGAAGTGTCGACAGCACGAGGTGTCCGGTGAGTGACGCTTCGATCGCCGTTTCGAGCGTTTCGGGGTCACGGATCTCGCCCACCATGACGACGTCGGGATCCTGTCGGAGGATCGCCCTGAAGCCCTGCGCAAAGGTGAAGCCCGCCTTCGGGTTGGTCTGCCCCTGGCTCACGCCTGGCAGCCAGTACTCGACGGGGTCTTCGATCGTGACGACGTTCTTGCCCGTATCTGCCAGCTCGCACAGCGCGGCGTACAGCGTCGAGGTCTTGCCGCTTCCGGTCGGACCCGTGACGAGGATGATGCCTTCGGGACGCTTGATGAGACTGCGGAACACGTCGAGGGTCGTCCCGTCCATGACGCTCGAGAGCGATCGCTGCAGCGAGCTGCGATCGAGCAGACGCAGCACCGCCTTCTCGCCCCAGATCGTCGGATAGGTGGCGACACGGACGTCGAGGCCGCGGCCGTTGACCGTGGCGCTGAAGCGTCCGTCCTGAGGATTGCGATGCACCGCGATGTCCATGTTGCCGAGCACCTTCAACCTCGCCACCACCGCGGGCGCGAGCGCCGGGAGGAGATCCGCCACTTCGTGCAGCATGCCGTCGATGCGGCATCGAATGCGCAGGGTGTTCTTCGTTGGTTCGAGATGGATATCGCTCGCCCGATCGCTCACGCCGCGCGCCAGGATGCGATCGACGATCGAGGTCGCTGATTTCTGGGTGTTCTGATCCTGCAGGTCCAACTGGGGACCGGCCACATCGACGACCACCGACGCGGGCTCGCCATCGAGACCATTGTTGAACGGATTGCCGTACAGCTTCGTGAGCGCTTCCTGGATCTCCGACTCCAGCGCGATCATCGTGCGAACTTCGCAGCCGGCCGCGAAGCGAAGATCGTCGAGCGCCTGAAGGTCACGAGGGTTGGGCGTCGCCACGACCAGCGTCGATCCCGCCTTGAGGAGTGGAACGGCGGTGTACTTGCGGGCGATCTTCTCCGACAGGCATTCCAATGCTTCCGGCGTGACCGTATACGAGTTGACGCGCGTGGGCGGCACGCCCAGCTGCGTGCTCAAGCCATCGAGCACCGCGTCCGGCGTGGCAAAGCCCATCTCCATGAGGATCTCGCCGAGGCGTTTGCGCGATCGCTGCTGCCGCGACATCGCTTCGCGAAGCTGTTCTTCGGTGAGCGTCTTGCGTTCGAGGAGAATCTCGCCGAGCGCCTGACCCTTGCGCGTCGGCCGCGACGGTGTCTCGTCGGGAACGGCCCGCGGCCATCGGTCCTGGCCGGCCGGCGCACTCGTGGCCGGACTCTGGTTGCCGCCGTTCTCGAGATCCTTCCGCAAAGTGTTTCGTTTGGCCACTGTTGTCGCGCGCTCCTCGGGATCCCCGAATGTGACGTTTACGTACGGGTAGCGTGATCCCTAGAGCAAGGCTGAGGCCACACGTCGCGACGCCGTCGTCATCGGGTTCAGGCCGTAATCGCGCCGTGCACATCGATCGCGAGCGGAAGCAGCTCGCTCGACGTGTTCCAGTCTGAGTGCCGCGTGTTCCTTTGTTGGGCAAAGTCTGAAGAGGACGTTTCGAAAACGCAACTCGAAGTGCCCCGCACGAGCATGTGCAACGACGGGAAATTATCGCGCGGCGAGCTCCGTCTTCCAGTTCAGGATGACGTGAAGCGAGTTGCTGGCCTCGTCGTGCGGCATCAGCACGAGGAACTGTTCGCCACCCGGCCCCATCGTGAATTCAGCCGTATCAGGCAGGCGCAGAAGGGGTGCTGGGCTGCCGCTCCGGAACGTCGAATCGTGCATCACATCAACGGCTGTGAGCATGCCATCGGGGGCCACGAAGATCAGCTCGCCGCCGTCGCGGCGCCAGCGCGGATGCGTACCGCCGGTGACGGAAATCTGAAACCGGCTCTCGGGCTCGGGGAACGAGCGCACGTAGATCTGGTCGTTCCCTGATTCGTTCGACACATAGGCGACCCAGCGGCCATCGGGTGAGACGTGCGCGTCAGACTCGTCGAAGGGCGTCTGCAGCAGCGGCCATGGCTTTCGATCGCCGGCGAGCGGCATCGCCCACACGTCGAGCCCCGTCTTGGCGTGTCGGGTCGTAAAGAGCAGCGCGCGGCCGTCGTTCGACCAGTCAGTCGGCTGCACCATTTGTGGCCAGGTGGCAATCGTTTCCTCGGTACCGCCACCGTCGGCCTTCGTCGTCATGATTTGCACTCGACCATCACGACTCGATGCATACGCCACTCGAACGCCGTCGGGCGACCAGATCGGCGACGAGTCCTGCGCCGGGCCGAAGGTGAGTCGAGTCGATCGGTGATCGACGTCGTTCACCCAGATGTCGGACGTGTTCGTCCGATCGTCCGTGCGCGCCACGACGATGCGTCGGCCGTCGGGAGACACGGCTGGCGCCTGATACTCGGCTGGCATTCCGACTTCACCGATGACTTGTCCGCGGCGGTCGAACCACGTCAGACGGCCGAGGCGCGGGCCGGTATTCCTGTAGACCAGGACGGTGCCGGACGCGGAGAAATTCGGACCGTACGCCATTGGCCCGCCCACGTCGTCGGCCCCCGCGATGGCGGTGATCCGGTCGTCGAGCTGCGGCCGGCGTGCATCGAACCGCTGCGCCATGAGCGTGCCGTTGTGCGAGAACAGCAGGAGATCATCGGCCGGCACTACCGCGACATCGCGGCGCACGACGAGCGCGGCGGTGCCTTGATTCAGATCGGCCAGATACGAGCCCTTTTGTTTCGTGTCGGCCGCGTTGGCGAAGTAGACGAGTCGAACCCCGTCGGCAAGGAAACGCGGCCACACATGCGCCACCTCACCGCGCGCTTCATCGAGGCGTGTGATCCGCTGCGGTGTGCCTCCCGATGCGGCCACCCGCTGCAGCGGCCCAGTGTCGGTCGGCGCGAAGACGATCCAGTCGTCAAGCCCCCAGGTGCCTCCGTGCCCGTCTGGCGCGTCACCCACGGTCTGCGAGACGTGGTTCGATACGTCGATGCGTTTGAGGCGCCGTTCGGCGAAGAACCCGACGTGTCGCCCATCCGGCGACCAGAAGGGATACGACGCGCCCTCGGTGCGCGAGAGCTCCTGCCAGTCGAGCGCTTGCAGCCGACGGATCCACAGACGCGATCGGCCATCGGCCGCACGCGCCGCCAGCACGATCGTTGTCCCGTCGGGCGAGAGGGCGAACTGCGCGCCGTCGAGCGCGCGGGTGTCCGTCGGAAAGGGCAGGGTGAACCGTACAGCCGATGCGAGCGGTTGAATCGCGCGCGGGCTGTCGAGACGGCGCACCAGCGTGACCAGCAGCGCCCCGACGGCAAGGACGAACAGCGCCGCCGGAATCGCCAGCCAGCGATATCTCCAACGGTGCGCACGGAGGGCAGGACCAGAGTGCGGCTGTTGGATCACCGCTGATTCCTCCTGCCTGAATCCTCCTGATTCCTGATTCCCGATTCCTGATTCCTCCGGACTCCTGATCCCTGACTCCTCCGCGGCGAGTGCCATCAGGCAGGCCGGGCAGAGTCCCATCGGCGACGCCTGTCCGGCGTACGCCGTGCCGCAGCGCGAACAGCGTCGCTCGTCTGGAGTGTCGGCGGTAGTCATGACTACCTGTTACTGAAGCAATAGAGCAGGAAGGTTACAGCCGGTTCAGGAGCGGAGCGCCGCCATCAAGTATCTGATCTCTTCCTTCACGTCTTCGGGATGGGTGACCGTGTGCGCGATCTCTTCCCGGAGCCGTTCCTTGAACCGCTGGCGAAGCCGATGGATCGCGACCTTCAGCGCGCCGTCCGTCAGGCCGAGTTCGGCCGCGAGCGCCCGGTACCCGACATCGCCCTCATCGCCGAGCATCAGTCCTTTGAGGCGATCGAATTGCGCGAGCTTTCCAGAGGCGGCGGCTTCATCGTGCAGGTGCTGTTGCACCTGCGCGAGGACCGTCAGCGCCCACTGTCGCTCGAACAGGTGATCCGGCGTCGTGCTGTCGCGTGGCTCGAGGCTGTATCGACGTTCCGCCTCGTGCAGCAGATCGTCGAGTGGCACTGACGTCAGGCCACCACCCCGTTTGATGGCCCGCGACCGATCGCGTTCGTTGGCGACGAAGTGTTTCAGCGACGCGAGCAGAAACGACCGGAAACGGCCGCGCTCATGATGGAAGTCGCGCAGGTACTGCTTCTCGAGCACACGCGTGAAAAAGCCTTGCGTGAGGTCTTCGGCTTCGTCGGGCGAGTACCCGAGGCGCCGCACGTAGGCATAGATCGGATACCAGTAGGCTCGGCACAGCGCGGAGAGCGCTTCCTGCGCGTGCGGACCCGAGCCGGCGCTGGCGGCGTGGATCAAGGTGATTCGAGTCGTCGGAAACGAAGCCTTCGCCAACTCAATACCCAACCGAAAGGGTAGTCCCTTTTTGTTCTTGAGTTTTGAGTTTTGAGATTCGAGTTGATCCGCGTCAGCGGGTCACGCGCTGGAGCCGTGCATCGCCAAAGAGCTCGCGGATCGTCGTCAAGTCGTCTTCGGCCTCGAGCGTCGATGCATAGCGGCCGACGAGAACCTGGACGAGCGGTGGACGCGGCGGGTCGAACACCACGGTCACCGTGTGGGCCTCGTATCCCAGGCGCGCCAGATCGGCGACCAGACGGTCGGCACGTTCCGACGTCTCGAACGACGCGACGGCGATCGAGAAGCGATCCGGTGCGGCAACGACGGCGGTGCTCGCGTTCCGTAGGCGCGATGCTGGAGCGGGGAGGTCGTCTGGTACGCCGGGCACGGTGAGCGTCGGAAGCGCCGGTCGCGCCGGCACTGCAGGCAGCCGCGCCGGCGGAACGTCGAGGGCGCCCGCGTACCAATACAGGCCGCCGAGTACGAGGACGGCGATCGCGAGGCACGCGCCGGCGATGTTGATCCACCACGTTGTCGCCGGCGTGCGCTCGGCCGCTGCGGAGGCGCTGTGTTCGGTCGAGAAACTCGAGAGCTGCTGCGCCGATACCTCCTCGTCGAAGCGCAGCTCTTCCTCTGGAGGCGTGGCTCGGACGGCCTCTCGTTGGCGAGCGGACAGTGCCCGCGACGGCGGCGGCGTGTCCCAGATTTCCAACGACGCGTCGAGTCCGCCCTGGTCGCGCAGCTCCGACAGCAACGACTGCGCGTCGGACACGACGCGCGCGGTGAGCGCGGCCGGCCGCTCCGTGGGCTCGGTCCATGCCGACTGGATGCTTTCGTCGGCGCGTTCCAGCGGAGCCGCCTGACTCGACTCCGGCGGCTCCTCGTCGATCTCCTCGACCTGCGGCTCGAAACCGAGATCGTCGATCGCCTGCGCGATGTAGCTCGCATCGATCCGGTTGGCTCCGGCGAGATGACCACGATAGAGCGCGCGGTCGCAAATCAGGTTGATGACGCGAGGCGTGCCGCCCGATCCAAGATGCACCGCAAGGACCGCATCGTCCGTGAACTCGACGAGGGCGCCGCCGTCACTGGCCACGTTGAGACGATGGCGGACGTAGTCGCCGACGTCGCGACGCGACAGCGGCGCCAGCTCGCAGCGCACGGAGACTCGCTGATCGACCTGGCGCATCTGCGGCAGCTTCAAGCTGGCGCGCAGCTCGGGCTGGCCGACGAGCACGACTTGCAGCAGCTTCTCGCGCCCCTCGAGGTCCGAGAGGATCCGGATCTCCTCGAGCAGCGGCAGTGGCAGGTTCTGCGCCTCGTCGACGATCAGCACGGCAAACGCCTGCAGCGGCACGAGCGAATCGAGGAATTCGTAGAGCGGGTAGCTCAGATCGGGGCGAGACGCCCCCTTCAACGCGCCGCGTTTCAGATCGCCGACTGACACCACGCCGAAGTCGACGAGCAGCATCTTCAGCAGGTCCTCGCGCGAGACGAACGGGTCGGGCACGAACGCGCTGAACGTGCGGCGATCGAGGTTCTGCAGCACCGACCGGATCAGCGTCGTCTTGCCGGTGCCGATCTCGCCGGTGAGGACGATCAACCCTTCGCGGCGGCGGATGCCCCGAAGCAGTTCGTCGAAAGCCGGCGCATGTTTCGGGCTGCGATACAGGAACCGTGGGTCGGCCGACAGGCTGAACGGCTTTTCGTTCAGGCCGTAGTGCTGCTCGTAGCTGAACGAAGGCGAAGACGGGGTCTGGGCCGCAGCCGCTGATTGGGCGTCCCCGGCATGATGGCGAAGTAGTCGCCCGCCTTCATACGGCACTTTGGGGAGCTGCTGGCTCACGGCTCCCTCTATCGGTCAACCGCGCTGAAAACTTTTGGCCCCTTGCACACAACCTGGGGAGGGGCTAAAGCCCCCGCTCGACCTGCCGAGTGGGGGGCCCTACCGGCCCTTACAGCCGAATTCGAGGCGGCGCCTGAGGCATTTGGATGCCCCCGGGCCCTGCCCCTCTGCCCCCTTCATCGGGCAAAGATGATGCGTTCGTTCCCGAACAGGAATGCGGTGACGCGCACGAGCATGAGCGAGGCCGCAAACGAGATGAGCCCGGAGTTCAGGTAGGCCGCCGTCGCCGTCTCGCGACCGCCAAGGACGTTCGTCAACAGGACGTAAGGGCCGAGCATCGGCACGAAGTACATCCACGCGGACGTGCCGATCGGATAGATCGCCCCCATGATGCCCGGGATCATCGGCAACAGGATCAGCACCCCCATGTAACTCTGCGCTTCCTTGAACGAGCGTGCCAGCGTGGCCACCGACGATTGAAGCGCCGTGGAGAAGAGGCACATCGGCAGGATCGCCGCGATGATGCCGGGCAGATGCTCGACGCCGACGTGGAAACGGATGCCCATTTCTTCGAGTGGCAGGAATCGCGGCAGGTTGCCGCACAGGATGGTCGTCAACAGGACGCTGATGAACGCCGCCAGGGCCGCGGCGAGCCATTTGCCCGTGACGAACACGACGCGCGGCGCCGGGTTCAGGAGCAGCGGCTCGAGCGATCCCCGCTCGCGTTCGCCGGCGGTCGAATCGGTGGCGATCTGCATGCCGCCGATGAACCCCGCCATGATGATGAACATCGGAATGAAGTTGAGGATCTGCGCGGCGCGCTGCTGCGCCGTTGACACCTCCACTTCCTCGACGTCGAGCGGGCGGACCCCGACCGGACTGATGCCGCGCGTAATCAGGCGCAGGCTGCCGATCTCGGCGCTGTACTGCTGAAACAGCTGGAGCACGCGCTGGACGGTCGAGCGCGCGTCGTTCCGCGAGTTGTCGACGACGACGCGCACGCGCGCCGGCCGCGATTGTCGGAAGCGGTCGGCGAACTCCTTCGGGATGATGACGACGACATCCTCCGCGCGCTCGCGGACCGCACCCTCGGCATCGGCCGGGCCGTCGACGATCACCACGCCCGACTGCTGATCGAGCCACTCGATCAACGCCGGCGCGTTCTCTCGGCCGACGACCGGGATGCGCACGTTCTCGGCTTCGCGCTCGCGATCGGCGACGCGGTTCAGCGTGAAGCCGATCAGGATCGGGCCCACCATGACGCTGAAGACGATCGACCAGAGCGCCCGGCGATCGCGCGCCGAGTCCTTGATCTCCTTGCGCGTGACGATGGCGATCTGCCGCAGCGTCTGGAGCGCGTTCACGCCCGCTCTCCGTGATCGAGACCCGCCAGCGCGACGAAGGCGTCTTCGAGGCTGTCCTCGCCGGTCTGGTTGCGCAGCTCGTTCGGCGTCCCGTGCGCGACGACCCGGCCCGACGCGATGATCACGATCGAGTCACACAGCGCCGACACCTCCTGCATGACGTGGCTGGAGAACAGCACGCAGCGGCCCTGCTCGCGCAGCTTTCGCACGATGTGCCGTACGGCGCGCGTGCTCATCACATCGAGCCCGTTGGTCGGCTCGTCGAGCAGCACGTTCTGCGGGTCGTGCACGAGCGCGCGCGCCAGTGCGACCTTCGTGCGCTCGCCGTGAGAGAAGCCGCCGACCCGTCGATCCGCGATCGCGCCCATGTCGAGCAAGTCGATCAACTCGCGCGCGCGTTCCTGCAAACGAACGCCGTTGATCCCGTGCAGCTCGCCGAAGTACTCGATGTGCTCGCGCGCGGTGAGTCGTGGATACAGCCCGAAGCCATCCGGCAGCACGCCCAGCCGGCTTTGCGCGTGCTGCGGCGTCGCCACCGCGTCGATCGAGTCGACGCGAATCTGCCCCTCGTCGGGCCGCATCACCGCATAGAGCATCCGCAGTGTCGTGGTCTTGCCGGCGCCATTGGGACCGAGCAGCCCGGTGATCGCATTGTCCTGGGCTTCGAACGACACGCCGTCGACGGCCGTGACCGCTCCGAAGCGCTTGTGGAGGCCGTCGACCCTGATCATCGGGTGCCTCCGGCGTGTCCGGCCGCGCTCGGCCGCGCCGGCTCGGGCCCAGCGGGTGTGACGAAGAACGGCGGACGATGAACCGCGGCGACGCAACTCGTGTCGAGCGACGCGGACGAGGCCGCATCGATGAAGTCCTGCACCAGTTGCAGTCCGCACGGCGTGCCGATCACGCCGTGACCGGTCGCGGGCATGACGATGTGCCGCCCGTGCTTCAGATACTTGACGACCATCTCGCCCCAGGCCGGCGGCGTCACCGGATCGATGTCGCCTGACAGCACCAGCGCCGGCACGTCGGAGACGATCGGGTCGTAGAACGTCGGTTCCACCGTACCCTTCGGCCAGTGTTCGCACGCGGCAATCTGCGGTCCGAGCAGGTGCCTGCCGAACAGCGTGCCAGCCGTTTCGCGCTCGACGTCGCTCGCGGTGACGCGTCCCGCGTCCTCGGTGCACAGCACCGAGAAGCGCATGCCGAGGCTCATGTTGTCGTCGTTGCCGTCGCCACCGCTCAGGCCGAGCGCGAACATTCCCTGAAAGTCGTTGTGCTCGGCGTCTTCAATCAACGCCGGAACGATCGATGCCGTGAGCGGTGAGTAGAGCGCGTTGAAGAGGATGCCCGCGACGACGCGTGCTTCGACCTGCACTTCTTCCTCGATGCCGGTGCGTGGATGCACGACGCGCACGCGTGGTGGGGTGTGCGCGAGCCGTTCGAGCAGCGTGCGCACGCGCGTTCTCAATCCCGGGAACGTCTGGTTGCACGCCAGCGAGGCTTCGCAGTCGGAGAGCAGCTTGTCGAGCGCGCGCTGCGCGTCGCGCGAGGTGAAGAGCGGCAGCCGCATGTCGGTCGGCGCGACGCCGTCGAGAATCATCGAGCGGACGTGCGTGCCATGACGGCGCAGGTAGACGAGAGCGGCGCGCGTGCCATACGAACCGCCATACAAATTGACTTTGTCGTAGCCGAGGAACGCGCGGACATCGTCGAGGTCGTCCATGGCGATGTTCGTTCCATAGAAACGCACGTCGGCGTCGTAGCTCTTGAGGCACTGCTCGAGTTTTGCGAGGGCCTTCTCGTCGGGCTCCATCGCCTCGGCCAGTGTGTTCGCAGTGGATCTGCAGTTCAGTGGGTTCGACTTACCCGTACCGCGTTGATCGACCAGCACGATGTCCCGCGTGCCCTGGACCTTGCGGAAGACCGCGCGAATCTGGCGCGCCAACTGTGCCGCGCCTTGACCGGGGCCGCCGGCGAGGAACACGACCGGGTCGAGGGCACCCGTCCGGATGGCGGGCAGGACCGTGATCCAGAGTGCAATCGTGCGACCCTGCTTGGTGTCGCGATTCTCGAAAACCGACAGCGTTCCGCAGTAGGCGTCGGTCGGCCCTTCGTCGTTCTTACAGGGATGAAGGTGGTCGAGCGGGGTCGGCGCGGGCGCGACCTTACACGCGGCCGTGGCGGTGACGACAAGCAGAGTTAACAGGAAAAAACGTGCCGACCTGGTTAACCGGGGACGACGGTCCAACGTTCGCGATGATAGCACCCGAGCTCCAGGGTTCCGGGATTCACCAAACCCCTTACGGCGTTCTTTCGTCCAATCTATGCGCAACAACAGACGTGGTTCTCTCGTAGAATCTTTCGGTCAGCGGGTTCAGCCGCGGTAGTGTTCGTGTGCGCGTGAAGGGAAAGCGGGGCGACTCATGAAGGATTCCGAACAATCCAGTCTCGCCTCCGAGGCGTACACGGTGGTACGCCAACGGATTCTGCGCGGCGACATCTCCCTCGGGCAGGTGATCTCGCGTCGGAAGCTGGCAGCCGAGCTGAGTATGAGCTTCCTGCCGGTCTCCGAGGCGCTGCTTCGCCTGGAGATTGAAGGCCTGCTCGAGAGCCGTCCGCGCGCGGGCACGCGCGTTCGCATTCCTTCCCCTGAAGACGTCAAAGGCCACTACGTCGTGCGAGAAGCGCTGGAGGTGCAGGCCGCCATGCGCTGCGCGAGATACGCCACGCCGGGCGAGCGTACCGAGTTGAAGAAGCTGGCGGTTCGCGTCGACGCGCTGTCGGTCGGCACCGATCGGCCGCTGTATCAGTCGATGCACCAGAAGCTGCACGCGCGGATCGCGCAGTGCGCGCGCTGTCCGGCGTTGCTCGACGCGATCGAAAAGACGCATGCGCTCGCGTCGATCTGGTTCTGCGTGATGCGTACGCCCAAGACCGAGGATTCACCGACGCGGCATCAAGCGCTCGCCGAAGCGCTGTGCAGTGGCGATCCCAATCTCGCGGCTGACGAGGTTCGCCGTCACCTCGAGGTGGGCATGCACCACGCGCTCGACGTGCTGCAGCCGTACTTCAAGCTGCGCAAGGCAACTGGGCGGACGTTCTATCGCAG
>DASRJR010000493.1:0-4081 GCA_035649395.1 Vicinamibacterales bacterium
TGCTGTACTCGACCGTCGAACGCGCCAACGTGTGGAAGCAGGATCTCAACGGCGGCCCGTCCGTGAAGATCACTAACTTGATGGATCTCGCGATCGTTCGCGGCAAGCGCACGCCCGACGGCCGCAGCCTTATCCTCGCCAGGGGAGTGGCGCAGACGGACGCGTATCTGGTGTCGCAATTCAGATAATTGCGAGTTCCTGAGTTCCCCAGTTCCGAAGTTCCTGAGTTCCCTGTGAGTTCCCAAGTTCCTGAGTTCCAAGTTCCGGTCCCGGGAACTCACGAACTCGAACTCCGGAACTGAGGAACTCCGGAACTCTGGAACTGGCAAGAGTCTCTTTCATGTTGACTATCCACACGAACCTGTGCTCTCCTCGTGTTGATTATCAACAGGAGCACGGTGGCCGATGGATGAAGTGCCGTACGGATCGCTCGACCTGATGATCCTCAAGACGCTCGACGGGCTCGGGCCGCTGCATGGCTACGGCATCGCGAGACGGATCGAGCAGGTGGCTGAGGGGTCGCTCGCACTCAATCAGGGGACGATTTATCCAGCGTTGCTGCGACTCGAGCAGAAGGGCTGGATCAAGAGCGAGTGGGGCACCAGCGAGAACAATCGTCGCGCGCGCTTCTACTCGATCACGAGGACCGGAAAGAAGCAGCTCGCGGTCGAGACCGATCTCTGGCAGCAGACGATGGCGATGATGAAGCGTCTGCTGGAGCAGCCATGAGCCGCGGGGAGTGGTGGAAGCGAATGGTGACGCGCGCGTCGCCTGGCGCGTCCGAGCGTAACCTCGACGACGACGTTCGCGCGCACCTGGAGCTGCTGGCGGCCGAACACGTGCGGCGGGGGCTGACCACCGAGGAGGCGCGGCTCGCCGCACTGCGCGATTTCGGCGGCGTCGAGCCGATGAAGGAAGCGTATCGGGATGTCCGCGGCTCGCGATGGTTCGAGCACGTCACACGCGATCTCGTCTACGCCGGCCGGGCGCTGCGAAAGAGCCCGGGATTCACGCTGGCGGTGGTCTTGACGCTCGCGCTCGGCATCGGCGCCAACACCGCGGTGTTCACGCTGATCGACGCCCTCAGCTGGCGCAGCCTGCCGATCCGTGATCCAGAGTCACTGCAGCTGGTCAGCCGAATTCGCCTCGGTCGCACCGAAACCGGCTTCACGTATCCGCAGTTTCAGGCGCTGCGCGAGGCCGTTCGCGGCGGAGAGCTGGCTGGCTATTCCTCCTCCGCGTTTCCCGTGATGCTCACGGCGACGGTGACCGATGGCGTCGAGCCGCCGATCAGTGGACAGATTGTGTCGGGCAACTACTTCAATCTGCTTGGCGTAGTGCCACAGCTGGGTCGCTTGATCGGTCCCGATGACGATCGGGTCCCCAACGCTCACCCTGTGGTCGTCCTCAGCGACGGCTACTGGCGGCGGCGGTTCGCGCGCGCTTCGTCGGTCGTCGGCTCGACGCTGCTGCTGTCGGGCGCGCGATTCGATGTGATTGGCGTCACGCCACCGGAGTTCTTCGGCGTCGACGTCGGCCTTGCCCCGGACGTCTACGTGCCGATGATGATGCAGGCAGCGGTGATGCCGGTGGTCGGCGATCTGCTGGTGAAACCGACCGTCAACCGCACCTGGGTGCAACTGCTCGCCCGTATCGATGCTGACGTCGGCCCGTCGCAGGTGGCTGCACGGCTCGAGCCGGTCTATCGCGAGAGCCTCACGCGATCGCTGGCCGGGGCGCCCCTGCCTTCGCTGCCGAACATGCGGGCGCGGTTCGGTTACGACGACAAGATCGTGTTCGTGTCGGCCGCGACGGGCATCTCGGACTTGCGGCTCCAGTTCTCGACGTCCCTCTTCATCCTGCTGGCGATCGTCGGCGCCGTGCTGCTGGTCGGTTGTGTCAACATCGCCAACCTGCTGCTCGTCCGCGCCGCAGCGCGCCGGCCGGAGATGGCGCTGCGGCTTGCGCTCGGTGCCAGCCGATGGCGTGTGATGCAGCAGGTGCTCGTCGAAGGTGCCGTCCTCGGCGCCGTGGGCGGCGCCGCCGGTCTGGTTCTCGCGTATTGGCTGACGCGCGGCCTGATCGCGTATGCCTCGACGGGCCGCACGCCGATCGCGCTCGACATCTCGCCGGACGCTCGCATGCTCGCGTTCACGGTGATGACGTCCCTGGTCTGCACGCTGCTGTTCGTGTGCATTCCCGCGCTGCGAGTCGTGCGGGTCGATCTCCTCGCCGCGATCAAGAACGTGAACGCCGCAGGCACGTTTGCGCGGATGCGTCCCGGCAAGCTCCTGGTCGTCGCGCAGGTGTCGCTGTCGCTGCTGCTGCTCGTGGCCGCTGGTCTGTTCATCCGCACGCTCGCCAATCTCACGCGGGCCGATCAGGATGCCGCGCGCGATCACGTGCTCGTCGTCCGCGTCGAGCCGCGCGGCAGCAATCAACGGGGTGTGCCGGGCACGTCGGAACGGCTCGACCGTCTCTACACGGAGCTGATGACTCGTCTTCGTGGGGTCCCGGGCGTGCGCTCCGCCAGCATGGGCAACGTCTCGCCGGGCAAGCCCGAGTCCGGTGCTGGAAGCGCGATCGTGGTCGGTGGCGGCACAGTCCGAATGGACGATCCGCGATCAGGCAACCGGCCGATCACGGCTTCGGGCCAGGCAATTTATCCCGATTACTTCAAGACGCTTGGCATCGGGCTCCGCGGCCGGGATTTCTCTGACGCCGATCAGAGCGCGAACGCCGAGCCGGTCTGCATCGTGAACGAGGCCTTCGTGCGGATCGCGTATCCGAACGAAGAGCCGCTCGGGAAGATCTGCACATCGTCCGGCGTGCCTCGCCGCGCCTTCACGATTGTCGGCGTCGCCGACGATTCGCGCTATGCGAACCCACGAGCACCGGTGCAGCCCGTCCTCTACACGCCGTTTCTCCAGGCGAACACCGGTCGAGGACAGATGATCCTCTACGTCCGGACGGACGGCGAGACCGCGGCGATTGCCGCTCGCGTTCGCGACGAAGTGTGGAAGGCCGACAGCACCGTACCGCAGTTCGAGGTGCGCACGCTGGCGGAGGAGATCGATGCCGTCGTCGTTCGCGAACGGCTCCTCGCCACGCTTTCGACCAGCTTCGGTGTGCTCGGGTTGATCCTGACGGCGATCGGCCTCCATGGTGTGCTGTCGTTTCTCGTGGTCCAACGCGTGCGCGAGCTGGCGATCCGCATCGCGCTCGGCGCGCCGCGGGTCGGCGTGGTCGCCATGGTCGTACGTGAGGCAGCCGTGGTCGTCAGTGCGGGCGCGTTGGTTGCTGTCCCGCTCGGACTGGCCATCACGCGGTTGTCGTCGCGATGGCTATCGGAGCTGCTCTACGGCCTGACGCCGGATGATGGACTCACGCTCGCAGGCGCCTCCCTCGCCTTGGTCGTCGTCGGCGCGATCGCCGCGTCGCTGCCGGCCAGGAGAGCGTCTGCCGTCGATCCGATGGTCGCCCTGAGGGCGGAGTAGAGGCGAGGCGTCAGACTCGCCGGTGATACAGCGATGCGAACCCTGCTGAAACGACTGCGAGCGCTCTTCGCCGGCCAGCGACTCGATCGCGATCTCGACGACGAGATTCGAGCGCACATCGAGCTGCTGGCCGACCAGTACGAGCGGGACGGGATGTCACCTGCCGACGCGCGTCTTGCGGCCCGACGTGCATTCGGGGGAGTCGAGCAGATGAAGGAGAGCTATCGCGACCGTCGTGGCGTGCCGCTACTGGAGACGATGGCTCGCGACGTGCGCTACACGATGCGCACGCTCGTACGCGACCGCGGCTTCGCCCTGGTCGCCATCCTGTCGCTCGCGCTTGGCATCGGCGCCACCACCGCGGTGTTCAACGTCATGAACGCCGCGATGCTGCGTCCACTCGGGGCCGCCGCTGTCGACCAACTCGTCGTGCTCGAGCCGCGCCGCAACGCCGAACGCTACCTGCTGTTCAACCCGGAGTTCGAGGCGCTGCGTGATCGCCAGCGCAGTCTCAGCGGCATGTTCGCCATTTCCGAACGTCCGTTTCAGCGTGTCGAGTTCCCGTCGGGATCATCGTCCTACGT
>DASRJR010000494.1:0-4475 GCA_035649395.1 Vicinamibacterales bacterium
GACGAACTTGCAGCCCGGCGTATTTTCGGTTCGATTCAGCATGATGGGATACGACAACGTCACGAGAGCAGTTGCGCTCGCGCAAGACCTTCGTTTGGAGATCACTCTTGTGCGATCGGCGGAGTCGCCATCGCCATCTCCAACACCGGCGGACGAGGTCAGCTCCACTTCAGATCGTGTCGGCTGTACGGCAGGTCGCGAAGCCGTTTGCCCGTGATCTGGAAGATGGCCTCGCCGATCGCGGATTGGACCGAGGTGGCGCGATCGTGGCCCATGCCGATCAGCCAATGGCTGGTTGGGAAGAAGCGGATGTTGATGACTGGCGGGTCTTCATCAATCCGCGAGATCGGGAACGTGTTGAAGTTGTTCTCGACGATGCGGCCGTCGGCGATCGAGCAGGCCTGGTGCATGGCGTCGTTGTAGAACCAGGTGATCTGCCCTTCGATTTGCTTTTTCACTGACAGCGGATTGACCAGACCGAAGCCGGTGTCGTGCGCGACGTCGACGCGCTCGAGCTTGACCTTGCCTTCGCGGCTCACCGATACCGTGTGCACCATGGCGCTGACCGTCGCCGAGCCGTTGCCTTCGGTGCCGCGTTCCTCGAGCGCGATCGCGCGTGCCGTGCCCTTGGGCAGCGGCGTGCCCCAGCCTGACATCTCGGCGGCGAGGTCGAGCGCCTTGATCATGTCGGCCTTGTAGGGGAGGTTGGTGCGCGCGAGCAGCTCGCGGCGATAGCGATACGGATCCTTGCCGGCGGCGTGCGCGAGCTCGTCGATGAAGCTCTCGCGATAGAACTCGTGCGCCGCCTGCCCGACGCCGCGCCGCGTGCCGACCGGCACGTGGAACTTCGTCGTGTGGTTCGAGTAGCGATAGTTCGGCACGAAGTAGCGGGACGTGACGTGGAACGACGCTTCGGGACCGAACCCGCCCTCTTGCATGGCGGTGCGCACGTCGAGGGCGATCGGCCAGCCGTCGGCGTCGAGGCCGGCCTTCAAACGCGCCACTCCCATGGCGCGGTAGGTCGTCCCGATGAAGTCCTCTTCGCGCGTCCACAGCATGTGAATCGGCACGCCGCGGTTCGCGTTGGCGATCATGATGGCGTGCTCGGCCTGCGGGCCGTTGCCGTTGCGGCCGAAGCCGCCGCCCAGGTGACAGAGATGCAGGTGGACGTTCGTCTCCGGGAGGCCGGTGATCTTTGCAGCGCTGAAGCGGGTCTCCTGGGGACTCTGATCGCCGATCCAGATGTCGACGCGATCGTTGGTGACGAGCACCGTCGCGTTGCCGGGCTCCATCCGTGCGCGTGGCAGGTACGGTGTTGAGTACGTCGCCTCGACGATCCTGGCGGCTTTGGCGAAGCCCGCGTCCACGTCGCCTTGATTGGCGCGGACGGTGCCCGGCCGATCGAGCGCCGCGACGAGCGCGGCGTGCATGTTCGTGCTGTTGAACGCCGCGTGCTCGGGCGGAATCGTCCACTCGACGGGCATCTTGTCGAGCGCGGTCTTGGCCTGATACCACGTGTCGGCGATCACCGCGACGCCGCCGCTGAAAACGCGGCCGCGCGTCAGCGCCGGATCGGGAATGGGGAACTGCACAGCGGAGCGCACGCCGGGCATGTTCCGGACGACGTCGAAGTCGTAGCGCTTGACGTCGCCGCCGTAGACCGGGCACGTCTTCACCGCTGCCCACTTCATCCCGGGCAGACGGATGTCGATCCCGTAGATCGTCTCGCCAGTGACCTTGGCGGGAACATCCAGATTCTTCTGCTCGGTGCCCATCAGTGTCCACTGATCGGGCGGCTTGATCCTGATCTGCTCCGGATGGGGATGGGGCGTCTGCGCGGCCCGAGGCGCGATCTGGCCGTAGCTCGTCGTGCGGCCGCTCGAGGCGTGCCTGATCACGCTGTCCTTGGCCGTCAGCTCCGTCACCGGCACGTTCCACAGAGCGGCCGCAGCGAGCAGCAGCCGTTCGCGCGCCTCCGCGCCGGCGAGCTGCAAGTAGTACCGGCCGTCTTTCACGGACGAAGCGGCGTTCGTCCGCATGCGTCGATACAGGCTGTCGGGAATACCTGACACGCCTTTCGGATCGCGATTGCCGAACGTGGGTTCGCCGCCGCCCTTCGGATCGGTCGCACCTTCTCCGGGGACGTTCAGCGTCCACGCGGGCGCCTTCTCGCGCGCATCGCGATTCGCCGACGCGTATTGTGGACGGACCTTCTTCCAGTCGCACTGGAGCTCTTCGCAGACCATCATCGCGTTCGAGGTCCACACGCCTTGTCCGAGCTCGGTCTGCGCGATGCGGATGGTGACGGTGTCGTCCGGCGCGACCACGATCCACGCATTGATCTCAGGCGTGGCGGGCTCCTCGTACCAGTTGGATCCGCGGACGGTTTGTGCATCCGCTCGCGATGGCACCCAGAAGCCAAGCACGAAGGCGCCGTGCGCGGCGGCGACCGTGGCGAGGAACTCACGACGGTTGACGCCAGCGACGCTGTCTACCGGAACGCCTTGACGGCGTTCCTTGGTGTCTACCGGAACGTCTTGACGGCGTTCCTTGGTGTCTACCGGAACGTCTTGACGGCGTTCCTTGGTGTCGCTCACCGCGTCACCTCGCGCTTCTTCATCAAGTCGGCGGCCAGGTGCACCGCCTGTCTGACGCGATGGTAGGTGCCGCAGCGGCACACGTTCCTCACCTGTGCGTCGATGTCGGCATCGGAAGGCGTGGGCCGCTGCTGCAGCAGCGCGAGCGTGCTCATGATCATGCCCGACTGGCAGTAGCCGCATTGCGGCGCGTCGAATTCTTTCCAGGCCACCTGGATCGGGTGGCCGCCGTCGCGGGAGAGGCCTTCGATGGTGAGGACCGATTTCCCGATCGCGGTCGATGCGGGAACACTGCACGAGCGGACGGGACGTCCATCAACATGGACGGTGCACGCCCCGCATTGACCGATGCCGCAGCTGAACTTCGTGCCCGTCAGCCCGACGTGATCGCGGATCACCCAGAGCAACGGCGTCTGCGGATCGGCATCGACGCGATGCACGGTGCGGTTGACGGTCAGATCGAACGCCATGTTCGTTCAGCTACTCGTCCGGCTGAAGCCGGACACTACATCGTCCGGCTAAAGCCGGACACTACATCGTCCGGCTGAAGCCGGACACTACAATTATCGCGGCGGGCGAGCGTCGTAGGACGTCGGCATCTGGCGTGTCGCCGACGGCTCGATCCGCAGGATACCGCCGTTCTCATGATCGACGACGACGTAGAGGAGCTCGTCGGGGCCCTGACGGACGTCGCGTATGCGCATCCGCAGCGGAACGAGCAGCGACTCACGTCGGAGCTCCTCGAGCTTCTCGTTGACGAGGACCCGTTCGAGATGACCGGTGCCGGGAATCTCGCCGGTGCGCTGTCCGCCCACGAAGATGTCGCCCTTCCACTTCGCCAGCTTGCTCCCGGTATAGAAGGTCATGCCCGAGAGCGAAATGGATGGCATCCAATAGACGACGGGCGATTCGAATCCGTCTTTCGAGAACGTCGGCGATTGCCACGGTCCTGAATACGTGCGCCCGAGGCTCACCAGCGGCCAGCCGTAGTTTGCGCCGCGCTTCAGGATGTTGATCTCGTCGCCGCCGTTCGGTCCCATCTCGCTCTGCCACATCTCGCCGCTCATGGGGTGCACGGCGAGCCCTAACGAGTTGCGATGGCCGAGCGTGTAGACCTCTGGCTTGTGTCCGGCGCGTCCGACGAACGGGTTGTCCGCCGGCACCGAGCCGTCGTCATTCAAGCGCAGCACTTTTCCCGAGTACGAGTTCGGATCCTGCGAGCTGCTGCCGTTTCCTCCGCTGGGAGTGGTCACATACAGCTTGCCATCGCGCCCCCAGGTGAGACGCGACGGACCACTCACGCCGGGTCCGCAGGTGAAGATGTCGGTGAGCTCAGTGATCGCGGATCCATCGAAGCGGCCGCGCGCGATGGTCAACGCCGACTGTCTCTCCGTGCCGATCGGCTTGAGATACGTGAAGTAGACGAGTCGATTGGCGGCGAACTGTGGATGCAGTGCGAGATCCAGCAGCCCCGATCGACCCTGGACGCGGACAGCCGGCACGCCGGCAATGGGTTTCGGATCGAGCGCGCCATTCCGAATGATGCGCAACCGTCCTTCCTTTTCCGACACCAAAAGCCCACCATCGGGAAGGAACGCGACGCTCCAGGGATTCACGAGTCCGCGAGCCACAGGGACGACGCGGATCCGCATCACTTCGGCGGTGTTGAATTCGATCGGCTCAGCCGGGATCGGTTGAGGCTCGAATCCCGCCGGGGCGACCGGCGTGCCGTTCTCGAAGGGAACCGTCTGTTGCGCCGTGCCCAGGGGCTGTACCGCCAGGCAGGCACACACCACGGTCAGCCAGAGCCAGACGCTACGGTGGCGATATGAAGGCCGCATCGTCGAATCACCTCGCATGCGGTCGTAAGTATGAGAG
>DASRJR010000495.1:0-4072 GCA_035649395.1 Vicinamibacterales bacterium
CTCTGGCTCATCGTCCTCGAGGTCACGGTGATCGCGTTCGGCTGGTCGTTCTCGATCCCGCTGCTCCCTCATCTGCAGGTGATTTGGGCCATCGGGGTGTCGATGTGCGCGCTCGCCGCACTCGTCTGGCTGCCGACGCCCGTTGTCCTCGCGTGTGGCATCGCGATCGTCGCCGGCCACAACATGCTCGATCCGATTGCGCCCGAGCAACTGGGCCGCTTCGCCGACGTCTGGCGCATCGTCCATGACGGCGGGTTGATCGTCAGAAACGGCGCGCCGCTCACGATCGCGTTCTACCCGGTGTTGCCCTGGTTCGGCGTGATGGCGCTCGGCTACGGGTTGGGGCCGATCTTTCTTTCAGCGAGGAGGGATCGGATTCTCGTCGCGATGGCGGTCGCGTTGCTGGTGGCGTTCGTGATTCTGCGCGGCGCGAATGGCTACGGGAACCCGCAGCCATGGACCGTTCAGGCCGATGCGGTCAAGACGGCGATGTCCTTCCTCGACGTGCAGAAGTATCCGCCGTCGCTGCTCTATGTCTGCGTGACGCTCGGTCCGATGCTGCTGCTGATTCCCCTCTTCGACCGGATGCGCGGCCACGTCACCGAGTTCTTCCGTGTCTTCGGAGCCGTGCCGCTCTTCGCGTATGTGTTGCACCTGTACGTGTTGCATGCGCTCGCGATCGCCGCTCACGTGGCCGTGGGGCAGAGTATCGACGGCATGTTCAACACCGTTCACGATCTGTTCCTCACGCCGGAGGTGTTCGCTGGGACCGGCCTCTCGATCGTCACGACCTACATCGCATGGGTCGTGGTCATCGCGGTGATCTACTTCCCGTGCCGCTGGTGGGGCGACGTCAAACGTCGCCGGCACGATTGGTGGCTCTCTTATCTGTAGCTCGAAGCCTATGACACCGCGCGGCGGCTCGGGATCAGCACGAGGATGATTCCCCCCATCAAGACCAGGCCGCCGACGATTGGAGACAACGCGACACCTTCGCGATGTTTCGTCTGCACCTCGAGTGATCCTGTGTTGATGACGGTGTCTCTGTCGGTCCAAAAGACTCCGCCCCACAGGAGGATGACCATTCCAAGCGCCACGAGCGTCAGCCCGACAATTCGTCTTGGCGACATGAGCTCCTCCGTTGGCGTCGGATGCAACCTGGGGACCACCCCGTTATGCTTCTGGCGCAATGGATATTTCCGTTGTCGCCACCACCTCTGATCGCATCTCGGCCTGGCGTGAGCTGTATCGATCCGAGATGAGCTGTCAGATCATCCACGACTCCATTCACGAGCGTCCCGGATGGACGCAGGAGTATCTCCTGTCTGTAGGAGATACAGCGGTCGGCTACGGCTCGGTCGCCGTTGCCGGTCCCTGGAAGGAGAAGCCGACCATCTACGAGTTCTATGTCGATCCGATGCAGCGTCAGCGGATGTTCGATTTGTTCGAGCGATTCCTCGAGGTGAGTAGCGCGCGCGAGCTGTCGGTCCAGAGCAACGACGTGCTCGCCACCACGATGCTGCACACCTATGTTCCACACGCAAGCAGCGGCGCCATTCTGTTTCACGACAAGCTCGTCACCTCGCTGGCGCCGGACGGCGCACGATACAGAGAGGCGACGGCGTCAGAGACCCCGGACGATTCACCACACGATCGGAAGTGGCGTGCCGTCGTCGAAGTCGATGGACAGGCGGCCGCCAGCGGCGGCGTGATGTTTCATTACAACCGTCCGTACGGCGATATCTACATGGAGGTCGCCGAGCCGTTCCGTCGTCGCGGCCTCGGCAGCTACATCGTCCAGGAGTTGAAGCGCCTCTGTTACGAGAACGGATTCATTCCGGCGGCGCGTTGTAGCACCGGCAATGTCGCGTCGCGACGAACGCTGCAGAAGGCAGGGTTCGTGCCGTGCGGGCACATCTTGGGCGGCCAGGTTCGGTGAACGGAGGTTTCACTCGTCGAAGGGCAGGCGCGGCGGTCCCTCGATTTCGACGAACGGTGTGTCGCGGAGATTGTGAACGCTGACACCGAGCAGGCGAACAGGACGACGGCCTGCCTCGGTCTTCTCGAGCAGGTCGAGCGCGCGCTCGACGATGCGGTCTTCGTCGCGCGTTGCCGCCTCGGTGTGACTGCGCGTAATCGTGGTGAAGTCGCTATAGCGGACCTTGATCGTCACTGTTCGCGCGTAGAGTTCGCGCTTGACCAGCCAGGCCGCGGTGCGCCGCGCCATTTCGGCGATCTCCTCGCGGACGTCGGCCAGGTCGGTGAGGTCGGTTTCGAAGGTGTTCTCGCTGCCGGACGATTTGACCTCGTACTCAGCGATGACGGGCCGATCGTCGTCGCCTCGCGCGAGCTTCTGCAGCCAGTCGGCGAGCGAGCCGACCGCCTCGCGCAGCAGCGCAGGATCAGCCGCGCGCACATCGACAAGCTTTTCGATTCCGCGCGCTCGCAGCTTTCGCGCCGTGACGGGGCCGACACCCCACAAGGCGTCGACCGGCAGCCCTTGAAGAAACTGCTCGACGCGGCCTGGCGCAATCACCGTCAGGCCGTCGGGCTTCTGCCATCCTGAGGCGATCTTCGCGAGGAATTTGTTGGGCGCGACGCCCGCCGACGCGGTGAGCCCGGTCGCCGCGCGGATCTCGTCCTTGATGCGGCGAGCCACGTTCATGCCGAGCTCCTCGCCCCATGCGTTCACGGTGACGTCGAGATAGGCTTCGTCGAGCGACATCGGCTCGACCAGCGGCGTCACCGTCCGGAAGATGCCGAAGACCTGTTGCGACACCGTCCGATACTTCATGAAGTCGGGATGCACGATCACCAACGACGGGCACAGACGAACCGCACGCGACATCGGAATCGCGGAGCGCACACCGAACTTGCGGGCCTCGTAGCTGGCGGCCGCGACCACGCCGCGTTTGTCGGGATCGCCGCCGACGGCAACGGGCCGCCCGCGCAGATCGGGCCGGTCGCGCTGCTCGACCGACGCATAGAACGCGTCCATGTCGATGTGCAGGATTCGGCGTACAGACACGTTACGTAGGGGCCGCCTTCAGGCGGCGCATTTCGCCAAAGGGATAAAACTACCAGAGTCGAGACTCGAGGTACGACGATATGCCGGATCCGTATGCGTCGATTGCTCAGACTGATGCGGCCCTGCAGACCCGACTGGCTGGCGTGCTCGAACTCCGGGCGGCCGATCCTCAGCAGCGCGCGATCCTGAACGATTACCTGTCAGCGATCCCGCTGTCGAACGGCGCGGCGGCCCTCGAGATCGGCTGTGGGACAGGTGCCGTGACCCGGGTGCTCGCCCAGTTACCCGGCGTGAAAGAGGCCGTCGGCATCGATCCCTCGCCGGTGTTCATCGATCAGGCGCGAGCGCTCGCAAACGACGACCGGCTCTCGTTCCACGTCGGCGACGGTCGCGCGCTTCCATTCACGGACCGCTCGTTCGATCTGGTGGTGTTCCACACCACCCTGTGCCACATCCCGGACGGCCAGCAGGCGCTTCGCGAAGCGCATCGCGTGCTGCGCTCCGGCGGATGGCTCTCGGTGTTCGACGGCGATTACCCGACCACAACGGTCGCCCTCGATCCGTTCGACCCGCTTCAGCGTGCGGTCGACACGATGGTGGCCAACTTCGTCCACAATCCGTGGCTTCCACGGCGACTCGGCCCGATCATGGAGTCGATCGGTCTTGCCGTCGCGAGCGTTCGCAGCCATGGTTACACGCAGACACGAGATGCCGATTACATGCTGACGATCGTCGATCGCGGTGCCGACCTGCTGGCCCACGCCAACAGCATCGGCGCCGATCAATGCCAGGCATTGAAGAACGAAGCGCGGCGACGGGTCGCAGCCGGTGCATTTTTCGGCCACATCTCGTATATCAGCGTGCTTGCTCGCAAACCGAGCTGAATCTACGCCGAGTATGGCGGACGCGGCTGGCCGTGGACTTCTTCCGTCTTCATCTCAAGCGCGCTCCGTAATGGTTCCGCGAGCCTGGACTCGTGAATGAGCGCTCAGCGCCCGTTCTTCTGACTGCCTGATTCTGCGCTGTGCCTCACACGCGAATGAC
>DASRJR010000496.1:0-3483 GCA_035649395.1 Vicinamibacterales bacterium
CGCGTACGACAACGGGCACGATGACGCAGGCGCGCCATCCCGCCCGAACGCGATCGTATTGGGACTTGGGCACGAACCTCGACGAGGCGTTCATGATCTGGAACGACGGCCGATACGTGTTCCGGCTGTCGCCGGTGATGCGGCGTGCGACCTGTGTTGCGGACTCGCCCCGTTTGATCGGATGGCAGACGAGCGACTGCGCGTCGGCAGCTGTCGGCGTGACCGACAGTACGAACGCCATCGCCAGCGCACGCGCAGCGTTGCGCGGGACTCCTTTCCGCCGTGCGGGCGCCGGTGGGAGCTCAGTCGGCCGCAACACACACCTCATCCGTTCTGGCCGAAGGTGGTCGGCCTTAACTCAAGCTGTGTGCCAGAGTGTTGACGCCATTTGGGTTGGGCATTCGGCATATCGGCCTGAAGCGACGTGTGGCTAATCGGCGTCAATTGTCACACCCCGAGGTCGCCCTTTTGACAAAGAATCTCGCCGCCGTGTCGATTCGAGGCTTCGTCGTCCGACGTGTCAGTGAAGGCGATGACGTAGGGCCGCCTTCCCGCGGCCCGGCATTGGGCCACTGGCTGCAAGGAGTGAAGATGATGAGATTTCTGTCGGTTTACAAAACGGTCGAGCGCAACACCCCACCGACGCTCGAAGAGATGACCCGGATGGGAAAGCTGATCGAGGAGGGCATGAAGTCCGGGTGGCTGCTGGCAACCGAGGGGTGCCTGCCGAGCGCCCTGGGCGCGAAGGTCCGCAAGTCGGGCGGGAAGGTCACCGTGACCGACGGACCATTCGTCGAGGCCAAAGAGCTGATCGGCGGCTTCGCGATCCTGCAGACGAACTCGAAGGAAGAAGCACTCGCCCTGGTCAGAGAGTTCCTCGAGGTCGCCGGCGACGGCGAATGCGAGCTGCGTCAGCTGTATATGGCACCTGCTGCCTCACAGGGCAATACGGCCGTCGAGCATCATGAACTGAGCGAGCAGTTCGCGAAGGGCTGACCTTCGATCTTTTCGTCCAGATGCGGTGGGAAATGGCGGAACGCGATGCGCGATCGGTTGCGCATCGCGTTCGAGATCAATTCTCCGACGGGCCGCCAGTTGCAAGTGGTTGGCGACGTCGTCCATATCGACGATGACGCCGACCGGTTGTCCTGATGTGTTCACCTTGATCGAGACGACCTCGAACGCGGCGGCAGCGCGAACAGGAGGGCCCTGCCCTGACGTGCCCTCACCGTTCAACAGAACCGGGCCGGCAAAGATCGCAGCCATCGTGACGAGCGCCGTTGTCGTCGCGAGGTCGGCGACAACCGCCATGCGGTTCATCGGACAGTCCTCTCCACGCGAACGCTTAGACGTCTCGCGGAAGCGGAATGTCCGTCCGCGCGCTATTTGTGTTGCGTCGCGATCAGCTGGTCCTTGACCTTGTCGTAGGTCGCCTGCGGAATGACCTTCTTCGTGACGAGCTGATCCTTCCGCTGATACGGCCGCCCGTCGATGATCTTCTGGGCGTATTTCTCTCCGATGCCGGGCAAGGCCTCGAGGTCGGCCTTCGACGCGGAATTGAGATCGAGCAGTTTCCCGGCGGTTGCCTTCTCCGTCGCCGCTTTGGCGACAGGCTTTGCGGCCGTCGTGGCACCCGGCTTCGACGTCGACTGCGCGCTCAGCGGCAGCACGCTTGCGACGACGGCAGCGAGGATGAGCGAGAACAGTCTGGTTCGCATGGAACCTCCTCGGTAACGGCCTGATCGTACTCAGACCATGCGCGCCAGGATTAACGCGGCGCTAATCTTTCAACCGCGGGCGCCGAGACCAAGCTCGGCGAGGGTTAGTCCCATTCGATCTCGACGCCGTGCCCGCGAGCCTTGTCGCCATGCATCGGTGTGACGAAGCCGAGCAGGCAGCCTTTGCCGCCGTCGCGCAGGAGGTGACACCGCACTTTGATCGTGTCGCCCACCTGTACGTCTTCTTTCTTGACCCCGCGCAGGAAGATGCCCTGCGGATTGGTCGCCTCGAGCGCCCACGTCTGCCCTTTCACGTCGAGGTAGACGATCGAGTGCGGCACGATGAAGACGACCTGCTTGACCGTTCCCTCCATCACCGTCCACGTCGTCACGTCGTAGTTGCCGTGTGAGTGATGAGCGAGTGCGGATACGCCCAGGCACGCCGCACACAGGAACGCCACGCCGAAAGTCTTGAACTGCACGTCAGGCCTCCTCTCTCACTTCGGTGGTCGCACGACGGTTCCATCGATCGACGTGTTGAGATCGCGAACGGTGAACGGCGGCGGCTCGTGGGGAAATTTCCACTCGCCGTACCCCTCGGTGTAGATCGTTCGATAGCGGATGGCGAGGCCTTTCTCGTCGGCCCACGCCAGCGACTGCATGAACAGAATCGGGTCCGGCATGCCTGGCGGCACCGTCGCCTGATGGATGTAGAGCCGACCGGCGTGCTGGTGGATGGCGGCATAGGTGCGCGTCTTGTCCGGATTCGTCATCTGCAGCAGCCGGCCCGAGACCAGTTCGACGAAGTAGAACATGTAGTGTGTGATTTTCACGCCGTCGCGGTTCATGAAGTCCCACACGGCGTGATCGGTGGCGCCGGCGACGTCGACGCGGAAGTTGTTATTACACGTATCGCCGTCCTGTTGATTGGCCCCTTTCGCGGCCTGACACTTCGCCGTGCGGTCGGCGTGCATCTTCTCGATGCCGCGATAGTCGACGACGGTCGTCGAGTAGCGCCCCAAGGCATCGGCGGCGCTGTAGACCTTGGCGGGCAATGACTGGCGATACTCTGAGGTGTAGGTGCTCGTCTCGACCTTCGGCTTGCCCGGATAGTTCGCGCTAAAGCCGTCTTCCGGGCTGACGAAGCGCGTCCAGTCCTGGGCGAGGGCGGGCTGCGAGAGGCTGAGGATCAACGCCGCAGGAACAAGCAATCGCATGTCTCCTCCTGGGCTGGAAGCGTGAAAACGGGGTGTCGCGTGTCACGAGATACTGCCCAAAACACCGGACAGGCGCAAGCGTATAATCCGGTCGCTATGCGTCTGGCCAATCGTCGCTCAACGGGTGTCGTCTGCGTCGGTGCGTGGGTCGTCGCGCTTGCGCTGACCGGGTATGGACAATCGCGATCGGTCGGCGATCGGGTGTACTCCGACGCCCAGGCCGCGCGCGGTCAGCAGCTGTATGAGAAGCAGTGCGTCAGTTGCCACGGCGCATCGCTCGAAGGCATCGTCGGACCGCCACTCGCCGGCGACCGGTTCCTTGCGGCGTGGAGCGCGCGTTCGCTCGAGGATCTCGTCAGCAAGATCGAGCGGACGATGCCGCCGGAGCGCTCGGGCAGCATCTCGCGCGCGCAAGCGATCGATCTCACGGCGTTCTTCCTTCGCGTCGGCAAGAACGCGCCGGGGCAATCGGAGCTCGCCGCCGCCGAGCTCGGACGGATTGCGTTTCCTGCGCGAACAGCGCCGGCGGGTGCGGCGTCAGCAGGAAC
>DASRJR010000497.1:0-3173 GCA_035649395.1 Vicinamibacterales bacterium
GTGTCGTGGAACGAGTCGACGAAGTGACGCCACATCGCCAATGTCTTCGGATTGCCCTCGGACAATTCGGCGCCGCACGAAATCGAGCCGGCCGAGGTGTACTTCGTCCAGACCGGTCGCGCGCGTACCACGACGTCGAAGTTCGGAATCGCCATCTGGAACCGTGACGGGATTCGACCTGCTGTCTGCAGCTCGATTCGCATGCCGCCGTAACTGAGCTCGACGACGCGCGCCGGCTTGCGCGCCACCTGCGCGATCAAGCCCTCGGGGAGTTGCTTGCGCGGCCACCGGCGATGAGGTGTGCTTTCGGCCACCAGTCGCGTGACGTGATCGAGGAGTTCTTCAGCCGTGGGCTGAACGAGGTAGACCGCTCCCTCGCGAATCGCATCCGCCTCGATGACCGGATCGTGCGAGCGATCCAGCAGGATCGACCGCATGCGAGGATGCGTCCGCTGGCTGCGAATCACCAGATGCAACGCGTTGTAGGGGCCGAGACGAACTTCAGAGACCATCAGATCGGGCTCGGAGCGTTCGAGCGTGTTGATTGCCGTGTCGAAGCTGTCGGCAAACAGCAGCTCGTAGCCGCTGCCCCACAAGGTGCCTAGGGGGACGGCGCTCTCCGCTCTCGGAGCCACGACGAGAATCTGGGTCATCGCGGTGGACACTTCGGGGGTTGGGCTCGCCGATTCGCTGAGCAAGCGATGTACCGCGCTGAAATAGGCGGAATTCTTCGATTTTGCCCGATCAGTTGGCTCGCCCGATTTCAGAATTGATGGTCCACCCACCGCTTTGGTCGATGGCCGATGACCGCGTGGAATAATGCCGCCGTGCCACCTCGGGTCCGATTCGCGCCGTCTCCGACCGGGTATCTCCATGTCGGCGGCGCTCGCACCGCCCTGTTCAATTGGCTCTACGCCCGCCGGCACGGCGGAACGTTCGTCCTCCGCATCGAGGACACCGACGTCGAGCGCTCGTCGGCGGACATGGTGACCGGCATTCTCGACGGTCTGCGTTGGCTGGGGCTCACCTGGGACGAAGGACCCGACATCGGCGGACCACATGCGCCGTACTTCCAATCAGCGCGGCTCGAACAGTATCGCGCCGCGGCCGATCGGCTGGTTCAGGAGGGGCACGCGTACTTCTGTTTTTGCTCCGCGGATCGCCTGCGCGAGGCACGCGAACGTGCCGAGCAGCGAGGCGAGGCCTGGCAGTACGACCGCACCTGCCTCCAGCTGCCGCCCGATCGCATCCGCCAGCTCGAGGCGGCAGGGACTCCGCGCGCCGTCCGCTTTCGCGTTCCGGCCGCCGGCGCCGCCTTCGACGACGTCGTGCACGGACGGATCCAGTTCGACGGCGCGAGCATCGAGGACTTCGTCATCCTGCGATCCGACCGCCACCCGACATATCACCTGTCGGTGGCGGTCGACGACATCGACATGGGCATCACCGATGTCATTCGCGGCGACGATCACATCTCGAACACGCCGAAGCACGTGCTGCTGTTCCAGGCGCTGGGCGCACCCATTCCGCGCTTCGCGCACGTGCCGCTGATTCTCGGCGCCGACAAGAAACGCCTCAGCAAGCGGCACGGTGCAACGTCGGTAACCGAATATCGCCGGCAGGGCTACCTCTCGCCCGCCATGGTCAACTTTCTGGCCTTGCTCGGATGGTCGCCAGGCGATGACCGCGAGCTGATGACCATCCAGGAGTTGATCGACAGCTTCACGCTCGAAGGGATCAACGGTGGCAACGCCGTGTTCAACACCGACAAGCTCGATTGGATGAACGGGCAGTACATCGCGCGGATGCCGATCGACCAGCTCGTGTCAGCGGTGCGGCCGTTCTTCGAAGAAGCCGGTCTCGCCTCCCATCTGCTCGTCGCCGACCGCGGGGCGTTTCACCGGGTGCTCGAACTGCTGCGTCCGCGAGCGAAGCGACTGACGGACTTCGTCGAGCAGGCGCGGCCGCTGTTGAACGATGACGTCACGTACGAACAGGAGGCCGTGGACAAGCACCTGGGCGCGGCCGATCTCGGCAACCACATCGCCGCACTCGTCGACGCGCTCGATGCGGCATCACCGTATGACGAGGAACACATCGAAGCGGCCGTGAGGGGAACCGCGGCGTCACGCAGCATCAAGGCCGGTGCGCTCATACACGCGACGCGGGTCGCCGTCACCGGCCGCACGCAGAGTCCAGGCCTGTTCGAGGTGCTCGCCTGGTTGGGCCGCGATCGCACGCGCGCGCGACTGACGCGCCTGCTCGACTTCCTGTCCGCACGTAGTGTCCGGCTTTAGCCGGACCAATGTAGTGTCCGGCTTTAGCCGGACCCTAATCGCGCAGCTTCTCCGCCCCCTCGATCGTCACAATCGGGACAGGTCCGCGTTCCGGCTGCAGCTTCAATCCGAATTGTTCCTGTAACGCCGTGAACATCGTCGTGCCGGAATCCGCGCCTGGGAGCGGCGGAAGTCCCGGCAACGGAGCAGGCGTGAAGGCGAGCTCGCCATCGTAGGTCCCGTCGATGCCCGTCCTGTTCACGACGACACGCTGCGTCTCAGGTCCGGTCAGCAGCCGCGCGATTCCCTCCATCGTCTCGCCCTCGAAGCGCATGGTCATCGTCGGTCCGCTCAGTCGCATCGAGAGGTCGCACGCGGGCTCGGAGCCGTCCGCCGGGGTCACGCCTGGCTTGCGTCGCGCGCGTACGGCGGCACAGTCGATGTTCGAGCGACGAAGCTGGTCGCCGAGTCGGCCGTCTCGTCGAGCCGTCATGAGCGCGAAGACCGGCATGTCTGTCGTTTCCGTCCGGACGACGAGCGTGAAACGCTCGATCAGGAGCGCGCGCAGCATCGCCGCGAGGTCGCTGTTGCGTCCGGTGAATCCCTCCGGTGCCTTGGCGGCGACCTCGAACCGGTCCTCGCCGACCCATGCAGGTCCGCCGGCGACTTGAAACGGCTGCACCTCGTAGGCGCGCCAGACGAGGTCGCGCAGCGTGATCTGCGACGCGGTGACGCGGCCGCCCGGCTCGATTCGAAACGTCGATCGCACCGGGAAACCAAAACGGTTTGGCTCGGCTCGAGGGCTCGGCCGAATCGAAGCGGCATCGAACACCGTTCCGGGTTGTACCGCGGGAACCTGAGCCGAGATCACGGAAAGGCCGGCACAGACGGCGACGA
>DASRJR010000498.1:0-15142 GCA_035649395.1 Vicinamibacterales bacterium
CCGATCGCCCGCCGTGCTGGAGTGAGACAGGCGATGAGCGCGACGCCGAGCATCAGCGCGGCTACTGCGCCGAATGTGAAGAGGTCGACAGGCGCGATCTCGAACAGCAGACGCGCGATCAGCCGCGTCAGCACGAGCGCCGTCAGCAGCCCCAGCACCACCCCAACGACAACAACTCTCATCCCCTGCCCCACGATCAGCCGCAGCACCTCGCCTCGGCTCCCACCGAGCGCCAGTCGAATGCTGATGTCCTTCGAATGCTGTTGCACGTAATGCGCCATGACGCTGTAGATCCCCACGATCGACAGCAGTACCGCGACGACGGCAAAGATGCCGACGACCAGCGACACCGAGCGAGGCAGCTGCAGCGATCGCGTCACGAGATCGTCGACAGTGGCCACTCGAGCAAGCGGCACGGCGGGATCGACCTGACGGATGGCTTCGCGCACCGATGGAACCACGATCGCCGGATCGGCGCTCGTCTTGAACACAACAAATCGGCTGTTCCTCGACGGGGTGAGCGCCCAGTACACGGTTCCCTCGTCCGGACTGTCCAACCCGGCATACTTGACCGTGCTGACGACACCGATCACCGTCAACCATGGACACGTGGTGCAACCGCCTTCGTGGAAGCGCGCACCCACGGCGTTGCCGTTCGGGAAGAAGCGCCTCGCCCACGCCTGGTCGACGACGACGACCCGATCGCTGGCGTCGAGCATGTCGCGCTCGTCGAACAGGCGCCCCTGCAGCAGTGCGAGTCCAAGCAGCTCGAAGTAATCCGGCGTCGTCGCGACCCACGGTGTGGCCGGCTGCGATCGCCCTGGCGGTGTCGGCGCGGCTTCGAGATCGAAGTTGTTCACCATCAGGACCTCGTTCGGGGGGCGGCCGTCCGCGAATGCGACGCCGATCACACCGGGCAGTCGTTCGAGCCGGCGCCGCAGCTCAGTCCAGAACGCAGACACTCTCGCGGGATCTTGATACTGCGCTGGAGGCAGCGCCACCTGCCCGGTCACGACATTGTGGCGTTCGAACCCAAGGTCGACACGTCCAAGCTGGCTCAGGCTCACGGCGAGAAGGCCTGCGACGATCAGCAATGGCGTCGCCACGGCAAACTGGCCGGCCGCCAGCGCCCAACGCACACGGCGCACGCCCGGGCTTCCCGTTGCGGCACGGCCCAGAGTGCGAAGCGATTCGGCAATGGGCCCCTGTGATCCGAACAGCGCCGGCACGACGCCGAACAGCAGGCCACTCACCGTGGTTACTCCGGCGAGAAACCACAGCACCGGGCCGTCGAGCGCCAGCTCCAATACACGTGGAAGGAAGTCGCCCGCGAGATCTCTCACGAGGCCGACGATCGCCCACGCCAGCGAGACGCCGACGATCGCCGCGCCAATCGCCAGCACGCAGCTCTCCGCCAACAGGTAGCGAGTCACCCGGCCGCGCGAGGCGCCGAGTGCGGCACGAACGGCGAGCTCTTGCCGTCGGGTCGCGACACGCGCCACCAACAGGTTCATTGCGTTCGCGCACGCGATCAGCCACACGAGACCGACTGCCCCCAGCGCGACTCCGAGGGTCGTCCCGACGTCACCGACGACGTGAGTCTTCAACGCCATCATGCTCCACGTCGCGCGCTCGTCCTGATAGGACGCCTTCCAAATCGGAAACATGCGCCGGTTGATGGCTCGCAATTCCTGCGCGGCCGCGGCGCGATTGGAGTCGCGCAGACGCGCCAGCGTGGTGATCGGAAACGGACCTTTGCGCGGCGGCGTGGTCCACTGCGCCGCAATGAAGAACTCTCGGCCGCTCTCCAGCGGGCCTACCCGCTCGGGCAGCACGCCGACAACGGTGTAGTCCGCTCCGTCGAGCCGCACCGGCTTGCCGACGACATCTGCGCGACCGGCCAGCTGCCGGCTCCAGAACCCGTGACTGACGATGACCGCTCGTGGAGCACCGGGGCGCCCGTCAGCTTCGTTGAACGATCGGCCGAGTGCCGGTCTGAGCCCGAGCAACGCGAAGTACGTCCAGGTCACGGTGCGCCCATTCACCCGCTCCGCCACGCTCCCGTCGGAGAACGACATCGCGCGTTCGACGTACCCTGCGATCTGTTCGAAGCGCGTCTGCTCGGCCTGAAGGGCCAGGTAGTCGGCCACCGAGAACGGCCACTTGTTGGGCGGCGAGTCGGTATAGATGCGCACGAGACGATCGGCGTGTTCGTATGGCAGCGGCCGAATCAGCGTGGCATTGATCACGCCGAACATCGCTGTCGTTGCGCCGATGCCGAGACCGACCGTCATCACCACGGTCATGGCGAGACCTGGAGTGCGGAGGAGCGTCCGCACGCAGATGCGAAGGTCCTGCGTGAGATCGTCGAGTAACAATCCTCCCTGCATGCGCCGCTCCTTCGAGTGATCCTGCTGACGGCAGTACTGCCGCGTGCCTTCGAGATCGCCAAACTGGCGGATCGCCTCGCGGCGCGCGTCCTCCGGCGACCACCCGCGCGACCGCAACTCCTCTACCTTCATGTCGAGATGGCCGGCGAGCTCTTCATCGATCTCCGATGCGACCTCCTCCGACCGTCGGCGGAGATACCAGAACGGACGCCGGCGGACGTGGCGCTCCCACGTCATGGACGGCGGCCATCCACGTGCAACAGCATCTCGAGCGCGCGGACGTAGCGGCGCCAGTTGTCGGCGTCGATGCGGAGCTTCTTGCGCCCGTCGGCCGTCAGCCGGTAATACCGCGCTCGACGGTTGTTGTCTGATGCACGCCATTCGGCTTCGATGAGCCCCTGACGGTCGAGCCGATGCAGCGATTGGTACAGGGCGGCGTCTTCGATGACGATGTCGCCGTTGGTTCGCTCACGGACGAGCGTGGCGATGCCGTAGCCGTGATTCGGCCCCGACGCCAGCGTCTGGAGCACGAGCAGATCGAGGGTGCCTTGGACGAGAGGAAGCGGTGCCATGCCGTTCTCCCCTTAGACGGTGTGGGGAGAGGAACGGTTGGCCTCTACTTCGCTGCGGTGATCGACTCGACTTTGATGGTCTTCGTCTTCGCGTCCAGCGCGCCGACGACCGTCACCTTCTGCCCGGCGAACTTCTCGGGCAGCTTCTTCTGGTCGCTCAGCACGTACGCGCTCTTGCCGTCGTAAAGGACGTACGAGGCGCTGTGAAACATGACACACGCCTTCGTGCACTCGGCGTCGTTGGGGCCCATCCGCATGCGCGAGTGATCGCCCGTGGCGCACATCTCGTCGGTGATGACGCCGGCGAACTTCTGCTGTTGCTGCGCCGGCGCTGCGGAGAGGACGGCAATAAAGAGAAGAGCGAGAGTTGTTTTCATCGGCGTCAGGACCGGCGGGCCTCAAGGCCCGTCTCTACAACGTTCGCTAACAGACGTCGTAGAGGCGGGTCTTGAGACCCGCCGTGTCGTTTCCTCGAATCCCGTCCGGCTGCCTAGAACCCCGGAATCATCAGATGCGCAGTCGACGTACCTGCATCCATGATCCAGATGCCGCCCTGCTTCGGGTTGTCCGGGATCCCTGTCGAGGCGGCCGTCGCGCCTGGCACGGCGACAGTGGTGTGCCGGCGCACGTTGTTCTTGTCGGCGCCCCTGGCGTGATACCAGACCGACCCGTATTCCGGCTTGACGCGCGACCCGTCCTTCTCCGCCGCGTCCAACGCCGCCTGCCGCTTCGCACGGTCGGGCTCGGCCTCGAACTTCAGGTTCTGCGCCACGCGCGCCAGATTGCTGAGGCTCGTGCACTCCGCGTCGATCGCCGGTGCGCCGGGCAGCGCCAGATTCGTGCGATCGAAACACACGAGCGTGTTCGTGCCCTTCTTCAGCGTGTCGTAGGTGTAATCGGGTTTCCACTTGATGACGGTGGCGGCCTCCTTCAAATTCGCGGGTGCTGGGATCAGGGCGGTCTCGAAGTCAGCCGCCGGCGCCTGTGCCCAGGCGGCGCTCGACACCAGTGACAGGCCAAGGACGAGAAGAGCAATGCGCTTCATCGGAACCCTCCAAGAGAGCAACGACGTGAAGTATACCGCGGCCGTGGCAGTCATGGCTGAGACGTCGTCCCATCGGCCGCCGTCTATCGATCGTGACTGACACCGTGCACGTTGAGTTGTCCACCCTCGTCCGCGCACCGCGAGACGTCGTCGCCATGGTTTACGCCGACTACGAGCAATGGCCGCGGCTCTTTCCCACCATCAGAGCCGTTCGGCCGATTCGCCAGGTGGGTCCGGCGCTCGTGCTCGAGATCGATCGTGCGGAAGGCACGGTCATCAACGAGCTCATCGCTCGACCGGAGTCGCTCGACCTCTGGGAGGTCAAGCCCCACTACCATGCTCGATTCCTGAATCGGTTCGAAACCGTTCCCGGCGGCACACGTCTTTCGGTGCGTGGCGACATCCGGCTGAAGGGCTACGCCAGAGTCCTGCGTCCATTCCTGCGCGGCTACGTGCGGCGGCTGATGTGCCGGTGGCAACTCGAACCGGTGAAGATGGCGGCCGAGTCGCGCGCCCGCCGCACGCGTTAACGCCAAAGGGCGTTGTCCGAACAGAGTACTCGATGATCTCTGTCGATGTCCCGACAAACACTGGACATTCGTCACATCTCTCTCTAAAGTCCGACGTGAATGTCGCTCGCGCTGCGGCTGTTCGTCGTCGCTGCACTGACGTTCGTGTTGCTTGGCTTCCAGCGCATCGACGAGCTGGACCAATTCATCCACACGGCAATGGCGCGGCGGCAGATCGCCGGGTTGTCGCTCGCCATCGTCCACGAAGGACGCATCGTCGAGGCGCGGGCGTACGGGACCACCACGCGCAACGGTAAGACAGCAGTCACACCCCGCACACTCTTTCAGGCCGGTTCGATCAGCAAACCGGTAGCGGCACTCGGCGCGCTGCGGCTCGTCGACAGCGGCAAGCTGTCGCTCGACGAAGACGTGAACGGAAAGTTGATCTCGTGGCGCGTTCCGGGCAACGAGTTCACGACACGCGAGCGCGTGACGTTGCGCCGGCTGCTGACGCACATGGCTGGTCTGACCGTCAATGGATTTCCCGGTTACGAGGTACCGGCACGAGTACCGTCGGTGCCCGACATCCTCGACGGAAAGGGAAACACGCCTGCGGTGCGTGTCGACGCCGTGCCAGGCAGCATCCAGCGATACTCGGGCGGTGGCTACACGGTCGTGCAGCAACTCGTCGCCGACGTGAGCGGCGAGTCGTTCGACAAGTACATGAACGACAAGATCCTCGGACCGTTGGGCATGGCCAACAGCACGTTTCGGCAACCATTGTCGACTGAACTCGCTCGACGTGCCGCCACCGGGTACCTGGTCGACCGGTCGGAGGTTGCCGGTCGATGGCATGTGTACCCGGAGATGGCGGCCGCCGGTCTGTGGACCACACCGACGGACCTCGCGAAATACATCATCGGCGTGCAGCAGGCGCTCGCGGGCAAATCGGACGTACTGTCATCAGCCTTGGCGCGCCAGATGTTGACCGATCAGAAGAACGGGATGGGTCTTGGGCCCGCCGTCGAAGGAAGCGGTCCAGGCCTGCGGTTCAGCCATAACGGACGGGTGCGAGGCTTCGACGCCCTTCTGATCGGCTACGGGGAATCCGGTGACGGGCTCGTCATGATGATTAACGGGAACGACAATTCGGTGCTGATCCAGGGAAACTGTTGCCAGAATCGAATCGTCAATCTCGTCGCAAGAAAGTACAAGTGGCGCGACTACCCCGTTGAATTCGCCGAAACGATCACTCCTGGCGATCGGGCACCCGCGGCCGCTCAGGCCGTCGCCGGACGATACGAGTTTCAGAACCCTGTCATGATGGCGCTCGGCGAAAAGGATGGGCGCCTGTATACGTACCTGGACGGCTTGCCCGATGAAGAATTCGTCTACGCAGCCGATGGCCGCTTCGTGTCGACCGAGCGTGCGGTCTCGTTCAAGCCCGCTCGGAACGCAGGTGGTGATGTGGATGCAATCGAGTGGGTCCGGCCGAACGCGACCGTCCGGCGTATTCCTCGTATCGGCCCGCTCTTCTCGGCGATTCGTGAGAGCGCTGATCCCGACCCGGAGCTGACGGCGAACGTATTCACGGCAGTCCAGGCGCTCGCCGGCGGCCACTCCTCTGCCAATTGGCACCTCCTGACCGTCGGCGCGCGTCGGGAGTTCACTGCCGCCGTCAGCTCGTTGCAGGGGGCACGCCGTCTGCGATTCCTCTATGGCGCCAACGTCGAGGGGCGAGGTATCGAGCGGCTCGGTCATCCGATTCAACGCGTCCTGCATTACTCGCTGGAAACCGAGCGCGGCCGGCGATGGCTTCTGATTCATCTCGATCCGGACGGGCTGATAGCGGACTTCGATGTCGTTGTGGACTGAGAGGACATTCCTCATGGAGATCAGCATGTTGACGCGAGCATTGTTGGTAACCGTACTCACGGCCGTGCCGGCGTCGTCTCTTGCGCAAACCGGCTTCGCCGATCTGATCGACCACATCCATCTCGCGGCGCCTGATCAGGCCAAGGCCGTCGAGTGGTACCACACACACTTCGGAGCCGAGCTCACACCCGAGGGGACCGATCGGGCGATGCTGGGCACCACGCGGCTCATCTTTCAGAAGAGCGAGAGTCCCAAGCCAAGCACGGGCAGCATCCTCGGTCTGATCGGGTTCTCGGTGGCCGACGTCGATGGCACCGTCAAGAAGCTGCAGGGCGCCGGCGTGAAGATCGCGATGCCCACCATGACGATGTACGGGGTGAAGATGGCGCAGGTCGTCGATCCCTGGGGGACGCTGATCGACGTGGTGCAGGATTCGAAGAAGCTGGGTCTGCATCACATCGGCCTGGTCTCCAGCGATCCAGCCGCGACGCTCGCGTGGTTTGCCGAGACGTTCGGCGGCAAGGTCGCCAAGTTCGACGGCGGCGCCGACGGGATCAACTATGGCGGCGTCTGGGTCACGGCTCGAAAGGGAACCGGCGAGCCGAGCGCCGGGCATTCGATCGACCACATCGGATTCCGTCCGCTCAACGTCGACAGCGTCGTCGCCACGCTCAAGACGAAGAACGTGAAGGTGACCACAGAGCCTCGGCCGCTCACGCTTCCGAGCGGCACGACCATGCGGCTGGCGTTCATCGAAGGGCCAGGCGGCGTGCGAATCGAGCTCGTCCAGCGAGACAACCTGAAATAGCACGGCGCAGCTTGACGAGGCGATCCCTGATCGCCTCGGTGGTCACTCGCTGCGAAGCGTCAGGAGCGGGTCGGTGCGCGCCGCGCGCAGCGCGGCCGGAAGAACGGCGGCCATACCGGCCACGAGCAGTACTGCGCCGGCGATGCCGCCGCTCAGCGGGTCCATGCGACCGCTTCCGACGACAAGGCCGCTGAGGGCTTGTGCCGACCACAGCGACAATAGCCCCCCTACCAACAATCCCGCTCCGACGACGACAGCACCTTGACCGAGCGTGGTCCGCACCAGCCGCATCGGGTTCGCGCCGAGCGCGAGACGCAGCGCCAGCTCCAGCCGACGTGACGCGACATCGTGCGCGGCGACCCCGAACATCCCGACCGCACTCAGCACGACGGCGAGCAACGCGAATCCAGTGAACACCGCCGTGAGGAGCCGACGCGCGGGCATCCCGGCCGAATCCGAGAGAACCTCCTCCATCGTCCGCACACCGTACACGGGGAGGTTCGGATCCAGCCGCGCCACTTCGGCGCGGACGACCGCGATCGTGTCTGCATCGGCGCGCGGGCTGCGAACGACGAGCCTGCTCCCAGGTGACGGATCCTGCAAGCCGGACTGGTAGACGGTGGGAAGCGGCGGCTCGTCGAGCGCACGATGTTTCACGTCGCCCACGACGCCGATGATCTCGACGAGTTCGGCGTCGCGGCCGAACCGGACGTGCCGACCCGTTGGCTGCTCGTTCGGGAAGAGCCTGGCGGCGAGAGACTGGCTGACCACGATCCGTCGCGGCGCCCGCGCATCGTCTTGCAGCGCGAATGCGCGACCGGCACTGACCGGGATTCGCATCACGCCGAAGTACCCTGGGTTGACCGTGCGCAGGACGGCCTCTCGTCCAGCGTCGTCAGCCCGCGCGCTCACCACGACGCGGCCTCTGTCGTGTGTCAACGGGAGCTCATCGACGACTGATACGGTCTGCGCTCCCAGTCGATCCTGCAGCGCGGCTTGGAGCGTCACATAGAACGATGCGACCTGCTCCGGGCCCGGGTAGACGGCCCGTGGAAGCGCCAGTGCCATCTCCAGCACACCGCGAGGTTCGAAGCCAGGATTCACCCTGAGCAGGTCGACGAGCGTTCGACCGAGGAGCGTCATCGACATCAGCAGCACGAACGCCAGCGCCACTTCCCCGCCGACGAATAGACGGCGGACACGTCGATCGCCAGGAGACGAGGTGACGCCTCGGCGGAGCACGTCGATGGCGCGACGTCGAGCCGTCTGGACGGCGGGCAACCATCCGCTGATCAAGGCACAGACGAGCGCCGCGCCAGCCACCACGCCAATCACGCGCCAACTCATGGCGATCTCGCGATTGGCGATGGCGCCGAACTGCTGCAAGGTAAGACGCTCGACCACGGGCGTCATCCACCAGGCGATCAGCACGCCCACCCCTGTTCCTGCCGCAACGAGGGCGACGGCCTCGAACAGGACCTGCCTCATGATTTCGACACGGCGTGCACCAAGGGCGCTCCGGACGGCAAGCTCGCGGCGCCGATCGATCGTCCGCACCACCAGGAGGCCAGCAAGGTTAATGAATGCGATGAGCACGGCGACGGCGGCGCCACCGGCAAGGAGGCCGAGCGTCTGCCGTCGGTTGCCCACGATTGCCGTCGCGACCGGCGTCGCGACCACACTCGAAGGCGGCCGCGACTGGCGGCTCACATCGTCCAAAGCGGATGCGAGCTGCATCGGTGAGGTTCCGTCGCCAAGCCGCGCCATCGCGAGTACGCGATAGCCCGTGCGAGCAGCATCGTTCACCGTTATCGGCAGCGGTCGCCACAGGTCCGATCTGTTGAAGCCGAACGTGAAGCGTTCGGGCAGGACACCGACGATCGTGTGAGTGCGGCCTCCGAGCACCAGAGGACGACCGACCACAGCCGGATCGGACGCCAACGTGGTGCGCCAGAACTCATGACTCACGATCACGACCGGTTGGGCGATGTCGTCGGCCTCGAACAGGCGTCCGGCGATCGGGGAGACGCCAAGCAGCCGGAGGAACCCAGGCGTCGTGTCGTTTGCGCTGAGGCGCAGCGCATCGCCGACGCCGGTCAGTGTCACGTTCGTGCCGTCGAATGCCTCGAGCGAGGCCAGTGCACCCGCCCGGCCGCGCCACGATTCGAACGTACCAAACGGGACGGCTCGCGGCGCCGCTGCCACACGCTCGTCGAGAGGCCTCTCGCCGAGGAGCACCAGCGTCTCGGGCGCCACAAACGGCGGCGGCGTCAGCAGTATCGCGTCCACGACCGCGAAGATCGAGGCCCCCACGCCGATGGTCAGGGCCAGCGTCACCACGGCGGCGGCCGCACTGATGGGTGAACGACGCAGGCTTCGAACGAGGTGAAGGACGTCGGTGCGCATCACCCGCTTTGACGATGAGCACCGCGGCCTGGTTGGAGGCGCCCGTAATATAGTCGTTACATCAATGAGCTCGCGCCTGCGCGCTGCGCTGCCCATCGCGACGCATCTCCTCCTGAGTGCCGGTGTCGCGTCGCTGTTCGCGTGGCGGTTTTCGCTGAATCCGCAGGCGGTCGCGGGCCACGTCCTCCTGCTCGTCGAGTGGAACCTCGTCCTGGCGGCGCTGCTTGCGGCCGCCGTCGCCTTCTGCAGATACGCCCGCTGGCCACTCCAGCTGTACGGCTGTCTACTCGCCGTTACGTGGACGGTTCAGGTTTATCTCTATGCGCTGAACCTCGTCAGCAATCTGTCATGGGGCCGCAACATCACCGGCCGACTCGTCACCGCTTTCGCGCCGACGGTGTGGTCGGGGCGAGAACCGTTTCCAGTCGGCCCGCTCGGGATCACCGCCTTCGGATGCGGAACGCTGTTCCTGATGCTCGCGCTCGTGGCGTGGCGGCGTCGCACGATCGATGCGGGCCTTCGGGAATGGGGCGCGGTCCAGGGCCGCCTGAAGGCGGTCCCTCCAGCGTTTGCCATCGCCATGGCTGCGCTGTTCGTAACGACGTTGCAATGGGGTGTCGACAGCCGCGACAGTCGACTCTGGAAAGACGAGCTCATCGCCAGCTTTTTCCGTCCCGTCGGCTACGCGTTCGAACCGACCGCGCGGCGCAAGGCCGTCGCCGAGCGCGATGCGGTGCTGCGCGCGTCGTATCCGCGCGGCGTCGCGACGGCCAATCGCAAGCACGTGATCGTGATCATGGTCGATTCGCTGCGCGCCGATCGCATGCAGGTCTACGGTTATCACCGGCCGACCACTCCGTTCCTCGATCGCCTGGTGCGAACTGGACGCATGAAGAGAGTGGAGGCGGCGTTCTCCACCTGTTCGGAATCGTTCTGCGGGATCACCAGCACGCTTGCCGGTCGCGAGTTCCGCGACATCAGCGCTCGGACGTTTCAATTGCAGGACGTGCTCGCCGACGAGGGCTATCAAACCTGGTTTCTGCTCTCAGGCAACCACAGCGCGTGGAACGGGCTCCCGCAGTTCTATCACTCGAGCGAGGACACGTTCTTCGACGGGACGCAGACCGAACGTTACACGATGGACGACGACCGTCTCGTCCTCGAGGGGCTCGAACGCGTGCCGCCCGCCTCGCGGGAGCGCCCGGCGTTCTTCTACATCCACCTCATGTCCACGCACTATCTGGGTGTGCAGTTTCCGGACTCGCACGTCTTTACTCGACCCGATGACCAGGTCAGCCCCGGGCTCGAGCCGTACAAGATCCTCGACCAGTTGAACAAGCCGGATCGCTACGACGACAAAGTGCGTCAGGTCGACGGCCTGATCCAGCAGCTGTTCGACGCCCTCGCCGCGAAGCACTACCTGGACGAAGCGATCGTCATCGTCACGGCCGATCACGGGGAGGGATTGGGCGAGCGGCACTGGGCGCACGGGTGGCACTTGTACGACGAGGACATCCGCATTCCACTGCTGGTCTATGACGTGCCTCAGGCGCGATATCCGGATCTGACGTTCGCGACCCAAATCGACATTGCGCCGACCATCGTCGATCGTCTCGGATTGCCGATTCCGGCTTCATGGGAGGGGCAAACGCTGCTCGCTCCCACCGCGGAGCGCTTCACCTATCACCAGACGTACTTCCTGCCGAATCGTTTCGCGGTGCTCCATCGAAACGACCGGGCACTCTTCAAGTTCATCGCGACGCCGCAGTACGGCGAGGAGGAGTTGTACGACCTCACCCGCGACCGCGGCGAGCAGCGCAACCTGGTGGAAGAACGGCCGGATGTCGCGACGTTGCTGCGCGGCAAAGTGCGCGCCTATCTCGAAGACGGTTCCTAACCAGCAGTCAAACTTGCCCGGTTGGCGCGCTACAAGGGTTGAGGTTCGCCCTGCCGAACCGCGCGAGAACCGGCCGAGCCGTCCGGTATGGAACCTGCACTCTGGACGGTCATGCGTGACACAACTGCGATCCCGGAGCTCGAGACGCCACCCAAGCCGCAACCCGAGCTGAAACGCCCGAAGCCAGAGCCCGACGTCAAGCGCCCGCCCGACACCGAGGTCGAACTCGAGAAGGACGATCAGGCCGACAGTGGACCCGACAAAGAGAACCCGCTGACGTAGACAAGTGCGCCTCACCTGCACTCGACTGACGCACATATCGGCGCGCGAGAGAATCAGGTGTCCGATACGCAAGCGCCGGCCGGCGACGCCTACGAAGACGAGCCGAGACAGGGCTAGGAATCGCCGCCCCCCGCCTCAGGCGATGGTGCTACCATCCTCGCCGCCAACCGAGCCGACGGTCCCGAGCTCGTTGGATAAGTCGTGATCGCGACTGAATGCGGGGGTGAGCGATGGATCCACGAAACGTGGTTCGACTGCTCCTGGCAGTGATCTGCGCCGGCAGCCTCACGACCGGAGCGTACGGCCAGGCCGTCACAAGCGAAATCACCGGGCGCGTCCTCGATGCATCCGAACTGGGGATCCCGGGCGCCACCGTCACGGCGACGAATCAGGCGACCGGTCTCGTTCGGACGACCGTCAGCGGCGCGGCAGGCGATTACACGATCGCCCAGCTGCCGCCGGGCAGCTACACCGTGACGGCGGAACTATCAGGCTTCAAGAAGGCGGAAGCACGCGATATCGAGCTCACCGTCGGCATGCGGCGGACGCTGCCCATCACGCTGGCAGTGGGCACGGTCACGGAGGTGGTCTCCGTCACGGCTGAGACACCGCTCGTCGAGACGACCCGCTCCGATGTGGTTGGGTTCGTGACGTCGAGAGAAATCGCGAGTCTGCCGCTGCTCAATCGCACGTTTGCCGGGTTGACCGTCATCATGCCCGAGGCGCGCCCGGTCGGAAATTTCGATCCGACGAAGACTCGCATCGGCAACTTTGCCATGAGCGGCGGCGACGGCCGGCAGCTCGATGTCAACGTCGATGGTGGCGACAACAAGGACAACGCCGTCGGCAGCCTGATTCAGAATTTCGCCTACGAGTCCATTCAGGAGTTCCAGGTGCTCCAACACCGATGGAGCGCCGAGAGCGGACGCTCGGTCGGTGGCGTCGTCAACGTGATCACGAAATCAGGTACTAACCAGATGCGAGGTTCGCTGTTTGGCAGCTATCGTGGCGACCAGACGCGGACGATGGATTTCTTCGAGCTGCAGCGAAAGGCCGCCGACGCGTCGTTCGTCAAGCCCGAGTTCTCGCGGCACGAGTTCGGCGGATCCGTGGGTGGACCGGTGGTCCGCGATCGCGTCTTCTACTTCGGCGCGCTCGAACGCTTCCGTGAGCGCTCCAACAACGTCCTCACGCAGGCCGCCTTCAACCAGCTGAGCGTCGTCCCTGGCATCAACGTCAGTTCGAGCATCCCCACGCCGTACGACGACACGCTGCTCACCGCGAAAGTCGACTTCGCGCCGACCGCTGGGCAGACGCTGTTCGCGCGGTTCGCACTTCAGGATCAGTCGTCGCCGAACGATCAGATCCCCGTACCGGCGACTGCGGACGTGAATAATGGCAACACCAATACCACCCGCAACTACGACTTGGTCGCCGGCCACACGTTGATCATCGGGTCGAGTCGACTGAACAACGCGTCGTTCCACTACCAGGATTTCAACAACGAGATTCTGCCCAACGTGACTGGTCTGCCGTTCCTCGATTTTCCGAGTGTGGATACGGGGCCGAACATCAACACGCCCCAGCAGACGACCATCCGGAAATTCCAGCTGCGCGACGACTTCACGATGCAAAGCGGGGCGCACGCGCTGAAGTTCGGCACGAACTATATCCACACGAAGCTGGGAGGCTACTTCTACTTCGGCGCGTCCGGGTACACGGTGGCCTGGTTCGACGACCCGCAGACGATCGCCACGAACGGCGCCACCTATCCTGGCGGATTCGCGACGCCCGGAGCGGTTCGCAACATCCAGTACGCCGCCGGACAGGCCAGCCACGATCAGGTGTTCCATCAGCTCGCGTTCTACGGACAGGACGACTGGCGCGTCGCGGATCGGTTGACGCTGAATCTCGGCCTGCGGTGGGACGCCAACATCGGCAACCTGCCGGATCAGACCAACAACCGCACCATGGCGATTCTGCGCCAGATCAGCGAGCCGCTGGCACAGCGCCTGACGAGTGATTCAGAGAAGCTTGCTCGCACGACACCGAGCTGGAAGGAATTCCAGCCGCGTCTCGGCTTCGCCTACGACACCGCCGGCAACGGACGTTTCGTCGTCCGCGGCGGCTACGGCATCTTCTACGATCAGCTCTTTCAGAACCTGACGCTGTTCTCGCATTCGCAGAGCGGGGCGGAGATCTTCTCCACGCTCATCAACCTCACGAACAGCGCAGTCGGCGTCGGACAGCTGGCGGGATTCCGCTACGGAGTCGATCCGCTGCCCGCCCCACCTTCAGCCAACTACGCGGTCCTGCCGGCTGGCTCGTTCGGACGGATCAACGATCCCGATGCGCAGGAGCCGTACGTGCAGAAGGCGTCGATCGGTTTCCAGAAGGCGATCGGCAAGGATTGGGTTCTGTCGAGCGACTACGTTCACACCAGCGGCACCGACGAACCGCGCTTCCTGAACATCAACCCGCGCATCGAGCGTGTGTGCAATGCCGCCTATCCAGGCTCGACGCCCGGCGACGCGCGCTGCGTTCGCGGCGTCAACACGCGGTACTTCGATCAGGCGTTCGTCGCCGCCGGTCTGGGCGCGGGACGGCTCGAGCAGATCAACATGTTCTCGACGACGAACGAATCGAAGTTCGACAGCCTGGCGACGACAATGCGCGGGTCGTATGGGCGCAGCATCCTGTCGCTCAGCTACGTGATCGGCCGTTCGCGAGCCTGGGGAGGCCAGCCGACCGCGTCGTACAGTGGCAATGGCATCGCGATCGCGCCGGAGAACCAGTTCATCGACGGCGAATGGGGTCCGACGCGGCTCGACGAGCGCCACCGCGTCGTCGCCAGCGCGGTCCTGGCTCTTCCGGTCGGCTTCGAAGTCGCGCCGGTGTTTCAGTGGGCGTCGCCACGCCCGTACTCGCTCAATGCCGGGTTCGATCTCGACGGCGATGGATTGACGACGATCGATCGGTTGTGCGCAAGCGCGGATCCTGCGGCGGTCTTTGCCGTGCGCGGGAATGCGACTGCGATTCGCGCGCTGAACCCACTCGGATGCACGCAGGTCGGCATCAACAGTCAGCGGGACGGCTTCGTGGTCAATGCCGACGGCAGCGCGGAACAGCGCAGCAGCCGCTATCTCAACGTCGATCTTCGAGTGACGAAGACCTTCCCCGTTGGTCCTCGCGCGCGCCTCAAGGGATACGTCGACTTCTACAACCTGTTCGACACCGAGAATCTGTATTTCGGGAGCAATGCGCGTCTTGGTTTGAGCGCGGCGACGGCAACCGGGCAGTTCATGCAGGCCTCGTCGCTCTATGGCCCCGGCTTTGGTCCACCGGTCGGCCGGCCGCT